>SKKK01000104.1 GCA_007121535.1 Planctomycetaceae bacterium | reverse complement strand
GCGGGTTTCATGGGGGGCGGGGGGGCGAAGGCTTTGCGTTCGACGCCGGCGGCTTCCCAACTGCTGCGGAAGATGTCGTTGGCGCATACGTCGCAGTTCTCGTACTCGGGCGTGTTTCGCGGGTCCTGCCAACCCCATTGCTGCTTCAGGGCGAGTAACTCGCGTTCCTTGTCCTCTGTAAAGTAGCTGACGCGACCCAACTGGCGCGACAACATCAGGATGCGGCAGTAGGCGTCCAGGATCTCGGTCCACCAATAGGCTCGCTCGACGGACTCGCCGTAGCTGACCGTGCCGTGGTTGGCCAGCAGCATGATGTTGGTCTTGCTGACAAAGGGTAGGATGGTTTCGGCAAACTTCTGGCCACCCGGCGTTTCATACCGAGCGATCGGGACGTCGCCCAAAAACACCTCGACTTCCGGCAGGATGCACTGCGGGATCGGCTCGCGGGCCACGGCAAAGGCGGTGGCATGAGGTGGATGGCAGTGGACGACGCTCTTGACGTCGGGACGCGCTTTGTAGATCTCCAGGTGCAACAAGGCTTCGCTGGAACGCTGCTTGTGACCGGCGGTCTGTTTGCCGGTCATGTCGACGGTGCAAATGTCCTCGGGTTTCAGGAATCCCTTGCTGTGCAACGTGGGGGTACACAGGACTTCGTTGTCGTTGATCCGCACGCTGATGTTGCCGTCGTTGGCGGCGGCGAACCCTTTGTTGTAGATGCGGCGTCCGATGTCGCAGATTTCCAGTTTGATTTTGTGGGCGTTCATCATGTTCAAGTTCCTTGGCGTTGATCGAAAGTTATCAGGTTTCCGGTCGGATATCGATTCGGTCTAAGATGGCTGAATTGTATGCGTCGACGGGTTTCAATTCGGGGCGAAACGGTTGGCTGGCCTCGGGGCCCTCGGCCATGGCGATCCGATCGCCGATGCCCGCGCCTAAATCGTCCCAGACGACAATGGGAGGCGCCGTCGGTTGCGTCTTGCCGGTCAGGTTGTCCAGCGACAGCGGCAGAGCCAGCTTCAGTCGGCTTCCGCGAAAACTGGGGTGAGCCCGGCCGAGGGTCACGGTGCCGATGACTTGAGCGATTCTCATAACGGGGCTCCTCTCGACAGGATGGCTTGCCAGGCGTCCGGGCATTGATGGCTGCCACGCAAGAACTGGCGCACGGTGCTCCGCAATTCATTGGTCGGGCTGCGTCGAGGGTCCAGCACCAACAGGTTGGCGCCGATCGAGGAACAGCTCTCCTGCACGACGGCCGGTTCGGTACCCCAGACGGCTCGCAATCGCTCGCATCGATTCGCCAGGCAAACGGCGGCGGCCGGAGTGGTGGTCAACAGCACGCCGGAGGCCTGGTCGCACTCGATGCGCCGACGGAGTTGCGCGACCATCTCGGCCAACGTGCCGCTGCCGATCCGAGTGGCATTGGCAGCTTCGGCTTCGATCGTCCGGATCGCCGTTTGGACGGGATGATCGCCGCAAGCCACAGCGATCAGCAGATCCGGCTGGCGCGCGTCGACTGACCGGTCGGCGTGGTGAACGACTTGACAGTCGATGTTCCGTTTCCTCAATTCGTCGCGCACCGAGGGAGTCAGCACGGCGCCGGCGGGTACGATCAAACGCCGCACGCCCGATAAACGGTCCTTCAGACCGGCCCAAGTCACGACGCGTTCGGTGATCTCCACGGTTCCCGTCTCGGGGCGCGCCGCCTTCGACGGCGCGGATCGACCGGCCATCTGGTCGGATCGCGGCTGCCGATGAGTGTCGTCTGCCTGATCGCGCAGCAGTTGCTTGACGACCTGACGGACGATCGCTTCGACATCGATTTGCGGGTCAGCCATCGAACGTTAATCCTTGATTCCCACCGTGGTCCAACGCACGGGAGTGGCGTTGGCGGCCAATAATTCACGAGCGCGTCGCGTGTCGCTGGAGATCAGCACCGTGTCGCCACATCCCGCACCGATCCCATCGACCACCAGCAAGGGGTCGCCGTCCGGTGTGATCTCGTCGGCCAGTGTCAACTGGACCAGCAACAGTTTCGCACCGGTCAGCGTCGGGTGTTTGACGGTTGCGGTCGCGGTGCCGATCACCTTGCCCGTATGCATGCGGTGCTACCCCTTTCCCACGATCCGCAGGTCGTCGATCATCGAGCAGCGACGTTCGCGGGTGAACGTCAGCGGCGTGGTGACTCCCTCGCCCGTCGGACCGGCGATCGAGAACGACAGGTAGCCTTCGCCGCCCAAGCCCAGCGACGCCATGCAGGGTCCGTTCTTGACGAACAGCGTCGTGTCCAGCACGCGTCCCATCTTGGTCATGTTGCGGACGTCGCGCGAGTGGATGATGCTGGTATGCCGGAAACCGTGCTCGTACTGCTTGGCTTTGGCGATCGCCTCGTCCACGTTTCGGCAGCGCACGAACGGTACGAAGGGCATCATCTGCTCGACGGAAACGAACGGGTTCGCTTCGTCGGTTTCCCCGAACAGCAGTTCGGTGTGCTCCGGCACGGATCGTCCGGCGCCGCGAGCCAGCACGGCGGCGTCCTGACCCAGAAACTCTTTGGCCGGGGCATGGTGTTTGTCCTCGCCGACCTGGATGATGGCGTTTCGAGTCAGTTGGTCGACTTCCCGCGCGTTTAGTCGCACGCCTCCGGCACGCTCCATCGCGTCCATCAGTTCGTCGAAGACCTGGTCGACGACAAAAACTTCCTTCTCGGCGATGCAAAGCAGGTTGTTGTCGTAAGCTGCGCCTTGGATGATGCACCTTGCGGCTCGCTGCAAGTCGGCTGTTTGGTCGACCACGACGGGCGGATTGCCCGGTCCGGCGACGATCGCCCGTTTTCCACTCTTCAGCGCCGCCCGCGCGACGGCCGCTCCGCCGGTGACGCAGATCAACCGCACGTCGCGATGCTGGAAGATGGTCTTGGCGGTGTCCAGAGTCGGTTCGGCGATCACGCAGATCAGGTTGTCGATGCCCAGATCGCGATGGATGGCTTCGTTGAAACGCCGCACGCCTTCGGCTGCCACGCGTTTGCCGCTGGGGTGCGGATTGACGACCAGCGTATTGCCCGCAGCGATCATGCTGACCGCGTTGCCGGTGATGGTGGGCAGCGAGTGCGTGACCGGGGTGATCGCGCCGATCACGCCGAACGGCGCGTGCTCGATCACGGCCAGACCATGGTCGCCGCTGAACACTTCGCTGCGCAGGAATTCAACGCCCGGCGTCCTCTCGCCCAGGGTCTTCAGTTTTTCGATCTTATGTTCCAAGCGGCCGATCCGAGTCTCTTCCATCTCCATCGTGCCCAAGGGGACGGACTGTTCGATCGAGATGCGGCGGATGTGATCGATGATGCGTTTGCGGTCGGCGATGCCGCACTCGGACAATCGCTCAAACGCCTCGCTGGCCGCCGCGATCGCCTGCTTGGCACATTCGAATACGCCGTGGCGTCCGGTGAAACCCGGCGAGGCGACCGGTGGGATCGGTCCCACCTCGGCCAACACCCGAGCCACCACGTTGCGGATCATGACTTCGTCGATTTGCATGCTATGGTTCTCGCGAATAAACACAATGGGATTCGACGTGGACCTTGTCCACGATGCCGACGATGATCGTGTCGATCGGCATACTCTTGGTTTCCGGTGTCGCCCGAGCGCTGGAGCCTTGTGTGATCAGCACCAGATCATCCACGCCCGCGCCCAGCGTATCGACGGCGACGAACGTGCGGCCCGTCGACATCAGGCTGGTGCGCTCGGTGGGCTCCAAGCGGTACGGTTCGACGATCAGCAATTTCCAGCCGACCATCGCTGCGACCTTTTGCGTCGCGACCAACGATCCGGTGACTCGCGCGACAAACATGGTTTCTTCCACCCTTCCGTAACGGGGCATCTCGTTCTCGTCTTACATTGCTTCGGCCATCAGCAGGTCTCGCGACTGGCAAGCGACGATCCATTCCTCGTTGGTCGGCATCACCCAAATCTGCGTGCGGCTGGCTCCTGCGTGAACGGGCATTTCGCCGCTGGCCGTTGCGTTGACTTCCGCGTCCAGTACGATGCCCAGATCGCCGAGTCCCGCACAGACGGCTTCTCGCGTCCGAACGCCGTTCTCGCCGATACCGCCGGTGAATACCAGCACGTCCAGCCCGCCCAATTCCACCAACAGCCCGCCCAGATGACGACGGATCTCGGCATGGAACACGTCCAACGCCAAGCCCGCTCGCCGATCACCCGCGTCGGCCGCTTCCAGCACGTCGCGGATGTCCGAACTGACGCCGCTGATCCCCAGCAACCCGCTGCGTTCCGCCAGATCTTTCAACAGTTCGTCCAGCGATTTGCCGGTAGCCTGGATCAGGACCGGCAAGGCGAATACATCAAAGTCGCCGACACGGTTATTGTGCGGTAGTCCGGACTGAGGGCTCATGCCCATCGACGTGGCCACGCTTTGTCGGCCGCGTATGGCGCACAAGCTGCTGGAACCGCCCAGATGGCACGAGACGACTCGCAGGTCTTCTCGTTGCAGCAGATCGGCCGTCCGGTTGGCGATGTAACGATGGCTGGCTCCGTGGAACCCCCAACGCTTGATCTGATATTCTTCCGCCCATTCGTAAGGCACGGCGTAATGCCGCAAGGCTTCGGACACCGTTGCATGGAACCCGGTTTCGAACGCGGCGACCAGAGGGATCTCCGGCAGCTTGTCGGACAACAATCGCATCGCCCGGATGTACATCGGGTTGTGCGCCGGGGCCACCGGGTTCATGGCTTCCATCGCCGCCAGAACGTCCGGGGTGACGCGTTGGACGCCCGAGTACCGGCCTCCGTGGACGGCCTTGAAGCCGATCGCCGAAACTTCCGACGCATCGCTCAAGCACCCGCTGGCCGGATCGGTCAACTGGTCCAGGCACTGCCGCACGGCCACCGCATGATCGGGAACCGACGCGGTCAGCTCTTGCCGCCGCGATCCGATCTGCACGAAACAACGGCTCTGGTCCGCCCCGATCCGCTCGACGCCGCCACGAGCCAATTGTTGCTCGAGCTGCATGTCGTACAGTCGGTACTTGAAACTGGTCGAGCCGAGATTTGCCACCAGGATCTTCATGATTCAGGCCACTCCGCCACACGTTTCCCGGAGGCTCAGGACAGATACGCCTGGACCAACCCTTCAGCCGGTCGCGGGATCACGTGGCTGCTGATCAGCTCGCCGACCTGGCTGGCCGCACTGGCGCCTGCTTCCACGGCCGCTCGCACGCTGCCCACGTCACCCTTGACCACCGTCGTCACCAGTCCGCCGCCGATCGCGACGCGTTTGACGATCTCGACATTGGCCGCTTTGGCCATCGCGTCGGTCGCCTCGACCAATGCGATCAAACCCTTGGTTTCCACCAATCCAATTGCACTCTGCATGGTTCGTCTTCCTGAATAAACGTCACGAATTGATCGACTATTTGCTTCCCGTCGAATGTTTCAGGGGCGGCGGCAGGACGATCCCCAGATCCTCGTGAGGTCGGGGAATCACCTGGACGCTGACCACTTCACCGATCCGGCTGGCCGCGCTGGCGCCGGCGTCGGTCGCCGCTTTGACAGCCGCCACGTCGCCGGTGACAAACGCCGAAACCAACCCGCTGCCCACCTTGTCCCAGCCGTGGAACGTTACGTCAGCAGCCTTTAACATCGCGTCGGTGGCTTCGATCAGACACACAAATCCCTTGGTCTCGATCATGCCCAACGCTTCCATCGCCTTCGCCATCTTGCTAGTTCTCCTGCAAAAGAGACTCGAAAACAGGTCTTGCCGTCACCCGACGGCTATGCTTTCCGACACGAACACGGTTCGTCCCTCAACAGCTCGATCTTCGTCGCCGCCTCCAGATTGCACGCATTGCCTTCGTCCGTGTCCAGATGAACCTCCAACTTGATGCCCTTCTCCGCTCGCACCTTCAATTCCTCCAGCACCATCGAACACTGCGGCGATTCCACTCGCAATTGCATCCCATCGCCGTTCTTCACGCCGTAAGAGGCGGCGTTCTCCGGGCTCATGTGGACATGCCTTGCGGCCCGGATCACCCCCTCTTTCAACTCGACCACGCCCTTCGGACCCACCAGCACACATCCGGGCGTTCCTGCGATGTCGCCGCTGTGCCGGATCGGTGCGTCGATGCCCAACGAGATCGAATCGGTAAAGGCCAACTCCACCTGGCTGTGCGACCGAGTCGGTCCGAGGACGCGGACCGTCGGCAACATCCGCCGCCGCGGTCCGACGACCATCACCGTTTGCTCTGCCGCGTAAAAGCCGTCCTGATACAACGGCTTCATGGGCGTCAACTGGCTGCCCGGCCCGAACAGCACCTGGACATCGTCGTCCGTCAAGTGCACGTGCCGAGCCGAGATGCTCACCACCAACTTGGGCAAACGCGCGGCTCCGTTTCCGCTCGGTCCGCTAGCCTGCTGCAGCACGATCTGCCGCACAATATTCTCAATCACGCTTCGCTCGATCGCAGCAATCATGGCCATCCTTTATCCATCCCCTCGCACATCACCCTTCTTCTTATCGATGCCGACCTTCCAAATCTGCTGATCGCCCAGCCACCCATCAAGCGGACGGCAACGGCGAAGCGACGATCACACGCACCCCCGCGGCGTCCAGCATCTCGATCCAAGGCTCGCCGATCTGGTCGTCCGTCACCAGCACGTCGGCTTCGTTCAATCCGCCCAACTCCGCCAAGCTGGATCTTCCGAACTTCGTGCTGTCGGCAACCACGACCACCTCGTCAGCCGCCTTGATCATGGCACGTTCGGTTTCGACCAGCAGCAAGTTGCTATTGAAGAACCCGCGCTGGTGAATTCCCGCCACGCTCAAGACGGCTCGTTGTACGTTCAACTTTGTCAACATTTCGTTCGCATACGGACCCAACGATACCCCCGTGCGGCTGTGGACGTTGCCGCCGATCAGCACCAAGTCCACCGTGTCCGTGGTGCTGAACAGCATGGCCACGGGCAACGAGTTCGTCACCACCTGCAACGGTTTGCCGACCAACAGCCGCGCCAGTTCGTACGTTGTGCTACCTCCGTCCAGGAGCACCGTGTCTCCCGGATCGATCAAACGACTGGCCGCATCCGCGATCTGACGCTTTTTGTCCCATTCGACCGATTGCCGCACATCAAAGTGAGGCAATTTGGGCGATGGCCCCGTATAGAACACTCCGCCATGAGTGCGGCGCAGCACACCCACGACTTCTAAAAAGTCTAGGTCACGCCTAACGGTTGATTCTGAAACCTGCAATTCTGTCGCCAATTCCGGCAGCGCCGCGAACCCTCGAACCCGCACCAACTCCAAAACGCGACTCCGCCGCTCCTCGGCACTGATCTGCGAAGCCATCCGGCCAGCCCTCCTGAATCCATTTCTTTGACGCTAGTGCGTTGTCTAGGCGAAAAATGCGGATTGTGAGCGGCACGGCGCTAGCCGCCGGTTCTGGACTCCGACGGCGGCTAGCGCCGTGCCGCTCACTCATCGCGACCCCAAGATTTCGCCTGGACAACGCACTAGATTGCGATTATGGGCGAAGATCGATCCCAATTCAATCAGGTTCTTGGCTGTTTTTGATAGAAATCTTTCAGAAATTGGCGAGAATTCGACTAGATGGATGCATGGGGGCGGCTTTCCATTCTAAAGGGGTGGTAATATCTCATTTTAAGAGGGGTGGCGCGGTGCGGAGTTGTGGCCAGTCTATGACCGAGACGCTGGGGCGGGTTGTTGTGGCCGGTGTCGGACCGGGCAATTGGGGCGACCGAAGGTCTAGAATACCTGCGGGAGACCTTCGGTCGGCGGTTGCGGCGAGGTCGGAGACCCACGCCGGACGGGGGATCTTCGCCACGCGGACCGTGAGCGAATTATTCGCGGAAACGGTAGCCGATGTAGGGGACGGTTTGGACGTAGTCGGCGAAGAACCCCAGCTTGTCGCGCAGGGACGAGATGTGGTCGCGCAATGAATCTTCGGTCACCGGCTGGTTCTCGGTAGTAACCGCTTGGGCGATATGTTGAGGCGTGAAGGCGTGGTACGGGCGGGAGGCCAGCAGTTTGAGAATCCGCCATTCGACACCGGTCAACGAAATCGGCTTCTTTCCGCGCTTGATGACGTACGACCACGGGGAATCAGGCGACTGATCCTGCTGCTCGACGATTTCGCCTTCCAATTCGTGAAATTGGGCTTCCTGGTCACGAACGCTTATCTCGCGGCTTTCGAACTCAGCACCACTCATCGATACTCCCTTCGGCGGATTGACGGCCACTATCAATCTGGAGTCTTCAGACGTAACCTTCGCGCACGGTACGCGCATGCTTGTAGGTTGGGACTCTGTCCCGACCAAGTCGGGTCGGAGACCCACGGTACTTCGGACCGGGTCGGGTCGGAGACCCAACCTACGTTGGTTGCGGCCTCGTAGCAATCTCCCGCGTCCTTCATTCAACCAAATATTCTATCGATTTGGCAAGAGTGGGCGGCCTTGTCGATCATGGGCATGAGTGCCCATCACGCTAACGCTGTGCGATTTCGAGCCGATCGGCCAAGTCCGGCAGGCTTTCATTCCATTCGAAGAATTCGTCAACGGTATCGGGCTTCAGACCTTCGAAACGCTCGGGGGCCGAAAGTTCCGCTTCGCTGATCTCTGCGGAAACGGGTTCGGCGTCGTGTGCAACACGGATCGCGAGTTCATCCGCGAGGGGTTCCCCATTGCTCGTACCGGCATGGGATGGCTCAGCAGCCTGCGAAGCGGGTCTTGCGTTCGCTGTCTCCCAGGCCAGCCAGTCGAAAAGCGATGCGTCGGTGAGCGCGGGTGCTTGCAGGGTGGCCGGCTGAGCAACCGCCGGTGGCGATGGCAGCGCCCGTGACGGTTCGGGATCGGCGACGAATCGAACGGGATCGAGCCCGGTAGGTTCCGCGACGTGCGGCGTGGAAACGGGCTTGGTTTGGGAGGCGAAGTCCGTCGTGGATTGCGAGACGGGTTGGATGCTGTGACTGGTCGGATTGGCGGCTGGCCAGACCCGCTCCATGGCTTCGCCCTCGCCGCCTGCCGCTGCTTCGGTGGCCGCCGCTTGGGCTGCCGGATTGACGGCTGGTACTGCGGCGGAATTGGTCGCCGGGGCGGACGATGACTGCACGGCTGCCTGGTTGGCGGGCCGGGCGTCGACGACCGAAGCGATGGAACCGTCGCGGATCTGCTGAGCCAATTGCGCGTGGCCGTTGTTCTCTTCGATTTGGGCGATCCGCATCCGCAGCGACTCGGCGTTCATCTGGCTGGACGCCAGGAACATTCGTCGCGTGACGTATTCCGGACGCCAACCTCGCTCGCCGAAATGGTAGCCTTCGCCTTTGGCAGCCGGTGCGAGGGTGATGTCGAAGAAGCGGTCGTCTTCCATCTGGCCTTGTTGCGATCCCAGTTCTTCCGCGCCGTCGAGCATCGCGGTGGATTGGCGTTTACGGATTTCGTAGGTGCCGGCTTGCAGGCCCACAAACGCATAGGCGCCATCGTCATCGGTCATGGCAACCAACTCGATCGCATGGCCGCTGGACGTCGTCCCGGTCAAGGTGACGAGGATTCCGGGAATGCCCCGCTCGGACGGGGCGTCGCGGCGCCCGTTGTTGTTCCCGTCCTGATACACGTAGCCTCGCAGTTCCCCGGTCATGGGGTCGTCCCGGATCGTGCCGATGGCGCTGGCCCGGCCGAGCTGCACGTCACGGGCGGGATCGCCAGCCCGCAGATTGCTGAGCGTCACCAGAAACGTCTCGTCGAATTCGATCACGTCGTCGGCGATCACTGGAAAGCGGAGTTCGCCGTGGCTCTGTCCGGCCGGGATGACCAGGTTACCGCTCTTTTCGAGGGACGCGGCGAAGTCGGCGTCGTCGGTGGTCTGATGGGCAAAGATCCAATCGACGTGGATCGCCACGTCGGCCGTGGCCGGGTTGTCCTGCTGGTCGTGCATGCGGACGAGCATGACCAGATCCTGGACGCCCGTTTCAGGCTCGAGCAGCGTGCCGTCTTCGATCGACAGGATCGCCGAGTCGTCATTCAGGATGGTGCCGATCGCCGCCGATGGTTCCCCGACCAGGTATCCGCTGCCCGACGTCAGCGTCAAGACCACCGTCTCGTCCAATTCCACCACGTTATCGGCCAAAGGCTGGATGGTAACGGTCGCCGTGCTCACCCCGACCGGGATCAACACGGTTCCGGCGGTTGCGGTGAACGTGGCAGCGCCCGTTTGGACGTAATCGGTGCCCAAGGTGGCCGTTCCGCTGACCGCGAAGTTTACCGTCAGCGGCAGCGTATCGGCGCCGTCGCGCTCGAAGATGTACCGTAGCGGTTGCCCCGAGTCTTCCAATACGGCCGACGGCTCGACTCGGATGGTAATTCTGGTATCGTCGTTCAGGATCGTCCCTTGCGCGGTCGGAACATCGATTTGTATCCCGCCGGTTGCATTGGAGAGCGTGACCGTGAACTCTTCGTCCGGTTCGACCTCCGTATCCCCTGTGACCGGGATCACGAGGGTCTGGACCGTCTCGCCCGGCGCGAACGTCACTTGTCCGCTGGGAAACGCCCCGCCGAAATCGTCCGCATCGGCGGGATGCTCGCCGCTGCCGGTGACGGCATAAGCGACCGTCACCTGGTTACCGGTGAATCCTTCGCGGGTGACGGTGAAGAGAAAGTCGGTGGTCCCCGTATCCCCTTCAAGCTTCACCGCGTCGGTCGCCTCGATTTGCAAAACGGCGTCGTCGTTCAGAATCGTGCCCTCGGCCGAAGCGACCGTCAGTTCGACGTTTTCGGGTGGATCAAACAGGGTGACCGTGAAGGTTTCGTCCGGTTCGATTTCAGTATCGCCGCTGACCGGGATTGTGATCGTTTGGACCGATTCGCCGGGGGCGAACGTGACTTGCCCGCTGGGCAGCGTCCCGCCGAAATCGTCCGCGTCCGCCGGGTGTTCGCCGCTGCCGGTCACCGCATACGAGATGGTCGTGCTGCCGGTCAACAAGCCCTCGCGGGTTACGGTGAACGTGAATTCCGTGGTGCCCGCATGCCCTTCGAATTTGACGGCGTCTTCCGCAGCGATCGAAAACGCTTCATCATCGTTCAGGATCAGCCCATCGGCGGTGGCCGTGGTGATTTCCGCGACGCCGGAATCCTCGGACAGGGTAACTGTGAAACCTTCGTCCGGTTCCAGCTCATTGTCGCCCGACACCAGGATCGTGATGGTCTGAACCGACTCGAAGGGGGCGTCGGCCGGAAAGACCAGCACACCGATGGGTAGTTCCCCGTCGAAATCGTCCGCGTCGGCGGGGTTCGGCCCGCTGCCGGTCACCGCGTACGAGACGGTCAAGTCCTCGACGGTCATCCCCGTGCGGGTGACGGTGAACGTGAACTCGGTGGTAGTACCCGCAGGGCCTTCGAATTTAACCGCGTCTGCCGGGGCGATCGCCAGATGCACGTCGTCGTTCAGGATCGTCCCTTGGGCGGTTGGCACCACGATTTGGACACCATCCGGCGCCTCGGTCAGCGACACCGTGAATTGTTCGTGCGGTTCGGGGTCGGTGTCTCCCGTGACCAAAACCGTGATCGTCCGGAGCGTTTCGCCGGGCGCGAATGTGACTTGCCCGCTGGGAAACGTCCCGCCGAAATCGTCCGCGTCGGCGGGATGCGGGCCGCTGCCGGATACGGTGTATTCGACGGTGATTTCGTCATCGGTTACGCCCATCCGCTCGACGGTGAACAGGAACTCGGTCGTACCGCTGTCTCCTTCACTTCGCACCGCGTCGGTCGCTCGGATCGCCACGGCGGTGTCATCGTTCAGGATGACGCCGGTGGCCGAGACCGGTTCGACGGGCCGGTAATCGGCGCCGGGCAACAAGGTCAAAATCACCGTCTCGTCCGGTTCGACCTGCTGGTCCGGGATAGGTTGGACCGATACCGTTGCGGTTGTCTGCCCGGCTGCGAACAGGATGCTGCCGGCCGAGTCCGAGAAGGACGCGGCACCGTCGACCAGGTAATCTTCGTTGAAAACCGCGTCGCCGCCGACCGAGAACTGGACCGTCAACGGTTGGTCGATGACCCCGATCCGCGTGAAGGTAAAGACCAGTTCCTCACCGCTGTCTTCAAGGACGGCCTCGGGCGAAACGGTGACCCAGACATCGGTGTCGTCGTTCAGAATAATGCCCGTCGCCGTAGCGAGTTCTGCGACCGTGTATTCGACGCTCGGCAACAAGGTCAGGACAACCGTTTCGTCTTCTTCGACGATCTGATCCGCGATCGGATCGACAACGACCGTGACCGTCGTGCTGCCGGCAGGAAAGGTGACCGTTCCCGCATTGCCGGTGAAACTGCTGGCGCCCGAGACGGTGTAATCCTCGTCGAACGTCGCGGTGCCGCCGACTTGGAATTCCACCGTCAATTCGTTTCCGATGACCCCTTCGCGGCTGAAAGTGAAGATCAACGGTTCGCCGCTGTCTTCCAGGACGCTTTCCGGAGCGACCTGGATGGCGACCTCGGTATCGTCGTTCAGGATGACTCCGCGCGCTGTGCTCCTGGTTACTACCGCGTCCGGATCGGCCGTCACCAGGTTGCTCAAGTCGACGAACAGATCCTCATCAGGCTCGACTCGCCGGTCGCCGAAGACAAGCACCTCGATTGTTTGGACCAGGGGTTCGCCGGGGCGAAAGACCAAGGTGCCCGAGACGGGCTGATAATCCCCGTCGGCTATGGTGGCCGAGCCGTCGCGGGTGGCGTAATCGACGCTCAGTTCCGTGTCCATCGGGCGGCACAGACGGACGAAGAAGACCAGGGGCCGAGTGCCTTCGTCACCTTCCAGGATCGGATCGGCGTCCTCGATAAAGACGCACGGGCGGTCATCGTCCACAATCGTTCCGATCGCTTCGCCCGGCGAGCCGACCGTGTACTGGTCGCCGGGTACCAGGATCAGGATGACGGTTTCATCGTCCTCGACCACGTCGTCCGCGACCGGAACGATGTTGACCGTCGCCGTCGTGCTGCCTGCGGCAAACGTCACGGTGCCCTCGGTGGCCGAGAAGATGTCGGCGCCCGTCTGCGTATAGTCCACCTCGAAATCCGCCGTGCCATCCACCAGGAAGGAGACGGTTAGCGGCTCGGAGATCACGCCGACGCGGGTGAACGTGTAGACGAGCGGCTCGCCGTCATCCTCCACCACGCTGGTTGGCGCAACGCTGACCGTGACCTGCGTGTCGTCGTTGCGGATTGTACCGATCGCCGTGGACGTGATGATCTGAGCATTGCCGCTGGCGTCCAACAGCGTGACCGTGAACTGCTCGTCGGGTTCGACCTCAGTGTCGCCGCTTACATTGATCGTCAGCGTCTTCTCCGTTTCGCCGGGTTCGAACGTGATTGATCCGCTGGGCAGCGTCCCACCGAAATCCTCCGCATCGGCCGGATGGGGTCCGCTGCCGGTGACCGAGTAGCTGACGATCGTGGTGTCCGTCGTCAGACCGCTGCGCGTGACGGTGAACAGGAACGGAGTGAACCCGGTGTTCCCTTCCGGCTTGTCTGCGTCGGTCGCGATGATCGACAGTATCGCCGCCGGCGCCGTGATGGTGAGCATCCCGTCGACCGGGTCGTCGTCGGCATTGGTGGGAGCCGGGATCAAGGTTAACGGTTCGATATCGTTATTCTCCAGTCCCGTGAACGTCGATTCAAAGTTCTGCAGAAGATTGATGCGCGAGCTGCCCTCTTGAGCATCCGCGTGAACCGTCAGATCGAACTGGAAGATCGCGCCCAATTCTCCGAACGCCAATTCGGGGCCCAAGGCGGTCGACATTGTGACGCGAAGGATCCCCGGGATATCCGTGTTCACCGTGGGGGCGGAGAAACCATGCCCGTCCAGCATCGCTCCGCGAACGAAATTCGAAGCGTTGAAGATCTCCGGATCGTAGGCGAGGGCCAGGTCGACCGCAGCGAGCGAAATCCCGTCCGGTTCCGTGACTTCCAGCATGACGGGAACCGTGACCGTATCGCCCGGCGTGCCGGTCAAGTCGGTCGGGATGAACAGCCGAGGATCGGGGCCGACGATCGGCGGAGGTGTGATCCCGGTGGGCGGTGCGGGAGCCTGAGGGATCGGGGTGCCGACGATGATCCGCTGCAGCAGCGTGGCGTCGCCGCCGGTCAGCGTGTCGCTGCGGTTGACATCCGCGATCAGCATCGGGTCGGTCAGTTGAAAGGCGGGGAAGCCGCTGCCCTGCCCCACGATCAAACGTTGCAGCAACGTGGCGTCTCCGCCCGTATAGGTCCGGCTGGCGTTGGCATCGCCGACGAAAGCGGCAACGTGAAGTCCGTCGTCGGATCGCACGGGGCGAGCCTGAGCCCCGGTGTCTCTGACGGTCGGATTCTCGATGCGAAGGATCTGCTTCGCAGCGTACGGCGCGCTGGCGGGGACCGACGCGACGAATCGGCCCAGTTCGATCGCTCCGGGCGTCGAGCGAAATTGCGCCTCGCTGCTGACCGAGATCCGTATCCGTCCCGGTTCGATGATCGTGGACGAGGCAGCAGCGCCGGGCACCGAGTTGACAAACGACGTGATCTGCAACAGGGCCGGATCGAAAACCAAGTCCAGCTCGACGTGGGCGACGTTCTGTCCGGTACTTAGGGTAACCGGAATCCCCGTTGCGTTCTCGTTGGGCAGATTGACCGCTTGGCCAAACCCTCGTGCAAAGTCCGGGACGCTGACCGTGACTTCGTTGGCAGGACGCGGCGCCACCGCGAAGCGAAGGACCGCATTGCCTCCGGGCACACCGCTGCTGCTGCCGTCCAACAGGTTGCCGGCCGAATCGACGAACCCGTTGGCGGCGCTGCGCAGCGTGACGGTATAGTCATCGGGTTCCAGCGGACCGCCGGTCTTGAGGAAGGTCAGTTGCCGGTGATCGACACGGACGACCACCGAACCTGGCACGGGCCCGACCGAGTCGCCCACCAAGGTGAGATCCGTAGGGCCGAGTGCGCCAGCGGCATTGTCATACAAATTGAGCAGATCGGCCTGGAAGGGCGCAGTGAAATCCACGACGAAGCCGCTGGTGATCGGCGTCAGCCCGGTCACACCAAACGTTGCAGGATCGTCGTTCAGGATCGTGCCGATGGCGACGGAAGTGCCCAACGTAGCGCCCACGGGATTGCTGAGCGTCACCTGGAACGTCTCGTCCGGTTCGTACACGGTATCCCCTTGGACGTTGACGGTCAGCGTCCTTGTGGTTTGGCCGGGAGCAAAGGTCAATTGGCCGCTGAGCAGCGTCCCGCCGAAGTCGGCCGCATCGGCGGGATGCTCTCCGCTTCCGGTCACCGCCCAGTCGACCGTCGTGGTACCGGTCGTTAGGCCGTAGCGGGTGACCGTAAAGACAAACGGCGTCAAGCCGGAATCCCCTTCGAATTTTTCGGCGTCGGTCGCTACGATATCCAGCCTGGTGTCATCGTTGCGGATGACCCCGCTGGCGGTGGCCCCGACGATCTGAGCGCCACCGCTGGCATTCGATAGCGTCACGGTGAAACCTTCATCCGGCTCCACCTCGGTATCTCCGCGGACGTTGACCGTGATCGTTCTGGTCGTCTGCCCTGCAGCGAACGTGACCACGCCGCTGGGCAACGTGCCACCGAAATCCGCCGCATTGGCCGGATTCGGCCCACTGCCGGTCACTGCCCAGTTGACGGTCGTCGTGCCGGTCAGCAGGCCTTCGCGGGTCACCGTGAACGTGAAGGGCGTCAAGCCGGAATTGCCTTCGGACTTATCGGCATTCGCCGCCCGGATGCGCAGGGCCACATCATCGTTGCGAATGATCCCGCTGGCGGTGGCCCCGACGATCTGAGCGCCACCGCTGGCATTCGATAGCGTCACGGTGAAACCTTCATCCGGTTCCACCTCGGTATCTCCGCGGACGTTGACCGTGATCGTTCTGGTCGTCTGCCCTGCAGCGAACGTGACCACGCCGCTGGGCAACGTCCCACCGAAATCCGCCGCGTTGGCCGGATTCGGCCCGCTTCCGGTCACCGCCCAGTTGACCGTCGTCGTGCCGGTCAGCAGGCCTTCGCGGGTCACGGTGAACGTGAAGGGCGTGAAGCCGGTATTGCCTTCGAACTTATCGGCATCTGCCGCCTCGATGCGCAGGGCCACGTCATCATTGCGGATGATCCCGCTGGCAGTAGCCTCGACGATCTGAGCTCCGCCGCTGGCATTCGACAGCGTCACGGTGAAACCTTCATCCGGCTCCACCACCGTATCTCCGCGGACATTGACCGTGATCGTTCTGGTCGTCTGCCCTGCAGCGAACGTGACCACGCCGCTGGGCAGCGTCCCGCCGAAATCCGCCGCGTCGGCCGGGTTCGGCCCGCTGCCGGTCACCGCCCAGTTGACCGTCGTCGTACCGGTCAGCAGGCCTTCGCGAGTCACGTTGAACGTGAAGGGCGTAAAGCCGGAATTCCCCTCGAATTTATTGGCGTCCAGGGCGGTGATGGCGAGTGTGGTCGCCGCGACTGGGTCGTTGATCGGAATGCTGTTTCCCTGAACGTCGATCTGGCTCATGCCCAGGCCCATCAACGTGTCGAAGAAATGGATGATGTGAACCGGGCTATCCGCCGGCTTCAGCGTTAGATCCAAGGTGCCGGGCGCAACGGCGCGCATGGGAACGTTGAAGAGCTTGAACTCGGCATCGGCAGGCGTCGGCGGGAACTGGTCGGTGTCTCGTCCGCCCACTTCGTCGATCAACCCCGGGGTGGTAGTATCTCCGGAAACCGTTCCAGCGGCTGAATAGTCGGCACCGTGAACGATCGGCCCCGTCACGGCAGCCAGCTCGGCCGGGTAAGAGACATCGAAATAGGCTTGAAAGACCCCCCTGGGAACGGCTCGGACATCCTGGATGAACAGTCGAAGCTCGAAGTCCTGCCCCACATTCAATGAGGAAACGGCACCGCCACCGGCATTCCCGAACTCGAATCGGGCCACCAGGTCGGCGGCCAGCAGTTGGCGACTCTCCAGTGCTTCGAACACCAAACGGCGGCCGCGACCACCGTTGGGTCTGCCAGGCCGAATCTTACGCCGGCAAGCCCGTTGTGTTGTATCGGATGGCATGGTGGTAGAAGGGCGAGTAGCGTTGCTGACCACGTTCATTTCCGTCCTGCAAGGAAGCATCGAAAATCGTCTTACTTCATCAAGTTTCCCTCAAAACTCATGCTACGTCGTCGTTTCGTTTCCGGCAACCACGAGGAACCGTTACCCTGTCCCGCGATGGAATCGAAAGAAACAACCAGGAAGTTTTCAAGGCTTGCAACGATTGGGTCGGTTATACCCAAGCGAACGGTTACGCCCATTATCAAGCCCGACTTCTCTGTTTGCGCATCTTGCTTTGGCTCTGGACCGGTGGATCCCGAATGGTACAATTCAGATCCGGGGAAACGAGGCATGCGGATCCATAGAATCTTCTGGGATTTGGACGACGATCCCGAAGGAAACGTTCAACACGTCGCCGAACATGGCATCAGCGTCGAAGAAGTGGAAGACGTGTTGTACGGAGCCCAAGAAGTGGTGGCAAGTGAATCGTCGGGGCGGCCAATCACGTTCGGCGAAACGAGTACGGGCAAATACATTGCCGTGGTGTTCGACGTCGTCGAGTACGATCCGCTTGCCGTCTACCCCGTTACAGCTTATGAAACGGAACCTTGAGGGGGGACTAGAAATGCCAGAACGCATCACACGGAATCGCAAGCTAACCGCTCAGGAAGCGGCCTGCCTCCGAGAGGCACGTGCGGAGTTCTCCACGCGTCCCTCGCAAGCAGAACTGATCGAGTCAGGAGAGTATGTAGGCCCTATGAGCATCGAAGAATATCTGACTTGGCGGAAAGGCGCCGGAGATCAGCCGCTCGCCCGCCAGCTTCAGGCCGCCATTGCCGCTACCGGACAGTCGACGCACGCCGTTGCGCGGGCCAGCGGTGTGGCCGCTCCCGTCCTCCAGCGATTCGTCAAAGGAGAACGGGGCATCACGCTCGAAACCGCCGGTAGACTCGCCGCTTACCTCGGCTTGGCCCTCCTGCCGGCTACTCAGCGTGATACCGGGAAGAACGAAGGCTGAAACCAAAGGTCGCTCGTCACGCCCCGGAACGTCAGTGACAAATCGTGAGCAAGAATACCCGCCCTGGGTTTTCCAGGGTCCCTGCGGAGCGTTGGCCACGCGCAAGCTGGTGACCGGAATCGCGATTGCTGTGCTGGCCATTGCCGTTGTGCCCCTGTTTCTGATCGAAGCGACTGTTCCCGGCCCCATCCCCGGCAACGGGATTGCCGCCTTGGCGGCCAACTGGGCAGGCGTTTTGCCGACACCATTATGTTCCGACCACCGAGTATCCCATCCTGCTGGATGCCGAACTCCCCTGCGAACACATGCACATCCTGGGGGCCACGGGCAGCGGCAAGACGGCGATTGGTCTGTCCACGCTGGTGCCGCAGTTGATCCGCCGCGGGGACGGGGCGGTCATCGTCCTGGATTG
>SKKK01000305.1 GCA_007121535.1 Planctomycetaceae bacterium | reverse complement strand
TGACGCCGGCCTGAAGCACGTGCAGCGCCGAATACGCGACCTTCAACACGTGACTCTTGCCCGTGCCGTTTTCGCCCACGATCAAGTTCAATCCCGGGGCAAACCGGAAATCGGCCTGTGCAAAGGCGGAAAAGTTCTGCAGTGTCAATGATTCCAGCATGGCCGGAGTTCCTCGTCTCTTCGCACCGGTCAGTTATTCCCTAATAAAGTACCTATTTTACGAATTCATTGCCTAATTCGCGTGTACCGTAAATTCCCCAAATGGCCGGTTCTTGCAGATTTCTTCGCGGGCCGGTTCCACGGGATTTCACTTTCTTGCTGATCGTCGTCAGGATGGCAATGAGTTGGTTGCACTCGTCCCGCAAGGGAGCAAGCCTCCGTGATGGCAAGACGTCCGCGTCGACCAGCAACTCCAACCAGTAATCGGTTTCATCCAGTTCCTTCAGGCAATCGCCAATCTTGGCGACCTCAACGCAAAATCTTTCGTCCGCTGCCGCAAATCTACACGTTTCGATTCATCATTCACCTCACGCTTCCTCCTTCATCCCTCATCCTTTATCCCTCATCTCTCCAGAAAATGTCTAGCGGTCATGGAGTTCGTCGCGAGTCTTCCAGAGTTTGCCGGCCAAGGGTTTGCTTACCGCTCGGAAGGAATCATCGAGGGCTTGGCAGGCCCGCCGTCCGGCATCTTCGCGGTCCTTGTCGAGTTCGGCGATCAATTGTTCGAAGAGATCATCTACACTGACGCTTCGTTGACGGGCGACTTGCCGAACCGTTTCGGCTGCCGAATCGTTGATGGTCCGTCGTCTAGACGTATCGTTCCATGATGAATAGATTAAGAGAAGCATTCCTTCCACTGCCCACCTTCCTCATGTGAGATATCGAGGTACCCATGACTGACTTGCTGTCCTATTTGGCTGGAGTACGCGTCCTTCGGATATTGGCTCCGTTGGGATCTTGCCTGCTGATGGGGTGGGCGTTCCCCTCCGTCAGTCTTGGCGACGTGGACGCCCGGCGGATTTATGAAACTCAATGTGCCGACTGTCATGGGGTCGAGGGCGAGGGAGTCGCCGGGATCTACGATGAACGACTCAGCGGTGGTCGCAGTCTGGCGGCGTTGACGGAAATCATCCATGACACCATGCCGCAGTACGATCCGGAGCGAGTCATGGGTGAGGATGCCCAGCGGGTCGCCGATTTCATCTTCGAGAATTTCTATACCGAAGAAGAACGTGCGATGCACAAGCCGCCGCGGATCGAATTGTCGAGGATGACGGTTCGCCAGTACCTGAACGCCACTGCGGATCTTTTCGTTCCCATGCTGGGCGAAGCGCGGGTCGATGACCAGCGTGGGCTGACCGCCGAGTATTTCAGCTCGCGGAATTTTCGTCGCGGCACCCGGGTCATCGAGCGAGTCGATTCACGGATCGATTTCGCGTTCGGCGACCAGAGTCCGGATCCGGAGAATATCGGGCCCGAGGAGTTTTCGATTCAGTGGCGGGGCGCGATTTTGGCCGAGGAGACGGGCGAGTACGAATTTGTGCTGCGGAGCGAAAACGGGGCGCGGCTCTGGGTCAACGACATGGATCGACCGTTGATCGACGCTTGGGTCCAGTCGGGCGAGGATTCGGAGCACCGCGAGACGATCCATTTGTTGGGCGGTCGAGCCTATCCGATCCGTGTGAATTTTGCCAAGACCCGTCAGGACTCGGCTTCGATCTCGCTGTTGTGGCAGCCGCCGCGCCGCGTTCTGGAAGTCATTCCAACGCGAAACCTGTCGCCTCATTGGGCGCCGTCGATGCTGGCGATCAACACCCCGTTTCCGCCGGATGACAGCAGTATGGGTTACGAACGAGGCACGTCGGTGTCGCAGGCGTGGCACGAAGCGACGACGCACGCGGCGATCGAAGTCGCCAACTTCGTGGTCAGCGACCTCGCTCGATTGGCAAGAGTCAAGCAAGACGATCCGAAGTGGGCCGACGGCGTCCGAGAATTCTGCCACCAGTTGGTCGAGCGGGCCTTTCGGCGGCCGCTGACCGACGAACAGAGACATTTCTTTGTGGATTCTCACTTCGAAGGTCGAGAAGACTTGGAGAATGCCGTCAAGCGAGTCGTCCTGTTGGCGCTGACCTCGCCGCGGTTCCTTTATTCCGAGATGAGCAAGCAGGAATTGGATGATTACGACGTGGCTTCGCGGCTGTCGTTCGGGCTGTGGGATTCGTTACCCGACGCGGCGCTGTTGCGAGCCGCTGCCGATGGCCAATTGCGAACCCCGGAACAAGTCGCATCGCAGGCTCGACGGATGCTGCAGGATCATCGAGCCCGGTCCAAACTGCGACACTTTTTCCACCACTGGCTACTGGTCCACCGCGCTGAGGACATCTCGAAAGATCCGGAACTGTTTCCGGACTACGAACCCGCGATCCTTTCGGACGCCTTGACTTCGCTGGACTTGCTGCTGGAGCACGTCGCGTGGAGCCCGGAATCGGATTTCCGCCAGTTGCTGCTGACCAGCGACGTGTTCGTCAACGCTCGTCTGGCCAGCTTCTACGGCTTGCCGATCGAGCCGGACGTGGACGGGTTCGTCAAGGTAACCTGCGATCCCCAGCGGCAGGCCGGAGTTCTGACCCATCCCTTCTTGATGACCGGATTCGCCTATGTGCGAATCAGTTCGCCGATTCATCGTGGCGTGTTCTTGCTGCGTGGCGTGTTGGGTCGAGCCCTGCGTCCGCCGCCGGTCGCCGTGGCGCCGGATGACGAAACGTTGGCTCCCAGTCTGACCACGCGCGAGCGAGTCGCCATCCAGACCCGTAGCGAAGCGTGCCAGGCGTGTCACAGCATGATCAATCCGCTGGGTTTTAGTTTGGAACATTATGATGCCGTCGGCAGATTTCGCACCACCGAGCGCGGCCAGCCTATCGATGCCTCGGGCTCGTATCGACCCGTCGAAGGCGAACCCGTCGAATTTGTCGGAGCACGACAGTTGGCCGAATACTTGGCGGGCAGCGACGAGGTGGCTCGAAGTTTTTCCCAGCAATTGTTTCACCATCTGGCGAAACAACCGGTCAATGCCTATAGTTCAACCAACTTGGATGAATTGACGGAGCAGTTCGTCGATTCGGGTTACCATATCCAGAAGTTAATGGTTTCTATTATGGCAGCCACCGCTCTTGAGCCGGGCGGGGCAGATGTGAGGAGTGAGTGATGACAGCGAGCAAAACGCGGCGTCAGTTTATCCGGGATCTGGGACTCACGGCGGCGGCGACGCCGTTCATCTGGAACCTGCCGAGTCTCGGGTTCGGCAGCCAGCAGACGCGCAAGCAGCGGCTGGTGATCATGTTCAGCCCCAACGGCGTCGTGCCTTGGAACTTTTGGCCGGACGAACAAGGCGAGCGGTTCGCGTTGAAGGAAAGCCTGAAACCGCTGGAACCCTTTAAGGATCGCATGTTGATCCTGCACGGGCTGAGCAATCTAGTCCGGGGGGATGGTGACAATCACATGCGCGGGATGAGCTGTCTGTTGACTGGCATCGAGCTGTTCCCCGGAAACATCCAGGGAGGTTCGCACACGCCGGCCGGATGGGCCAGCGGTTTGTCGATCGACCAGGAGCTGAGGAACTTCCTGCAGAGTCGCCCCGAGACTCGTACTCGCTTCGGTTCGCTCGAGTTTGGCTTGACCATTCCCAATCGGGCGGATCCCTGGACCCGCATGGTTTACGCCGGGCCCAACCGACCAATCCCTCCGGTCGACGATCCCTACCAAATGTTCGCCAGACTGTATGGGAACGTCCAGGATCAGGAGAAATTGGCCAGCGTTTTGGACGAGGTGCAAGCCGATTTGCAAAAGGTCCGCTCGGTGATCAGCGCCGATGACCAAGCGCTGTTGGACGAACACGAATCGTTCGTCCGTCGCATGGAAGGGCAACTGCGCGAAACGCGGACGGAGATCGACCAGTCCTGGACGCCGGATCTGGAACCGGGTGTTCGCAATATCAACGACAACTTGCCCAAGCTGAGCCGCATGCAGGTCGAACTGCTGGTGAACAGCCTTCGGGCCGACATGACGCGCGTCGCCACGTTGCAGTACACCTACTCGGTCGGCCAAGCTCGTATGCGATGGTTGGGTATCGAAGAAGGACATCACGACTTGTCTCACGAGCCTGATAGCCACGCCGAGGCACAGGAAAAGCTGACGAAGATCAACCGTTGGTATTGCGAGGAACTGGCCTACTTGGTGCAACGGCTTCAGGAGACTCCGGAGCCGGGTGGCGAGGGCACTTTGCTGGACAACACGACGATCGTCTGGACGAACGAGTTGGGCAAAGGCAACTCGCATACCTTGCACGACATCCCCTTCGTGCTGATCGGCAACGGCCTGAATTTCCGGATGGGTCGAGCCATGCGATTCGAACGCGAACCGCACAATCGTTTCTTGATGGCATTGGCTCACGCCATGGGCCACGAAATCGACTCGTTCGGCAAACCCGAACTGTCCAGCCGTGGTCCCCTGACCGGATTGACCTAACGAGGGCTGACACCCACAAGCCAAGCAGCTTGCGTACTCGTACTCGTTTCGTCTCAAACGAATAGGAGTTACGAGTACGATATGGTGCTGGTGACCGGTCTCCGAGCGGCTGAAAGATGGGCGGCGAACGCCCTCCCGCTCACCGATCCTCACCTGGAACTGAGTTCCGCCCGCAAGGACTCGGCAAATTGTCGCAAGTCTTCGAGGGACATGGCCATTAACTCGGCCTCCGGTCTCGGCTCGCGATCAAGAAGTTCCTCGCACACGCGAACCTGCCCGATCCATCGGCCCTGGACAAGACTGCTTCGAGCGCGTTCTTCGCTGCTTCGAGCGCGTTCTTCGCTGCTGATGGCGCGTTCTTCCGCACGCTCCAAAGCCGACTTCCAGTCTTCGGTATCCCGGCGTGCACGCTCGCGGGCTTCGTAGATCTCGCGTTGAATCCGATCTCTTGTTAGCATGTCCCAAGCCTCCAGAGCTTCTACGATCTCCGCCACCCGCAACTTGCGGGGTAACGACGCCAAGTCCAATCCCTTTCCATTATTAAGCACATACAGCCACAAGTCCAGATCGCTCGACAACTCGTCCACTGTCTTGGTGAAATTGTGCAACTGGAAAAGATGCAGGTCCAAGTCTCCGGTAAACGGGAAATGGGTCGTTGTCTCCAACAAACGAAATCGCAAATGGTATTCCGGCCTGGGGTCGGTCAGCATCAACATGTCTCGGATTCTCCACCTTGCCGGGGATTCCGTCAAGAACCCGTATTCGCCAGAATGCGGGCTTGCGGGGTGACCGCGTTTTGGTGAACATGGCTATGGAGTGCAATAGTTTCACCTTTCGGAGACCCTCGCCGAGCGCGGTACATTATTTCTTGCAATTTGCCTAACGGCCTGCAAGCATCCGTTTCAAAAGGTCGATTTCGTGTCCCAACAGTTCGAGTTGCAGGGGGCGGACGGACGGTCTCGCATGGCTCGACGCTGGCAGCCGTCCGGTCAGGTGACAGGTCGGATGGGGATCGTCCATGGGCTGGGCGAACATTCGGGTCGCTACCATGATTGGACCGCGTCGTTTTGCCGGGCGGGGATAGACGTTGTCGCCTTCGATCTGATCGGCCATGGACACAGCGGCGGACGACGCGGCCACGTGTCGGATTACGAGTTGCTGCTGGACGATATCGCCTTGCTGGTCCGTGAACTGGAAAGCCACGGGGACGCTCGGCCGCGTTGGTTGTACGGGCACAGCCTGGGCGGCAATCTCGTATTGAACTACGTGCTGCGTCGCAACCCGGCTTTGTCGGGC
>SKKK01000180.1 GCA_007121535.1 Planctomycetaceae bacterium | reverse complement strand
ATGACATCAACGTCCTGATGCCCATTTTCCATGACGGCCGTGCGTTCATCAGTTCGGGATACAGGACGGGATCGCAGATGCTGCGATTGATCGTCGACGGCGATCAGGTCTCGGTCGAACCCCTTTGGAGCCATCGCGATTTCGACAATCATCAGGACGGGGCCGTGCTGGTCGACGGCCATTTGTACGGTTCCAGTCATCGAGGCATCTGGTTCTGTCTGGATTGGGAAACGGGCGAGGAACAGTATCGTGACCGGGGCGTCGGGAAGGGGTCGGTCACTTACGCCGACGGCTTGCTGTTCATGCTCAGCGAACGATCCCAAGTGGGGCTGGCGGAGTGTACACCGGAGGCGCATCGCTTGGTCAGCCAGTTCGGGCTGCCCGATCAGGGTGACGGTCCCAGTTGGGCCTATCCGGTCGTTTGCGGAGGCCGGTTGTACATCCGGCATGGCAACTATTTGTACTGCTATGATGTTTCCAAGAGCGGGGCGAACACGGATACGTAAGGGCCGGCAAATGAATGGCTGAGCGGAATGGCGCTAGCCACCGTTTCCGAAGCGACGGTAAGAACGGAGGCTAGCGCCTTGCCGCTCACCCGAAAACACGACAGTTATTTCTTTACCGATCCTAAGCCGCCCACGGCGGATGGCACAACAGACAGAAAGGTGAAACCTGGTGTTGTTTAATCCGATCACGGATCGTCGTGCGATCCCGGGAACCGCGTTGATGTTGTGGATGGTGCTGATCCCACACCTTGACGTGGTGGGTCAGGGATCCGGCGCCGATTATCAACGCGCGGCCAGCTTGCAGCGTCGGACGGCCGGCAAGGTATTTCGCGATGCGGTGCGTCCGCGTTGGTTGGAGGACGGGCGATCGTTCTGGTACCGCGTCGATACCGGTCCGGGGACGCACGAGTTCGTGCTGGTCGACGCCTGTCAGGAAAGCAGGCAGATGCTGGTCGACCACGACGCCCTGGCCCGGGCGCTGCGCCAACACGGGATAACGAGAATTCGGCAAGATCGTCTGCCGTTGGAAGACATCGAAGTCGACCTGCAAGAGGATACGGTGGAATTCCGCATCGGCAGTCAGCGATTCCGCTTCCATCGTCAGCAGGCCAGATTGGAGCCGCTGACGATCGACCGGGATCCGCTGGCGTTGCAGCATGATGCTCCGGTGCCCGAGCGCAGCGATCGTACGGGCGAGGAATTGCTGTTGCAATTCGAGAATACCACAACCAATCCGGTCGAGTTGTTCTGGTTGGACCGGGAGGGGCGACGGCGGAGCTACGGCCAGGTGCCGCCGGGCCAGTCGCGCCAGCAGCATACGTTCGAGGGCCATGCCTGGTTGGTGCTCGATCCTCGCGGTGATCTGCTGGCCGCCGCCGTGGCCCATCGGGATCTGCCGGATATTCGCATCGATGGTCAACAGCGAGTGTACGCGATCGAGACTCCGCCGCCTGCGGCAGACCCGCGAACGTCGCCGCGAAAGCGTCCCGCGAAGCGTCGTGGTGACGGGCGGTCTCCAGACGGGCAGTGGCAGGCTTTTCTTCGGGATCACAACGTCTGGATCCGCTCGTTGGAGAAGGAAGAAGAGTTTCGTCTGAGTTCCGACGGTCAGGAGGGTGACGCTTATCGGGGGCCGTTCCACTGGTCCCCGGACTCGCGGCGTCTGGTGGTCGTCCGCACACGGGCAGGGGACAGACGGCAGGTACATTACATCGAGTCATCGCCTCGGGATCAATTGCAGCCCAAACTGCATTCCTACGACTATCTGAAGCCGGGCGATCGCGTGGCCATCGACCGTCCGCAGTTGTTCGACATCGAGCATCAGCGATCGATCCCGGTCGACGATGATCTGTTTCAGAATCCGTGGAGCATTCGCGATCTGCGTTGGGCTCCCGACTCCAGCCGCTTTACCTTCCTGTTCAATCAACGCGGGCACCAGATCCTGCGGATCGTCGCGGTAGACGCCGAGACGGGCGATGCACGAGCGATCGTCGAGGAACGCAGCGAAACTTTCATCGATTATTCAGGCAAGCTGTTCGTGCGGTACCTGGACGCGACCGACGAAATCCTTTGGATGTCGGAACGCGACGGTTGGAACCATCTGTATCTGATCGATGCGCTAACCGGCGATGTCAAGCACCAGATCACCCAAGGGCCGTGGGTGGTACGAAACGTCGAATACGTGGACGTGGAACAACGGCAAATCTGGTTTGCAGCCGGGGGTATCCGGTCCGAGCAGGATCCGTATTTCTTGCACCATGCCCGCGTCGACTTCGACGGTTCCAATCTGGTCGTGCTGACCGCGAGCGACGGGACGCATACGGTGCAATTTTCGCCCGATCGCCGCTGGCTGATCGCCACGTGGTCGCGAGTCGATTCGCCGCCGGTGATCGAGTTGCGTTGCGTTCGGGACGGCCGGTTGATCTGCGTGCTGGAGCAAGCGGATTGGAGTGCGTTGCTGGAAACCGGCTGGCGGGTCCCCGAACCGTTTGTGGCCAAGGGTCGCGACGGTCAGACGGACATCTACGGCGTGATCTTCCGACCCATGCGATTCGATCCTGAAAAGAAGTATCCGGTCATCGAAGACATCTACGCGGGGCCTCAGTCGGCTTACGTCCCCAAACGATTCTCTGCCTTTCACCGCCAACAGGCGCTGGCCGAATTGGGATTCGTGGTCGTCAGGATCGACGGCATGGGCACCTCGCACCGATCGAAAGCCTTCCACGATGTCTGCTGGCAGAACTTGGGCGACGCCGGATTCCCGGACCGTATCTTGTGGATCCAAGCCGCCGCAGAAGCCGATCCGGCGTTGGACCTGGATCGAGTCGGCATTTTCGGCGGGTCGGCCGGTGGCCAGAACGCCTTGCGCGCCTTGCTAGCCCACGGTGATTTCTATCACGTGGCCGTCGCAGATTGCGGATGCCACGACAACCGCATGGACAAGATTTGGTGGAACGAGCAGTGGATGGGTTGGCCGGTTGGTCCCCATTACGCCGACAGTTCGAACGTCACCCACGCGCACCGACTGACCGGTCAATTGTTGCTGATCGTCGGGGAAACCGACCGCAACGTCGATCCGGCTTCGACCATGCAAGTGGTCGACGCACTGATCCGCGCCGACAAGGACTTCGATCTGTTGGTCATGCCGGGCGTGGGACACGGAGCGGCCGAGACGCGCTACGGCAGTCGCCGACGTCAAGACTTTTTTGTCAGGCACTTGCTGGGAGTCGAACCGCGTTGGGAACCCTAAGAGGCGGTAACAAGACTGGCCTGGGAGACTTGCGGTCGGCGGTTCCAGCGGGGTCAGAGACCCGCGCCGAACAGTATGGTTACCGCCTGTAGGCCGTACCGGTCCTTACTGGATTGTCTGCTGCAATCGTCGTTCCAGTTCCCGGGCCACTTCCGGGTGCTGGTCGATCAAATTGGTCGTTTCGCCGGGATCGTCGCCCAAGTGGAACAAATACGCGTTTTTGGTCAGCGGGGTAGATGCCAGCGGTCCATTGCGCAGATTATGTCGTTGTTCGGCCCAGATCGGTCGGTTTCCCGCCGGGATGTATTTCCAGTCTCCCTTGCGGATCGCCAACACGGGTCCGGTGGGTTGCTGGATCACGTAGTCTCGCCCCTTCGGGTCTTCGCCCAGCCAAGCGGCCAACTGGTTGCGGCTGTCCGGGGCGACACCATCGGGCAGATCCATATCGACCAGCGCGGCCAGCGACGCAAGCAGGTCGACCTGGCTGACGAGTGCGCTGCTGACCGCGCCCGTCTCGACGCGGCTTGGCCAACGCACGATGGTGGGGACTCGTGTGCCGCCCTCGAACGGCAGGTACTTTCCGCCTCGAAGCGGTCCGCTTGCATGATGACCGTTGGCGTGTTCCAACGCGCCGTCCTCGTAACCATCGAAGTACACGGGGCCATTGTCGCTGCTTACAATAATCAGGGTATGATCGCATAACTGCAGACGCTCCAGCGTGCTCATCATCTGGCCGACCACCCAGTCGAATTCGACGACCGCATCGCCTCGCAGCCCCGTCTGGCTGGTGCCGACGAAATCCGGGTGCGGTGCTCGAGGCACATGATTTTCATGCATCGAAAGAAATAAGAAGAATCGGTTCTCGCGATTTTGTTCCAGGAACGCGACTGCGCGTCGAGCCAATTCGTAGGCCATGTCCTCATCATCCCACCATGCCGATTGACCGCCGTCCATCCAGCCGATGCGGCTGATGTCCCCGGTGATCGTGCCCGAGTGCTGTCGATCGGCCGGATAACGCAGCAGGTGGGGATGGCTGATGCCGGTGGGTAGATTTCCGATCGGCTCTTGATAACTGACGCGGATCGGATCATCCTGATCGCTCCAGTTTTCCACGCGATGTCCGTGGACATAGACCGTGGGCACACGATCGTTCGTGGCCGGGATGATAAAGGATTCGTCGAAACCGACCTCCAACGGTCCGGGCTTGATTTCGCCGTTCCAGTCGACCACGCCCTCGCCCAAACCCAAATGCCACTTGCCGACGATCGAGGTTCGGTACCCGGCTCGGCGGAGCACCTCGGGCATCGTCAGGCTGCCCGGTTCGATCAGCAAGGGTGCATCGCCGCGAAGCACCCGGGCGCGCTGGTTGCGAAAAGCGTATTCGCCGGTCAGCAGCGAGTAGCGGCTGGGGGTACACGTGGCGGCGGTGCAGTAAGCATCGGTGAACCGGACTCCTTGGCTGGCCAACCGATCCAAATGTGGCGTTTGGATCAACGTCGCGCCATAGCAGCTCAGATCGCCGTACCCGATATCATCAGCGTAGATGATCAGGATGTTCGGGACGTCGTCGCGGGTTTCTGTTCCCGAGACGAGTGCGGGGAGCAACCACAACAGGGCCAGCAGGATACCGGTGGTAGATCTCATGGTAAAAGCCTCGATTGTTAAGCTCTGTCGGAAAAGGGGCCTGTCCCAGTTTTTTCACAGCGTCTTCCAGCGCGTAAGCACGGCGATACCAAACCGGTGCGGCACGTGGATGTCTCCCAAGTCAAGATACTCCCGCTGCTCGGCCAAGACAAGCGGGAACAGATACGTCAATCCAGTGATCGAAACCGTTTCGGTCAAATGCATAAGCACCCGGCCAGAAGTTTCTTGCCAGTTGAGGCAGCCTTGCATGGGGACGCAACGGGGTCGGGAGTCGTTTTCGGCCAACGATCTACCACATGGGAAGCGGGTTCTCCAAAAACGACTCCCGACCCCTTCCGCCCGATTCCACCAAGAAATATCTGGCCGGGTGCTTATTTCTCCGGGTTGAACCATTTGGCCTGGCTGACGGAGAAATAGGGCGGTATGTTCGGGTCGATGACAAAGTCGCCGCCCGTGGCACGCCATAGCCTCCCGTCCATGCCCTCCGGAACGCTCAGCGTCGCGCGGGAAGGTGTCGGGGGATCATCCTGCAAAGAGTAAGAATGGTCCCAGGCTCGCTGGCCGTCGGGATTCCAGACCGAAACACGCTTCGCATATTCTCTTGCCTGGGGACGATCTGTGAAATCGATCCAAAACTCTTCCGTCCCCTCGGGCACATGGAACCAGTACCCAAGGGCGGGCGCCCGGACCGAGGTGCCGGCTTCCGAGGCACGGAATCCGATCACTTCAGGCATCTCGTGACCGGCAAGCGGCAGATAAAGCCTCCTGATATCGGAGGATGAACGTCTGTCGCCGTTCACCTCGACCCGGTAGATGCCCTCACCGCCGGAAACTTCGATCGTCTCGGGCGTCTGGCTTTCCCCATCGAGATCAAACCCGCCAGGGCCGTGGATCGAATAGACAAAAGGAACCTGCGGGTAGGCACCACCACGCACGTAGAAATGAAGATCGAACTTGCCAGGATGCCCGTCATCTCTCACGTAGATCACGGCTTCGGGGCTGCCCGGCCAACCGCTTTGGAGCCAGACAAGGTCGTGGATCGGGTCGGGAATGCTCTCCAGCTTGGAAAGCACGCTCATCGCCATGGGAACCCCAAGGTCCTCACCCGCCGCCGGGCCGCCAGCGTGCCAGCCGTGTCCGGCGACCTTCGGGCCCCGCATCCATGGAACATCGCCTTCGTAGCTTGTGCATCGCAAACGGTCCAGCGTCGCTGCCAGGCGGCCAAGATAGAACGGATCGCCCGTGTGTCTCCATGCGTGGGCGGAAAGGCCGGCCGCTGCGCCACCCGCCGTACCGGTTCCAGCTCGGGAAACCACCATGTTCGGGTTGGCATAACCTGCGGCACTGTTCCGGGCAACTACCCCAAACCAATCGCAACCGGTGAAGGCGTGAAACGCCTGATCGGCCCAACGCCAGTGTTCGAAGCCTACGATGTCCCTCGGATGATCGTACATCAGCGGATCCAGTTCCTTCTCACGCCAATAATTGTGCACGTGAAGTGCAGCCACCTCGTGAGCCGCATTCAGGAACCAGGGATCGAACGTCGCCTTGTACATGTCAAGGTAAGACTTCAGCCACTGGTTGGAACCGCGTCCGCCGGAGGTCGTTTCGTGACTGTTCTTGGTCAACTCGCCGAACAGCAGCGAAACGTCGCGCGTGCGACGGTATCCGGTCACATAGTAAGCATCCCACAGATAATCCGTATCGATGGTGTAACTGCGCAGATGCGGGCCCAGGCGTCCGGCCCAGGGCAACAGTGAACGGTCCCACCAGCCCTGACGGCGAAAATGATACGGGCCGACCGTCTGGTCCACGTCGCTGGTGGCGTAATGGCAGAAACTGGCGTCCGCCATTTGCCGCGCTCCACTTTCTGCCAGCTTCAACAATCGGGGATTGCCGCTGCGAATAAAGGGTATCCACCGATAAGGATACTCGCCGGGACTGTCCCCGTGGTTCTTCCTGTAGGTACGATACGTGGACACCGATCGGGCGGGCAGATTCATCGACCAAGTGGGATAATCGCCGTAAACCCACATGCCGTATACGCCGAGTCGCTCCACCCAGCGCGCGGGCGCCTCGACCCGCAACTGGTAAGCGCGCTCTTCCTCTGGAAAATTCTCGCTGTCGTGCGGATGCAGATCCACTCCGCCTATGCTGAACACCCCGCTGGACGTCATCCACACGGGGTCGACCACCGCGCGAAGCGTTTCGTCGTTCAGGCCGCGGATCACCTTTGCCGCGTCGTCGGCAGAGAGGGAATCGTCAGCGAAGTACAGGAACAGTTCCTCGGTTCGCGCGATCCCCTGCGCGTTGGCCGTCTCCGGGCGGCCTTCCGACCAGTGGCCCTCGCGGCTGGACGCCTCCTGCCATATCTCCCCCATGGCATATTCGTCCGGCAGCCGGAAGTCCAGCACCTGGCCCTCGTGAACGAAACGATGGCGGAAAGCGTCCTCGCGGGCGACGGGCCGCTGGAAGCGGGCGGGCGGGTTCCGCTTCGGCCAGTTGTAGAAAGTGAATCCCTGGTCGCCGATCTCCAGTTCGCTCGGAAAGTTCTGCCAGAAGTCCTTCGCCCCGAACGTCACGCGGCTGTCGCCCACCAACGCGCTCAGCACGCCCGGCGTCCTTCCTTCCTGCTCGCTTCCAGTTTCGGGCAGCAGGAACGTCTGGTAGTCGAACTGCACCAGCGACGGAGCCGAAATCCATGCGCCGTCCTCGAAAGCGTTCAGAAAGCCGCCCCCTTGAACCGGGTGCGCCGCATCGAAGCGCCAGCCCATGCTCGCAATCCGGTCGCGATTGCCGTCGCCGGTGAAGATCCAGGTGTGAAAGATGCGCACCACCGGGCTGTCCCGGTGAAAGACGAAGCGGGTCACGAAATTACAGAAGCGGTCTCCCGTCCCCTTGTCGGCATACCAGCCGGTGCGCCGCACCACGGCCTTCTGGCTGCCGAGTTCCTCGAAAGCGTATTCGGCGTCGGCGGGCATGCAGTACGTCCGGCCGTCTTCGTGGCTGACAAACGCGCCCAGCAACGCTTGGGGCGCGAGCACCGGGCGGAAGTCCCCGTCGCCTGCAGCATCGAAGCTCAGCCCCTGTTCGTCCACGCGCACGCGGCCCGCGTCGAGCGCCGGGAAGCCCGTGACAAGCTCGCCGGCGCCCAGTGCCGCCGCTTCGCTGCGGCGCACGTCAGGACCGTATTCCAGGTACACCTTCCGCGGCTGGCCGTCCAAGTCGACGGTAAAGTCGCACAGCAACCACTTCACCGGCCCGAAACGCGACCACCGGGCGGCGACCCGCGTTTGCAGGCCCATCTGCATGCCGACGTCATTCACCAGCCGCACGTTCCTCTGGTCGTCCAGCACGCCGTGGGGAAAGGGAACACCCACCGTCATCGGCGCGTTCCGGATCGTCGCCCCGGGCTGGTTGAGGATCCGCAACGGCACGCGGCCCGAACGCGGAGCGTCGTTTTGCCGGTGGACGTGGAACGCCGCCTCGGCGCGCCCGAGTTCGACGTCGCCCTCGCGCCAGACGACCTCCAGCGTACCCGTCCCGCCCCGCAATGCCTCGGGAAACCCGACCGAGAAGAACAGACCGTGGGGCGAAAGCTCCGCAAGCTCGTGCCGTGCCAACGCCACGCCTTCGCCGTCCTTGAGGATCACCTCCAGCCTGCCTTCGGGCGCCTGTCCTTCCTCCGGTGGCGTAGTCCAGACCAGGGCGTCAAGGTGCCGGTCCTCCCACGGATAACGAAACTTCGACAGACGGATCGTCACCGGATCGTCGAACCGTCGCGAGACCGTGTCCGCCACTACGCCCCGAGTTGCCGAAAGGGGCCTGAAGACCAACTGGCGCCGGGGCATCGGCTGTACGCCGGCCAGCGCGCCGCGGGAAAGATCGGCGTCACTGTGCGGCAATTCCAGCCCCCGCCGCGCCATGGCAACCGCCTGCTCTTCGACCGGAAACAGCAGCCGATCCTCGAACCGCTCCGGCAGGACGTTCAGATCGTGCTGCGCCGGCTGCTGCCCGTCGTCCGACTGGGCTCTGACGACTTGGCCGCCCGCCGCCCCCGGGAGCAGGCAGGCAACCGCCAACGCCACGCCCCAAGCGAGTAACGGCACGGAGGCCACGGCCGTCCAATTGGTCATGCAGACGGCCATCACAACCTGAGGCCGCTGGGAAGAAAAGCGATGACGCATGCCTCGTTCTCCGTACCAGGGAAAAGGGTAACTGAGTGCCAGCAGGTGATCCTAACCGCGTCGCGCCGGAATAGCAAATGCCGCTCGCGAGTTTCGTCACAGCGAGCAGTTCGAGATGTTGATGGTTCAGTCTGTCACGTCGACGTCGGTCAATGATTGTCGGTAAATGATGGTAAGCACCCGGCCAGGAGTTTTTTGCCAGGAAAGATAGCCTTGCATGGGCGACGCAACGGGGGCGGGAGTCGTTTTCGGCCAACGATTGACCACATGGAAAGCGGGGCACCCGAAAACGACTCCCGACCCCTTTCGCCCAATTCCACCAAGAAATATCTGGCCGGGTGCTTATCGCTCGAATCCAGCAACCAGCCGCGCTGGACCAACAACTCGTACCGTCCATACCACTCCAACACTACCGGCGCTCGCTTCCACTGGTCGGAGATCCCGCCCACGCGGGCGGATTCGTTACGGCCTCTCAAGAGGCGTCGGTGGCCTCGAATACCGTCTGACCGCCGATTACCGTTTTTTCGACTTTGATCTTCCAGATGTCTTCGGCCGCGACGGTCAGGTAATCGCGGTCGATGATGATGAAGTCGGCCAGCTTGCCGGGTTCCAGCGAGCCTTTCAAATGCTCGGCGAATTCGGCGTACGCGGCCCAGATCGTGTAGCTGCGCAGTGCTTCGTCGCGAGTCATCGCCTGGTGTGCGTACCAACCGCCGGGCGGCTGGTTGTTGCGGTCCTGGCGAGTGACCGCGGCGTGCAGCCCGTACCAGGGATTGTAGGGCGAGACCGGGTAATCGGACGAACCGATGACGATTGCGCCCGAGTCCAGCAGATCACGCCACGCATAGCCGCCCTTCAGCCGGTGCGTTCCGACGCGATCCTCGGCCCAGACCATGTCCTCGGTGGCATGGACTGCCTGGATATTGGCGATCACGCCCAACCGGGCGAAGCGGACCAGATCGTCGACCGGTTCGCGGCGGAGGATTTGGCAATGCTCGATGACCGGCCGCACCTCGGCGCCCGTCTTGCCCGTCATCTTCAGCGCCCGTTCGTAGGCGTTCAGGATGACGTGGTTGGTGTAATCGCCGATCGCATGGGTGCGAGGCTGAAAGCCCCGCCGGATCAGCCGGGCGACGGTTTCGGCATATTGGCTTTCCTGATCCGCGTCGCCCGTTTCCGGCCGCAACCGGTGTTTGCCCCACGGGCCATAGAAGCCGGGCCGGTCGCTGTATTCGTCGAACAACGCCGCGCGGCGCGGCCCCAGTTCGTTGTCCGCATGGACTTTGGTGCCTCGAAAGTTCAGTCGATGACCGAACAGCCCGATTCTCGGCTTGCCCATTTCCAGCGCGGCCGACGTGTGGAGCATCACGTTCAACCGAATCCTCAGCTCTCCGGCCTCGTAGCGCTTCGTCAGCCGTTGGACGTCGTCCATCGTCGATTTGTTCAGGTCGTGAACACTGGTAAGTCCGACAGCCAGCAGTTGTGGCTCGAGGTCGTCGCGCCAATGCAGGTGCGTATCGATCAGCCCCGGCAGCACCGCTTTGCCACCCAGCGCGACGACCCTGGTCTGCGGCCCGATGTGCTTACGGACCTCTTCATTCGACCCGACCGCCATCAACCGGTCGTCCCGCACCGCCAACGCTTCGACGATGCGAAAACGCTCGTCCACCGTATAAACGCGACCCTCCAAATACACCGCATCCGCCGTTTCCCGCACCGCCGATCGGTTCCGGGAAGGAGCCTCGCCCAACGTCACCGCCGCGAGTGGAAGAATCAACAGCAGTGCCGCCCATTTCAGAGGTCGATGATCGGTCATTGAAGTGGACCCCATTCTTTGGACCACGAACTTTCTACGAATTGCTACGGTCGCGGCTGCTTCAACCAATCGCTGACGGTTTGGGGTTGCCGAGGTTCTTCTTCGGCGGCCCACCAATTTCGGAAGATAGGGTTTCTCTGGCCATCGGATCTACCTGCAGAAGATCGAGACGGTTGGGATCGGCGCTTTTGGGCCTCAGTTTCCCACGGTGTCAAGACATCGTAGGTTCGGGAGAAGAAATTCTTCGTCCCGTTGGTCATCCTGGTCCATACCGAAGGCTGGTGCGAGCCTCTGGTATTCGAAGCTTGAAACGGGTTCAGATTCGGCAAGCTCCAGTCGCTGGCCTGAGCTGTCCCGACAAGCATCAGCACGATCAAGCTACCGATCAGAAGGTTTGACCATTGGCGATTCACGGAAAACCTCCGCTTGCTAACGTAATACGTCCCACCCTGAATTATGGGCGTTTCGATCCAGGCGACACACGGCCTGCGAAACGAGCGGGCGAATTTCCCAGATGTCCGCGTCGGTGTCCAGTCCATTTTCTTGCAAAAGCTGGTCGAATCCCGGCCTTCGACCGGTTCTCCATTGACCGTGCACGCTGACCCCGCTATTGTGTCGGGCAACGTTTTTTGCACCTTCGCTTAGTGAGAGTCTGAACTGCGGTGAATTACGCGTCTATCGGTCCCATTGCGATCCACTACCCCGAGCGGGCGGAAACCAACGAGGAATTGCAACGGTTGTTCCCGAACTGGGACCTGCAGGTCATTTTCGAAAAAACGGGAATCGCCACGCGTTACATCGCGGCCGAGCACGAATGCTCGTCGGATTTGGGGGTGGCTGCGGCAGAGAAGCTGTTTCACCAGCATAACATCGATCCCACTAGCATCGATTTCGTGTTGTTTTGCACGCAGACGCCTGATTACCCCTTGCCGACCACCTCGTGTTTGATGCAAACGCGGTTGGGTATTCCGACGACCGCAGGAGCTTTGGATTTCAACCTGGGCTGTTCCGGGTTCGTCTACGGTTTGGCTCTGGCGGACGGTCTGATCCGAGTCGGACCGGTGCGTCGAGTCTTGTTGATTACCGCCGAGACGTATTCGAAGTACATCGATCCGACCGATCGAAGTCTGCGGACCATTTTTGGGGACGCGGGTGCTGCGACGTTGATCGAAGCGACGGATCAGCCCACTCTTTCCGCCTTTCAATATGGAACCGATGGAAGGGGTGCTGACACGCTGATCGTGGCGGAGGGCGGCTCCAGGCCCTTGGCCGATGCGATCAAGCCACGGCATCGAAAACGTTGGCCCAGCAAGCTGTACATGGACGGTCCCAGTTTGATCGGATTCGCCATCGATCAGTTGCCCTCGCTGGTAGATCAGATTTTGGCCGATGCCGCAATGACGCGAGACCAGGTGGATCTTTACCTGGTGCACCAAGCGACCAAGAGGATGTTGGAACATTTGCATCTGCGCTTGAATATGGACGAGGCCCGAATGCCGTTGCTGTTGGAGGACTGCGGCAATACGGTCTCCTGCACGCTGCCGATTCTGATCGATGATCTGCGGCGACGAGACCGATTGCGACCGGGGATGACCAGTATGCTTATCGGTTTTGGCGTGGGCTGGTCCTGGGCAGGCTGTGTGTGGCGCGAGACGCATTCGCCCGGTCGAAACGCTGGAACCAATCCAGGATCAGTTTCAACCGCTTCACCAGATTGATCGGCGTGCCTCGCCGTGAAAGATCGTGCCCTTCGCCACGGAACATGGCCAGTTCGGTGGTCACTCCTTGATTCAGCAAGGCGTAGAACCACTCCTGGCCTTGGCCGATCGGGGTGATGTGGTCGTCGGTACTGTGGACGATCAGCGTGGGCGTGACGACGCGATCGGCGTATCTCAGCGGCGATCGATCCCAGTAGTTGTCGTACTGCTCCCAAAGCGTTCCACCGAATTCGGCGTTCATTTCGGCGGGCGAGTAAGCTTGGGTTCCGGCTTCCGAGATCCAGTTGGAAACGGACCGTTGGGCCACAGCCGCTCGGAACCGATCGGTTCGCGTGGTGATCCAATTCGTCAAAAATCCGCCATGGCTGCCACCGGTCACAAACAGGCGTTCCGGGTCGATCCATTCGAATCGTCCCAACGCTTCGTCGACCAGCCGCATATTGTCACGATAATCGGCGCCGCCATAGTCCAAACGAACGGACATTTCAAAGGCGTGTCCGTACCCCGTGCTGCCTCGGTAGTTGGCAAAAACGACAGCGTACCCCTGTCCGGCCATCATCTGGAATTCGTGAAACCATTGGTGGCCCCACATCACCGCCGGGCCGCCTTTGATGTTCAAAATCATCGGCCAACTGCGATCCGGATGGAAGCCGACGGGTCGGACCAAGAAGCCATCGACTTCGAACCCGCGGTCGGTGGGAAATTGAAAGCGTTCCAGTTCGACGAGTTCCAGTTCGTCCAGCAACGGATCGTTCAAGCCGGTCAGCCGACGTGGACGCGGCCGATCGACTCGCGCCACCCAGACTTCGGCCAATTGCGTTTCGTTTTCGAACACATAGGCCATCCGTTGTCCGTCAGCGGAAAAACTGACCTCCGGCACACTGCCATGATCGCCCACCAGGATCGCGGGCTGCCGGGATCCTGATCGCAGACGCAGCAGCGGGCGACTGCCTCGATAATCGGCGCGGACCAGCGGTCGCGCAGACTCGGCGGGCCAATACGCCGCACTGACCGAAAACTCCTGACCATCGTGCAGCACCTCGGGCTGACCGCCATCGATGGGGATCTGATGCAATTCGACGGGTTCGTATCGATCGGACTGATAGCGGTACACGATCGATTGACCGTCGGGGGAAAACAACGCCGCATCCGTCCGTCCCGGTGGCGTCTGCAGATCCGTCACGCGCCGGCTTGCCATGTCCAGCAACAGTAACTGGCGATCGAACAGGCCATCGAACTCCCCGCCCGAACGGTCGGCGTGAAAGGCGATGGTCGATCCTGAAGGTGACAGGCGGGGCGAGTGAACGTGCCAATCCGGATCTCCGACAAGAAGCGTCCATCGATCTTCGTCCACGTCCAGCAGCCAGAGCATCTGTCGCTGCTGATCCAGATATCCATCCTCTTCTGTTTTGTAAACCGGACGCGTGAAAACCTGGACATCCGCTTTCGGAACCTCCTGCTCCGGCTTGGGCTGACGCGGATCCTGCACGTCCGGATCGATCCGCAACAAGAGAACCAGTCGATGCCCGCCGGGCAACCAAAACCAATCGCTGACGCTGCCTTGCTTGATCGTGGACATTACTCGAGACTCGCCGCCATCGACCGAAATCAGCCGCAACTGGGTGGCCTTTTCGTCTTTGCGAAGAAAAGCCAGGCTTCGGCCATCCGGCGCCCAGCGTGGGTGACTGTCTTGCTGACCGCTCGTGAAAGCGCGCGGGATGGATTCGCCCAGCGTGTCGACCATCCAGATCGCCGAATGACGCTTACGAAGATCGTCGGCGATGACCTGCCGAACGAATGCGACGTGGTTGCCATTCGGTGAGATCCGCGCGTCGCTGACAAACTGGAATCGATAATAATCCTCTGGCACCATGGCTCGACGCGTGTCTTCCGCCCGGGATGGCAGAGTGATTGCCAACAGCACCATCAGGACGGGAAATCGGCGACCAAGCATCATCGTTTTGCCTCGATTCGAAACGATCGGAACGTGGTACAGATCGGCGACAACCGGCGCGATCGCGATACCTCAAAAGTCGGGTGCCCTGCGACAAATGCACTTACAACCTGGACCAGCATCTCGCCTCGACAGCCACCACGGTGTAAAATTCAAGTATATCTTGCAATGCGGAGGGGAGCAAAAATGGATTCGTTGGAAGGCTTTCTTCTGGTCGCGTCGCCTCGACTGCCTGATCCCAACTTTTGTCGCACCGTGGTGTTGATCATTCAACATGACAAACAAGGTGCGTTCGGGTTGATCCTGAATCGACCGACGAACAATACGGTGGAAGAGATCTGGGAAATGATCGGCGAAGAGCCCTGCGAGAGCCATCAGCAGATCAATATGGGGGGGCCTGTTGGTGGGCCCTTGCTCGCGCTGCATGACGATTTGCAAGTTTCAGAACGCGAGATCCTGCCCGGCGTCCACTTCGCGACTCATAAGGACCATCTCAACCATCTGGTCGCCCACCCGGTGCAGCAGTTTCGCATTTTCACCGGTTACTCGGGGTGGGGCGCTGGCCAGCTTGAGGGTGAAATGGAAATTGGCGGATGGATGAAGCTGCCAGCCACGGCTGATTACGTTTTCAGCGACGCCGAAGACATGTGGAAACGCGCAGCGCAAGCCATCGGCGAACAAGTCACTCGTCCATTGATCACCAAGTCCGGTTTGCCCGCCAACCCCACCTTCAACTGAAGCCCTTTTTCTGTTCCTCACCCTTATCCTCCTGTTCCTGACCCAGCAAATAGCACCTATGGGCTGTTGCTGCGCAGTCCGATAAGGCCGGTATTTGCCTCATTTTACCCACCGCAGAAGTATTTTCCCGATTAGTGAACGATTTGAACGTTTTTCTTGTTGACTCCCGGCGGGCACCGCGATATAACCAAAGTGAACGATTTGAACGATTTTTGTGGAGCAACCAGGCTGATGACGTTGGGGCTTTCGAGACGCCCTGCGAAATCTCGGGCAATATGAATTTTGGAAAGGTAAGGAAGTGATGACGACGACCCTCAGAAAAAAACTGTCCAAGCGATCAAGAATGCAATTGCAGGGCGAAGCACGTTTACCCGTCCATTTCGACGAGGAATCCCTTAAGAGGCGGGTAAGACAATTATTGGAGACGGAGATTGACTTCATCGGCAACCGCGATTTTTCCCAACCCTCCGCTCAGGAAACCATCCTGGAAGTTTCCGAAGCAGAAGAGGGAAAAGCGACGAATGCCAAGGCGAAGCTTCCGAGAGACCTTCCGGGCCATCTGGCTCGATTGTGCGAATCGGCCTTGTTAACAGCCGAAGAAGAACGTCGGCTTTTCCGCCGCATGAATTATTTGAAGTTCCGAGCCAATGCCACTCGATCTCGCTTAGACCCTCAGCACCCGGATGCAATGGCGATCGAAGAGATCGAGCAATTCCTGGCGTCAGCCAACGAGGTGCGTGATCGCATCATCCAGGCGAACATGCGTTTGGTGATCTCGATCGTGAAGAAGTTCGTGACGCCAAAGCACTCGTTCGATGACCTGCTGAGCGACGGGATCATCTCCTTGATGCAAGCGGTCGACAAATTCGACTACGACAAGGGTTTTCGGTTTAGCACGTATGCGTATCGAGCCATTGCCAGGAATGCGTATCGGTCGATTACCGAACGCCAGAAAGAGGAGGCTCGATATGACGCGACGGTCGGTGATGACTTGGGGAGTGTCCCCGAGCAGGATCGGGCATCGTCTTTGGACGAAAAGGAATGGATGACCATGCGTTCGACGATGCTGGAGTTGATAGATCGACTGGATCGTCGCGAGCGATTCATCCTTCGCGGCCGATTTGCGTTGGGTGCTCATCGAAAGGTCCGTACGTTCCAATGTCTGGCAGACAAGCTGGGGGTTTCGAAGGAGCGAGTTCGCCAATTGGAGCAGCGAGCGATTGCCAAGATGAAGGCGATGGTGGAGTGCATGCGAGGTGAGTCTCATGATCCGGTGAGCGGCCTCGTATGATAGGGAAAGCATCCGGCCAGGTGCACCACCAGGATCGGAACCGCCATCGATCCGCATTGGTATCGCGGAACGCACGGTCGTCCAACCGCTGGTCGAAGGATCCCGAATCGTGGTCGAAGGCGTCGAACGCTTGACACTGGGTCAACCGGTACGGATCATGGACGAAACGGTTTCCTGAACGCTTTCGCCATCCGCAGAATCCGAATAGCGCCGCATTGACCGGCTGGAGGGGATCATGATCGACCGCCGAAGTCTACTTGTCACCATGGCTTGCGTGGCCCTGGTTTTGATTCCGGGTCTTCCGACATGGGGGACAGGTCCCGAGTCGGACACGCGTCCGAATATCATCCTGTGCATGGCGGATGATCAAGGGTGGGATGAAACCGGGTACTACGGACACCCCTACCTGCATACGCCGGTGCTGGACGAGATGGCAACCCAAGGCCTGCGACTGGACCGCTTCTATGCCGCTTCGCCCGTTTGTTCGCCCACCCGTGGCAGCGTGCTGACCGGCCGACATCCGAACCGGTACGGTACGTTCTCGGCGAATTGGTCGATTCGCCCCGAGGAGATCACCATCGCCCGGATCCTGAGCGACGCAGGGTACGCGTGCGGGCACTTCGGCAAATGGCACGTGGGGCCGGTCAAAGCCGATTCGCCCACGAATCCCGGGGCCATGGGTTTCGACGAGTGGATTTCGCACGATAATTTTTTCGAGATGAACCCGAAATTGTCCCGCAACGGCGGTCCGCCCGAGCTGTTCGAAGGTGAAAGCTCCGAGATCCTGATCGACGAGTCCATTCGTTTCATCGATCGCGTCCGGCGGGAATCGCAGCCGTTTTTCGTCGTCATCTGGTTCGGCTCGCCTCACGAACCTTACAGCGGTTGGCCGCACGATCTGGCTCGCTACGACCACCTTCCCGAACGCTATCCGGATCAGATGGTCACCGTCACCTGCATGGAGACGGGTCTGCCCGTGCGACGTCCCGTGGGCGACGTGCTTCGGGAACGTTACGCCGAAATCACCGCGATGGACCGAGCGATGGGACGATTGCGCGAATACTTGAAGCAGGAAGGATTGCGCGACAATACGCTGCTGTGGTTTTGCAGTGACAATGGCAGCCCACCGGAAGCCGCGGTCACGTTGCCGTTGCGAGGCCGAAAGGGGATGGTGTATGAAGGCGGTTTGCGCGTCCCCTGTGTCATCGAATGGCCGGCCCGGATTCCCGAGCCGCGCGTCAGCACCTTCAACGCGGTCACGAGCGATATCCTGCCCACGCTGTGCGATCTGGTCGGCGCGAGTGCCGATCGCCCGCTGGACGGGATCAGTCTGAAACCGCTGTTCGAAGACCGCATGGAACAACGTCCCAGCCCGATCTGCTTCTGGCATTTTCGCGCCGGACCGGTCGCTCGTCGCGGCCACCCGCCCTGGATCGATCCGGAATTACAGGAAGGCACCACACCGCTGGTCAAACTGATGGACGGACGGGCGACTCGGAACTTTGTCAACTACCACTATCCCGAAAGCCACCAGGAGGACTTCGGAGGCCCGCGAGCCGTTCTGGATGGTCGCTACAAGTTGGTGATCGATGGCGGGCAAAAAAGAGATCCGCCTCGCCAATTGTTCGACTTGCAAGAAGATCCTGCCGAAACGCAGAATCTGATCGATGCCCATCCGGAGATCGCACGGCGTCTGGAGCAGCACCTGCAATCCTGGCAACAGTCGGTGCTCGAAAGCCTGACCGGCGCCGACTACCGCTGACGAATCACCGTTCGAGTAACTACTAGCCACCGGTTCCCAAGCTGTCAAGAAACCGGAGGCTAACGCCTTGCCGCTCACATGAGAACCCGACGGTGATTACTCGAACCGTTGCTAAGCACCCGGCCAGACGTTTCTTGTTCGTGTTGCGGACGGCGGACGGAACCGAGAGGACTGTTGGGCTGCCGCGTCTGTCCGCCGCGGACCAGCAGTGGGTCCGCTCGGCCTCAGCCGCTGACACCAGGTTCGCAGCCGACGAGGGCTTCTGCATCGATTTCCCCGGCCATCCGCAGAAAATTTTGGGTGCGACCAATCGAGCGATAGGTGCCACCCATCTACTTATGCTAGACCAGTAGGTGGATCGGTACCTTCCCAATAGATGCGGTGCTGGCCCATTAGATGGCACCCATCATTCACAACCACCTTTCTGTGCATTTTTCGGCACCCGAACCAACGCATGCCATGTGTTGATCCTGCAGTTGATGGGTGGCACCTTTCGTTCATTCGGGCGAAGGTGGTCATCGCTACGGCGTTTTGGTAGGCTGTGGTGAAGGTCCGCCGAATGCGGAAATCCATGGATGGCCCCGTTGCCGGTCGCATCACCTTGTCGGATGTCGAATACGCGAGCGAAAACCACATTCAATCGGCGAGAATACTTTGGACGAGTCCAGACATGCAGGTTCGGAGTAGCAGCGATGAAGAATAGGCTCTATCACGGCACGTGGACGATCGTAGTCGGCGTTTCGATAGGTATTTCAAGTGGCTGGGTGTCCCCTCGGACATTGGATGAGCCTGACAGTGTTGACGATCTGATCGCTGAACTGGAATCGTTGGAGATTCCGGTCGAGTACGGCAGGGTCGAGCATCCTCGTGAGGCGAAACACGCTGACCAGATCGAGAGGGTGCGGTTCGGGCATTACGCTCAAGCCTCCGAATTGCCGGAGCGAGCCATCGTGATTCTGGCGGCGCTGCCGAATCTGCGCGAACTTGGGTTTATTCGAGTTTCCTTCCCAACCGCTTGGCTGTTGAAACTGAAAGACAGTCAACGGGTGGAACACTTGAGTTTTCTCAATATGCCGGATGCCTTTTCCGACCCGGAAGACTTGCATTTTCTGACAGTCTTTCCCCGCCTGCAAAGCCTGCGGCTCAGAGGCTGCAATTTGGGCGACGATTATCTGCAAAGGCTCTTGGTGCTGCGGAACCTGACCACGCTCGGTCTGAGCAGCAACCAGATCACCGAGGAGGGTTTGGCGACTCTGATGAGGATCGAATCGCTGCAGCATCTGGAATTGGCCGCGAATCGGATTGGCGGGTCGATGCTCGACGTTCAGCGTTGCGCCGCCAAGCTGAACTATCTCAGTATCGGGAACAACCCGGTCTACTCCCAGGCGGTCACCTTGGAGGAACTGGAACAACTGCTCGCACTCCCCGAACACACTCGGCGTATCAACTACATGACGGACGCATCGCTGGCGGAAATCGCAGGAATTCTGCCGGGGCCGGTCACCGGGGTCTTCAGTCCTTGGCGCGCCATTCGGTTGACTGGGTACGATGCCGAAGGCCAGCGATTCACGCTGAATCTGCAAGGCTTTCTGGACGACGATAAACTGCGGGACATTGGGACCTTCCGGCAGTTGCGGAATCTTGAAATACGGCGCAGCGATTGGGGATCTCAGCCACTCGACATCACGGACCAGGGCCTCGCCCACCTGTCAGGGCTCGCCCATCTGGAAACGCTCCGTGTTTTCACGGGACACACGCTGACCGGCCGGTCCCTGGCACCCTTGGCAACCATGCCCGCGCTGCGCATCGTCGAATGCGGTTCGTTTGACCTGGATGGCGATGGGCTACGGTGGCTTGGCTCGACGCCTCAGTTGTCGGAGCTGATCCTGTCCACTGGGCGTGTTGAAGGCGCCGCGTTGGTGGACATCAACCGGGCGGAATCGCTACGCACGATGCACCTGACGGACGTTACGATGACCTTGCCGCCCGGGAGGACCGAGATCGGCAACGTCACCCAAATGACGGTCGAAGCCAGGTCGCCGAATATCGAACAATTCGCCGTCATCGGGCGGTTTCGATCGCTCACTGCGTTGACGATTGGCGGCCTGGTGACCGACGCCCACGTGGCCCAACTCACGACCCTCGATCAGTTGCAGCAGGTGCGTTTCACAAACATGCGATCTGTCAGCTATGCTCGGCCCAGCGTGACGACTGCCGGGCTGTTGCATTTGCGCCACATCAAGACATTGACGTACATCCAGGCCCCCGGAAGGCTCGACTTCCAGGCCATGGCCGATCAGTTCGGTTGGCAGTTCTGGGGCTGCTGCAGTGGTTGTTGCGACTGGACTCCCGCCGCCGTGCGATTGACCGCTGGCGACTTACACGCCCGTCTTCCCAAAGGACGGGAACGCGGCGAGATTCGAGGGGCGACACTCGTACTACGCGGTCCTCTAAAACGCGACCGGCTGGTCTTGCGGGAACAGGATCTGCCTCCGGCCCCAGCCCGGTTATACATCACGGACTGTGCGATCGGGGAACTGCACTTCGAGGGCTGGATGCCGCCGGAAATCTCGATCTGGGGCCGGAGCCACGTGGGGCGGATCACCAGCAGCGCTGTGGCGGAGTCGGCGAGATCGAACTGGAGCTACCGGTATTTGCAGCAGGTCCGCAAGTTGGTCGTCCCGCCGTCACCGCATTTGTCCAGCTTGTTGGTGGCGGACTGTACGGAACTGGAATCGCTCAGGTTGGAAGGCTTCTACCCGCACTTAAATCAATTGCAGGTGAGCAACCTGAACCGGCTGAAATACCTGGCCGCTCCCTACACCGGCGACGCGCCTCAGGTGAATTTCGAAAATGGTTTCCGCCAAATTACCGAACTGCCGTCGCTGCGATTGCTCAAGATGCCCGGCACGGCGTTAACCGACGCCAGTTTCGGCGAACCGTCGTCAAGTTGGCCGCCGCCCGCACTGTACGAATTGGATGTGCGTGCCACCGAGGTCAGTGGCGACTGGCTGACTCGTCTGGCGGACATTCCGACGTTGCGCATCGTGCGAATCGGCCAGTGCCGGAAGATCCGCGAGGAATCCAAGGCGATGTTCCGCCAGAGTCGCCCAGAAATCCAATTGGACGACCAGACCCTCCATCGCCCGAGTCCGCCCGGATCTGTGAAAACGGATGGATATGGACGTGCCGCAGCATCCCCCCGTCATTGAAAGAATTCAATCTTCGCTACGCGACTGATGCTTCCTTGCAAAAACCAACCAACCGTGGGTTGAAACCCACGGCTAAAGTCAGGTCGTCGCTACGCGACGTGTGCCCATCGAATCCGTCGGATGTCGATGGGCGCTGATCGAATCTTTCACATGGCGACGTGTTGGTGAATCCGCCAAATGGCGACAAAATGATCGTAGCTTTTGAATTCAACCCGAGGATGGGAAACGCTTCCCAAACAACCCGTCGTGAAGGGAAGGAGGAGCGGGTCAGCCCCCCCCTGTTTCCGACAGAGCCTAGTGCGTTGTCCAGGCGAAAAATGCGGATTGTGAGCGGCACCCCAAGATTTCGCCTGGACAACGCACTAGGACCGAATTTTCTGAAAAAGCCCTGATTCAATCGGCACCTTTCAGCTCGGCCAGCATTTCCAGAAGATGGTCGGTGATGATCACCGAGGCGTCTTCCTGGATGCGGCAGGTGCCTAGCCATGTTTCGTAGCCACCCAGCTCGTGTTGTTCGGGAGTTGGCAGGTATCCGTGGTATCCGTTGGTGATACCCAGCACCATGGTCGTCGAGAACGGGCTTCGAGCTTTGATGTCCAAACCGATCTCGACCAACGTTTCGAAGGGGATGGCACAGATGGCAAAGTCGCCGATTCGCACCGTTTGCAAGTGGACATCCAAAGTGGGTTCGGCTTCGGCCAGCGACAATGTGCGCCGAGCGTAGGCTTCGGCCAGACGTGGCAGTTCCGCCCGTTGTTCTTCGTCGGTGATCGCCAAGACCTGCTCGGCATATTCGATCTGTTCCGGAGTCGGGCGGCGATGCTTCAAGGTGATTTCTCGTTGGACCATTCCCAACGGAACCTGCGTCTGGTGTTGTTCGATGGAACGCCAGGCGTGCCAAGCGGCATCGGCCGTTTTCCGGGCGACGATGCGGACCTGTTCAAAGGGGGCGCGCGGAGGCCGCGTGACCAGGAAGGGGATATTGTTGATGTCCCCCGAAGCGCCGTTGGCCAGGATCGCGACAAAATCGTCGCCCGCTCGCAGCCGATGAGGCATCAGACGTACGAATTCGCCAAAATAGTCAGCCGAAACTTGACCTCTCGGGATGCCGCCGACGTAGTGCAACGCGTAGTTGGCCAGGAGAGCCAGCGGGCGGCGCGACCGAGCGTCCCGGAGCGACAGGACGGTGACATCGGGGTCGGTCGGACCGGCGGGGCGATCCAACACGTCCGCGCTGGTGCCGGGGTTCATGCGCACTTGGTCCATTTGACCGAACGGATTCAACGGCATTTTGCCGGGTTTCAAGAACCATCGCCGATTGAACACCTCGTCCGGCAACGGATGCACGGCGGCGGCGACCGCGGCTGGCCGCAACGCCTGGTGCGCCTGGACTACCGCTTCGGCGATCCCTTCGATCACCCGGGTTCGATAGGCCACTGACGCTTCGGGACCATCCTGGACGTTCGACGCCGGGGCGCTGTGGGTGTGCGTGGCCGAGACCATGACCCGTTCCGTCGGGATGCCGCAACGTTCGACGATGATCGCCCGCGCTTCATCGGCGACCTGACGGGCGATGCCCAGGTTGTCTACGACGACGATGGCCAACTCGATCTGATCGTCGGCCAAGACCAACGCCCTGGCAAACACAGGGTCATGGACGCTTTCTGCCATGTTTGCACTGAAACCGCCCGGCATGTTTACGGGAAACTGTTGCGGCGAAATGTCGACCGCAGCCGCGCCGGCACGTAATGCCGCACGTTCCTGGTCCGACGCGATGCCGACGCAGGGGGCGGCCAGCCAAATGGCCAATGCAAAAGCTACGAGACAGAATACTCGACGGGTCGATCGAAGTACTTGCGACATGTTAGAACTCCTTGATGGCGTTGCAATAGGTTCGTGCTTCGCAATCGATTATCGTCGATCGCCGTCGCAATGACCAGCAGGCTGTCAATCCCGATCGTCTTCGACCACCGCATCGCTTCCCAAGCTCAGCAGCAAATCGAAGGTAAAGAGGCCCGAGTTGTGTCCGTCGTTGAACTCGATGTTGTAGGCATAATTGCCCACCGGCTTCATGGCTAGAATCTCCACGGGTCGAGCTTCCTGGGCGTTCAGCACGGGCAGCAGGGTCGCCGGGCGGTTCGCTTCAGCCGCGCGACGTTCGCGACACGTGGCACAGGGACACTCGTCCCGCAGTTGCGACACGCGGTAACTGAGTCGTCGACCGTCGCTCCAGCGGATCAGCAGTTGCCTGGCGTCCAATCGTTCCAGACCAGTCGGATAGACATTCATTGTCGAACGGAGTCCTCACATTGAAAAAACATCATGTGCTGCCAGGGCAGCCGGTCGAATTCTCTGACCAGCCTAAACCCGTTGGGCGTGAACTCCTTCATGATCTGACGCTTGCTCATCTTATGCAAGGGATGGATCGGTACGTTCGGATCTTCGGCGCGATACTCGGTCAACACGACCACTCCACCCGGCGCCAAAGATTCGCGAATCGCCGCCAGCATGTGCTCCGGATGCGAAAATTCATGGTACACATCCACCATCAAAACCAGATCCACTTCGCCGGCGGGCAGTTTCGGGTCGTGCACCTCGCCCAAGATCGGCTCGATATTCTCCAGCCCCGCACGCTCGGCCCGCTCTTTCAACATCTCCAACATCTGGGGCTGGATATCGACGGCTAGCACGCGCCCCTCGGGGCCGACCATTTGTGCCAGTTTCAATGTGTAGTAGCCGTTCCCGCACCCCATATCGCAAACGGTCATGCCCCGCTTGAGTCCCAAATTGGCCAACAGCAACGAACACCGTTCCTCCTCCTCGCGATTATCCCGCGTCAGCCATGGAGCACCCCGGTAATGCATGGTCTGAGCGATCTCGCGGCCCATGTAATGGGTCAGCGCCGGCGGGATCGCATCCTCTGATGCCGGATCTTGTCGCTGGGCGCTGGCCGACTGCTGTACCACCCAGCAAAGGGAGAAAATAACGAGTATCATCAGCAACAGCCGACGTAGCGGAATAGTCATCTCGAACCTCCAACCAATTGAGAAATCGCGGAACTTAGCGTACTAGAATCTTAGTCGCGAAGAATTCGACGCTTACCCCTCTTGAAGACTAGAGTGACTGGCTTTTCCGGGTCGCATTCTGGGTTCGAGAACCGGCGTGACGAGCTGCTTCGATAAGGAAAAGGGCAAGCGTGGCGCAAGAAAAAAGCCGCGTCAGATTACCGACGCGGCGGGAAGTTGATCCGGATGAACCTTGTGTTGGCTCAATACATGCTGGTCATCCCCGAATCGGGATTACCGACACGATGGAAATGGTTGTGGTCGATGTAGATCACCTGGACGGCATCTTCATTTCTGGTCGTGTAGGGAACGGGCCAACCAACTCGCGTCACCTCGGTATAGTAGATCGTGCACTTGTAGTGAACGTGATGCAACTGGGCGGGACCGATCAGCGGGTAAACGCGTGGCGGATCGATGTAATCAGCGATCTTTTCCTTGACGATTCGCACGTTGTTCCGTTGGATTTCGTGCAACAACGGCAGACCGCCTTGCACCGGGTTGGCCCGCTCGAACGCCCGCATGACCTCGTCGTCACTCGGTTCATCCAACGCTGTGGTCGGGCCTCCAGGCACGATCGGATCGAGAATCGGCACGTTGTTGTAACGTTCGTTTTCCCAAAACCGATCTTCTTGCATCTTCTGGAAGTAAGGACTCACCGGGATCGGAACCGCCAGGATCCCCAGCGAATTTCCGTCGGTGATTGTGACACAACCGGTGTTGCTCAAGCTGATGAAGGCCACCAGCAAGCCGAACGCGAGGGGGAGCGTCTTTTTGGACATGGACAATACCCTTGATGTTCAGAAGCTTTCGTCTGCTTTAAGTATCGTGTTCCGCCTGGAAGAACTTGCGGATTTTTCCGATGTTTCCGGAAATCTCGATTCTTCCGTTCGGCGATGCTAGCCTCACGTCTCCGGGTTGACGCAAAAACGCCCCTGGCAAGCAGCAGCTCGCCAGAGGCGTTGGGTCAGGTCAGAGGTCCTTCTCGGGCATCACTACTTGCTGTTGAAGTTCAACTGCCACCAGCCATCTTTCCATTGCAAGGTTACCTTGCGCCATCCGAGGGGAACCTGCGGGTAGGGATAAAACGGGCCGATGTAGGGCCAAGCGGTGGGCGAATACTGCTTGGGATAGGTCACTGCCGCATAGTTCGGGTAGGCGGCGTAGCTTGGCCAAGCATATCCTGGCAGGTTCGGGTGGTCGTATCGAGCCGGAACGGCCGCGTGCCCGCCACCGGGCAAATGGGCCGGAACACCGCCGCCACTCATGTGGTTGACGGCCATCATGGGAGCTGCCAGCACCGCACCGCCCGCATAAGCAGCCATCCGTCCCGCACCGATGGGACGAGGCGTCTGGTCGATCCCCGCCATCGACCCGACCACGGTATCGCCATGCGAGTAGGCAACGGGCATCTGGGCGGATGCTGGAGAGATCGAAACACCTTCCATCGGCCATGAATTAACCTGCAGATCGGCGGAAACCTCCCGGACTCCGGGAACTCGATGAGCCACATCGAGCAGCAGTTGCTGCTGCTGGGGCAAGGCTACCGAACCGCTGAACTTCACGACCGCCTTCTCGACTTGCACGTCAAAGTCGCAACCCTGCAACCGGCCCATGGCGTCTTGCTGTTCGAGCCGAGCGATCAATTCCTGTGCGATCCGTTGCGACTTGGCATCCAGTTCCGACGGGGCACGGTGGCCGATCTTCGTGTCATCCATGTCCCTGGAGACACCGTCCAACGAGCCCGGAGAACTCGCCAGCCGCTCCGTTGCCGGGGTCTCGGTGATCTCCAAGGCGTTGACAACTCGCTTCACCCCCGGAATATAGCGGGCGATGTCGATGGCCATTTGCTGCTGCTCTTTCGACGAGACCCGACCGTTCAGCACCACTTCGCCGTTCAGCACATGCACGCCGATTCCGAAGCCCCGCAACTGCCCCACTTCTTTTGCCGATTCCAGCCGCTTCATCAGTTCCCGACCGATTCGATCGTCCAATGCCGCCAAGTCTTTGGCCTCGCTGTGATACAGCGCGTTTTCTACGCCGTCGATCGCCGATGCAGGTTCGAAAACAACTCGGTCGGAAACACGTGTGGGCGTTTCCACGACCCGGTTGATCGGCCGGCGCACCAATTCCGGAACGGCCGGCGTCTCCGCTGGCGTCGCGACACTTCGAGCGCTCAGGTTGTTGATGATGTCTCGGACGCCCGACACGCTGCGAGCTGACTTCATCACCAAGTTCGCTTGCCCTTCATTGGCAACATCGCCGTCCAGGGTCACCAAGCCGTCGACCACTTCGACGCCGACCCGAAAATCACGTAAACGGCCGGACTGCTTGTGCTTGGACAGTATTTCAGCGATCTGGTCGGCGATTTCACAATCCCGATCGCTGGTCCTATTCTCGATTTCCAGCTCGCTGATCACTTGTGCGACGCCCGAAACTCGGCCAGTCGCGTCAAGCACCAACTTACGCTGCTCGACGGATCCGACGGAACCTTGCAGCACCACAGCTCCATCGGTGATCTGCAGGTTGATATCGAAGCCGTGCAGCCGCCCTGCCTCCTTCTCCGCTTCCAATTTGTTCGCAATCTCTCGGGCGATCCTCCTATCGTTGGCCGTCGCCCACGAAGCCGCCACCAAAACGATGCTAAGCATCGCCATCGCTACACCAATACGTCGCATGAGTTGCCTCCCTGATTAAGTCTCTTGCACGCGGAAATCCTGTTGCCCATACCGCGATCTGCTCCTACCAGTCCCTCCTGCGGAGCCGTATCACGACATTTCAAGGCAAAGGAAAATGGGCGATTCGGAGTCCTTTGGTTGATGCCCCCGAAACCTGATAGGACAGACGAATCACCGGGCACGCCCTCCTGGCCGGATATTTACGGGATACCCGGCGCCGCACCTCAGTCCAGTTCACGCATTGCTCGCGAACCATTCACTGTCCGATACTTGTTTTCGGTTGCAAGTCGTGCTGAAAAGTAGGTTTTTTTGGATTTTGCCAATCTTCAGGAAAGCAACGGAGATGTCCTGCCAAGAAGAGGCTTGCTTCGCAAGTCCTTATGGCACCGACAGTTAAGGCGATTCACGCGAGAAGCAACCAATTTGGGGATCTGGTCAAAGTTTGCCCAGCCTTCCCGCGCAGTGCAAGCATGCGTGGACCAAATATTGTCGATCTCCGCTGAAAGCGCTACGATGAAGGTTTGGTTACATGCTTCGATCATCCAACAGGATAGCCCACAGCGGTTTCAGGCAATCTTCATGAGCGTGCGAGGTCCATCGATCGTTTTGCTGATATTTCTAGTTTTGGGGATGGCCCCCGAAGCCCTGGCCGAGGTGACTGCGGAACAGGTCCGCGAGGCGATTCAGCGGGGAGTGAACTATCTGAAAAGCCGGCAGGGGGCCAGCCGAGGCGGTTGGCGCGAGCGCCCAACTCAACCGGGTGGTGTTACTGCACTGTGTACGTTGGCGCTGTTGGAATCAGGAGAATCTCCTGATTCGCCCGAGGTCGAGCGGGCGCTGGCTTATCTGCGGGGCCTGGGGGAACCATCGGCAACGTACGCCTCGGCGTTGCAAATCATGGCGTTCTGTGCGGCGGAGCCGAAGAAGGATCTGCTGCTGATCCGTCGCCATGCCGAGTTCCTGACCTCGACGCAGATCGTCGGCGGGCCCACCGAGGGTTCTTGGAGCTATGGCCGGTCAGGTCCCAAGATCTCCGGAGACAATTCCAATTCCCAGTTTGCCCTGCTGGGGCTGTACGAGGCCGAACAGGTGGGCGTCCAAATCGACGATCGGGTATGGCAACGCGCGGCCGAGTATTGGCGCCGTTGTCAACACGAAAGCGGAGCGTGGAGCTACGACGGAGCCGGGTTGCATCGGGCGACCGGCAGTATGACCTGCGCGGGCATCGCCGCCATGGTGATCGGCTTGGGGCAGGTGCACGAAGGGGACGCACGCGTTGTCGGTCAATCGATCGAGTGCTGCGGACCTCGGCAAGACCAGATGCCCATCGAACAGGGCATTCAATGGTTGGCGTCGAATTTTTCTGTCCACGTCAATCCGGGAACTGGCAGCCCATCGGCCTTGTACTATTACCTGTACGGCCTGGAACGCGTGGGACGACTGACCGGACGGCGTTTCATCGGCCGCCACGACTGGTACCGCGAAGGGGCACAGATGCTCGTGCGACAGCAGGACCAGTTAACGGGATTCTGGCGCGGGCAGGGGCTGGGCGAAGATGATGAGTTGGTCGCGACTTCGTTAGCACTGCTGTTCTTGGCCAAGGGCCGCCGCCCGGTGGTGATGGCCAAGCTGAAACATGGCGAGGGGGACGATTGGGATCATCACCGTAGCGGCGTCCATCACCTGACGCTGGACGTCCAACGACGCTGGCAGCAAAAGCTAAGCTGGCAGACAATCGATATGCGAGCTGCCTCGTTGGAAGATCTGCTGGAGACGCCCGTCTTGTTCCTCAGTGGCAGCGAATCCTTGAATTTTACTGCCGACCAAAAGGCAATGCTCCGCGGCTATGTCAACCAAGGAGGATTCATCTTTGCCGAAGCCAGTTGCGGAAGCCAAGCCTTCGACCAATCCTTCCGCGAGTTGATGCAGGAGTTGTTTCCCGACAGCACGTTGCGGCTGTTGCCCGCCGAACACCCGATCTGGTTCGCCGAGCGCGAAATCGATCCGGAGCATCTGCCGCCGTTATTCGGCGTGGATGCCTGCTGCCGGACCAGCATCGTGTATTGCCCCCAGGATCTGTCATGTCGTTGGGAGCTGGATCGCGGCCCCAGAAAGACGGATTACCCGGTTGCCGTCCAGCAAGAGATCGATGCCTACATGGCCATCGGCGCCAACGTGTTGGCCTATGCCACCAATCGCCAACTGAAAGACAAATTGGATCGCCCTCGCATCCTGGTCGCCGACGCTTCCGATCAGCCGCCGGCGCGCGGCACCCTGGTCGTTCCCAATCTGCTGCACGGCGGCGGCAGCGAAGACGCCGCCAACGCGCTGCCCAACCTGTTGCGCGTGGTCGAAGCCGAAGTGGACTTGCGGCTGAGCACCGAGGCTCACCAGATCTCGGCGACCGATCCGCGATTGTTCGAGTACCCGATCATCTTTCTCCACGGTCGCCGGGATTTCCGCTGGTCGGCCCCCGAACGCAGCGCTTTGGCGATGTACCTGCGTCGCGGTGGGTTTTTGTTCGGCAATTCGATTTGCGCCAGCCCCGAGTTTTCCGATGCCTTGCGGCGCGAGATTCGCGCTGCCGTGCCCGAGGCTCAATTCGTGCGGGTGCCGCCCGATCACCCACTGTTTCGGCGCGAATACGGGGGAAAGGATCTGCCCACCGTGACCCTGCGAGACCCTCAACTGCGAGCCGCCGGAGATCCGCTGAAGGCACGTTTGACACGAATCCGCCCATTGCTGGAAGCGGTCGAGATCGACGGTCGCATCGCGATGGTATTTTCGCCGTACGATATCAGTTGCGCCATGGAGAATCATGCCTCGTTGGACTGCAAAGGCTATCTGACCGAGGACGCCGCGGCGTTGAGCACCAATATCCTGCTGTTCGCATTGCAACAATGAAGACACTCCTGCTGGTCGATCTGCAAAACGATTTTCTGCCGGGCGGCGCCCTGGCGGTTCCCGAGGGCGATCGGGTCATCGCGGTCGCCAACCGTTTGATGCCTCATTTCCCGCTGGTCCTGGCCAGCAAGGACTGGCACCCGCCGGATCATGGCAGCTTCGCCAGCCAACATCCGGGGCATCCGCCCGGCGATACGATCTTGCTGGACGGGCGGGACCAGATCCTTTGGCCCGATCATTGTGTCCAGGGAACCCGGGGAGCCGATTTCTCAAGTCATCTGGAACATACGCGAATCCAGGCCGTGTTCTACAAGGGCACCGACCCGCTGCTGGACAGCTACAGCGCGCTGTTCGATAACGATCATCGCCGATCGACGGGTTTGATCGAGTACCTGCGAGAGCGGAGCGTCGAGGAGATTTGCGTGTTGGGACTGGCCACCGACTACTGCGTCCAAGCCACCGTCCTGGATGCCTTGCGCGAGGGGCTTCGAGTCCGACTTGTCACGGACGGTTGCCGGGGTGTGAACCTGCAATCGGGCGACGATCAGCGAGCGTTGAACGCCATGCGCTCATCCGGAGCGATGCTGGTGACCAGTGACGATTTGGTACGCACCCGGCCAGGCGTTTCTCGTCAATCGAGGTAGACGCGCTTGCGGTGACTCAAGTCTTAATGGCCCAATGCTTCCAGGTACCGAGAGGCTCGTTGCTTGCTTTCGTCGTCGGTGGCGATTGCTACCACTTGCTTTAATGCGGCGGCAAAGCCGTCGCGATCGGCGTCGCGGAGGGCTTGATGATGAGCCAGTTCGACGATGGCACGAGATGCGGCCTGGCTCAATCTCGGGTCGTCCAGATAGCTGACGACAAACTGAAACGCATCAAGAGTCCGAATGGCTCCGGCTCGCTGAACCGCCAAGGATCGTTCGTCGTTGCGAGTAGCCATTTCCATCGCTTGCCGCAGCCATTGCAGCTTACCGTCATCCGGTAAATCGCCCGGCAGCACGCTGACTCGGATCATGGCTCGCAAGGCCCAGATTCGCTGGTGGTTTTGCCGGGCCGTACGGGCAAGATCGGCAAGTTGATCGATGACGCTGGAATCCGGCCAGTTGGCCAAGGCTCGGATGCCCGCTTCGTACATCGGTTCGTCAGAGGATTCGATCGCGTCTTGTATCGGACTCAGCGCCCGGTTTCCTCCGATGCGGCCCAGCAGCGGCAGGAACTCGACCTTTTGTGCTGGATCGCTCAGATCGATTCCCTCCAGCACGGTTTCCAAGCGCCGATCCGAATCCGGAACCTGCTCCAGGGCTCGCATCACGGCCTTCTCCAGCACCTCGCGCGGCACGCCGCGATCCATCTCGTGCATCACGCGGACGATGGCGGCGACGTGATCGGGTCTGGCGAGTTGAAAAACGGCGTCGATCGCTGCCGATTGCAACGGACCATGATCGTGTTGGGTCAGATCCAGTAGAACGGGAACACTGGCCGACGCGTGGCGGGCGGTCAGGATTCGAACGAGTCGAATCCGATGGTCGGGTTGCTCTTGCCGGATCAAAATCTGCGTCAAGTCTGCTTCGACCTCGGGACCCCGGAGTATCTCCATCGCGCGCCAAGCGTTGTCGGCCAACGGACCTTCGCCGATGGCGATCGGCAGCAGGATGGGTAGTGCCTGGCTGTCCGCCAGAGCTCCCGCGGCGGCGATCCCCGCTTCGGCGATCGCGGGATCCTTGCTGGTCGCAGCGTTCAACGCCACGGAGGCGAAGGTTCGGTCGCCTCGCAATCGCAGGGCCGACAGCAGCAACACGTGGCTGGGCACGGGAAGGTCCTGGCGATCGACGACGATCGTCTGCAGAGCATCGTTGTCGAGATACGGCAAAACGGAAAACGCCGCGTTTCGCACCAAAGCATCCGGGGCACCTAGCGATTCGAGAACTCTTTCGGGCAAGCGATCGCCCGCTTTTCGCATTTGAACAACGAGGGCGGCCGAGCGAATACGAGCGGGCTGGTCGTGCGAGGCCAATCGCTGCAAGATCTCCCCCGCTTGCTCCTCGCCACCGTCACGGTGCCATCGGATGGCGCCTTCCAGCAATCCGTCTCCGATCATCGATCGTCGCTCGGCTGCGGCTTGTTGGTAAGCCCGGTCGAGATGTCGGACGGCTTCCGGCGAGCCGATCTTACCGAGGGCCAGCAAGGCGGCGGTGACAACGTCGGGGTCCTGATCGGAAAGATGCGTCGCGATGATGGAAACGGCTTGCGGATCACGGCGTTCTCCGAGACTGTCCAGAATCCCTGCGCGAAGCACCCCCTCGGTATGGTCGACGGCGGCCCGCAGCGCGGCCAAAGCCTGGTCGCCGGGGATCGCTTCGAGCGCCATGCGGGCCTCATGGGATAAACGCGCATCGGTCAGCAACGGGGCGAGTGCCGGCACCGACCGGGCGGTGCCGTCCCGCCTGAGTTCGCGGCACGCCGCCGCTTTGGCCGACACCGGCGCATCGGACTGCAGCACGTCGATCCATCGGGCCTCGTCAGCAACACCGGCAGTGGCCACCCAGAGCACCGTGACGCTCGAGATCAAACGAAACATAGCGTTGCGTCTTGACAAAGGGGAGGTTTGCATGGGAATTCGTGTAAGAACCTGCGAAACCACTGGTGTCGGATTCGGTTGGGTGTTGCGCGGCGCAAACCGGGTCGAGAGTCGTATTCGGACAACGATCAATTATACGGAAACGAGCCTGCTCGAAAACGACTCCTGACTTAACGCGTTCAATTTGGTCGATTGTCACGTAATTCCACGTCCCTGTCGATCCCTTCCCGCTGGATTCTACCAAGAAGAACCCGCTGGGCGACCTCAAAACACGTAGTCTTCGGCTCGCCAGCGGAATCTACGCCAACGTCGTGCCCAACGGGCAGTACTCGCGTGTTTCGCCGAGCCGATATCCGACTGTTCCAAATCCTGGACAGCCAAGTTCGGTCGGATTACGAAGGATCTGTGAGGATGCCAGGCGGTCAGGGTGCTGATGATCCCTTCATCGAACGATGCGGGCGTCCGTGCCAGCAGCCGAAGCGTTTCTTCCATCGCTTGTCGGGAATAGCCTACGGCGTGCGTGCCAATCGCCAAGCCGGGATTGCAGTACAGGTTTTCTGAGAATTCCTTTGCCGCCCACCAGTGCCATTGCATGGTGCCGAGCTGCAAGAGGAACCAATCTGTCGGAAGTTGCTCGAGCATCCGGGCGAAGAGTCCGTTCGCCTCCCGGTGAAAAACGCAATCGTCTTCCATCAGCAATAGGGTCTCGGCGCCGGATTGTAGTGCCGCTTGGATCGCTTTTCGAACGCTATCCAACAGGGCCCAAGCGCCGCCGCTGGCTACCATGCGATCTGCGCGACGACGGTCCAAATACGCCAATCGAGCATCGTGGTCGGTGCTGCGGATGAATCCACCTCGGGTCCAAATCCTACGTCGCCAGGGTACGGACCATCGCGGCGTGCATTGGAAATCTTCGAATTCGGCCTGAATTTCGGGTTGCCGACAATCGGTCGCTTTGAACCGTTCGGCCAAGATCCCGACGGCTTGCAAGCGTCGCTCCATTTTCTGAAAGCGATCCGGTCGTCGCGCGAGACTGATCACCACCTTCCTGTCGAAAAACCGGTCGATGGGCGACGGATCGGTCGCGGGAAGCTTTTTGGGCTTGTTCATGCTGCTACCGTTCGTGGATCGTGGAAAGGACATCCGTTTTCGACACTCGGCATCGCTTCCAGATCTTCATGAAACGAGACGTTCGGAAAACGTTCGTGAAGCGAACTGTGATAGATCGCTCGATTCTTGAAATAGTTGTTGGGAAACAGGTGCGTCCGTCGCCCTAACATGGTGGCGATGATCGCGACGTGCAAACGATCCGTGTAGACGGTTTCGTAGCGACCGATCGTTTGGGCGAAGCGGCTCGGATTCGATCGATGTGTCCCCATTCCGCTCAGATCCACGTTGTGATTCGGTGGCGAATGGCCTGCCGCCTCGACATCCCGACGGAAGAAGAATCCGCGTCGCTTTTCGATAGGAACTCCGGGCAGTTGGAGAAAGAAAGCCAAGTCGTGGCAAAAGAAACTCGATGGAGCCAGCGAGGCGCTTTCGGCGTTGTCGCGGCGAAACACGACGGAGCGAGGATGGAGCGGGTCGGAGGTCAATTCCACGCCAATCGTAGATGGCAGCAGTAGCAAGCGATCGAACTTGGCCGCCAACTGACGAATTTGAAAAAGTCGACGATACCGTGGAGTCAACGCGCCGCCTCCGCCAAAGACAAGCATCGTCTGTTTGCCTCGGGAAAAAATGCGAAACAAACGTGCGGGCAGACGACGAGCCAAGCCGAACGAGATGATGACGGTGGAAATACGAAACGTGGTTAGCATTTGCCGGGTTCCCGCAGCGATCATTGCATCACCCCAGTTACCCGGATTGGCGACGTAAAACAAGACCGCTTCTCGGCTGGCTGCTCGCAGATGCGTGGCCAATTCGGCGAAACACGTTTCGTGTCGCAGATTGCTTGACGCTGGAAGGATCGTCTTTGTCATGCCGCTACGACTCCATGGGCCACCTGCTTCGATACGATGGTACGCGCCCTCGCCGGCTGTTGACCAACAACCACCGTTTTGAGGCGGGCAGACCGCAATTGACACGACGGATTGGACCTGCTACCGTTCGCACCACTCTTGCGAACGTCCTCGGAGTCCAGCCATGAAAACACTTCACGTATGGCCGCATGGAAAGCGGGTCATTGACGGCTGGCCCACGTTGTCGGCCACCTTCGAATCCTCGTCTCGGAAGCGTTACCTGTTGTGGTACGGTGTCGATTCTCAGTGGGGCCACGCGCTGACGGAACACGCCGATTGTTTTGCGCTGGCCGCCATCTTCTGCGCGATGCGGACCGGTGGATCTTTGCACGTCCACGGCTCGGTCTCGCCGTCGCTGATGGGAAATCTGGAGGAATTCCAAGCCGTTTGGCATTGTTGGCGCCCTGAAAAGTGTCGCCCGGTCGAACTGCGAGCGGATATCGAGGGCGAAGCGCCGCGGGCGGCCGACACTTCGGCGGTCATCTGCTACTCCGGCGGCGTCGACAGCACCTTTACGATGTATCGTCACGCAGTCCAGGCGAACTGCCGTCGTGTTCGACGCGTCGGTGCCGCCGTGTTCATCCAAGGATTCGACATACCGATGAGTGCCAGCGACGCCTACGAGCGGAACGCGAATCGAGCCGAAGGGCTGTTGGGTTCGATCGAGACTCCGCTGATCCGTTTGCGGACCAACTGGCGCGAGTTGCCGGGCAGATGGACCGATGCACATGGCGCCGGTTTGGGCGCATGCCTGCATGCCCTGGGAGCCCAGTTCAGCAGCGGTCTGCTGGGCAGTTCGATGCCTTACGCGCGGCTCGAGCCTTGGGGCAGCACACCGATGACCGATCGGCTGATGTCGTCGTCCCGCTTCGTCATCCAGGACGATGGTGCCGAATATGATCGAGTAGGGAAACTCAGGGAGTTGCTCGGATGGCCAGAGGGTCTTGCCCACCTTCGCGTTTGCTGGGAAGGTAAGGAATTCGATCGAAACTGCGGACGTTGCGAAAAGTGCATTCGTACTCAGTTGGCCTTGCGGATCGTGGGTGCGAATTCGCTTGTATGTTTTGATGTTGCGGCGACGGATTCTTCCCTTGCCACGTTGGACATTTCTGGCCAGGAAAGAACCTGCAGAACTTTCGCGGGAATTATCCGGCAGGCCGAACAAGCGGGGTTGGGGCAAGAAAACTGGGTTCAAATACTGCGTGAACGCCTGCAAGCCAGCAACTCGCCGTCGCACGTTTGGATGTCTCATCTCCGTCGCCAATTGTCGCTGAGCAAAGTGTGGACAAAGATCCGCCGCAAGTGCGCTTGAGTCCGACAAATCAAGCGGCGCGAAGCATCTGAAGCACTCCCAGTCGACGCCCGATTCGCTGTCCCACGAGCTGTGAGTTTCCTGCGAATGAACGGATCTCGTCCAGCACATGCATCGGGCTGGCCACGGTGAAACTGCGATAGATGGTTTCGCCGCCATGACGCAAAGGACGCGCGAGATTAAACGGACGCGCCAGGGCGATTTGCTTGAGATTGTTTTCATAGCACCACTTGGCATAACGAACATCGACGAATTTCTGCGAGCCTCGCATGTATTCGAGCGGAGGCACGTTTTTTCCGATGGCAAAGGTCGAATTCGTCGCGACCTGGTCGACGTAGATCGTTTGCCGTAAAGGCCTGCGATAGTGAAAGATCTTGCGCGATTTCGCGTCGGCTCCGTCCGTGCGACGGTAGATGCTGGCGTGCAGACCGAAAACGTTCGTTTCCAGACCAATCGCTTCGGCTCGTTGGGTGACCCAATCGCAGTAACCTGAAGCATAGCAAAGATCATCGTCGACGAAGAACACATGATCCTCGTCGGCGGGGCGCGTCACGAACTTGCCGACGTCCTTGAAATCTTCGCCGGCCAGAATCGCATGCACCTTCCTGAACTCAGCCAAGAGACTGGGGATCTCACCAAACTCGTTCAACACCAGATAGATTTCGTCCACCTGCGGCTCGATCGAACGCAGCGCGGCGGGAAGCACGTGCTGCCGCTCGGGAAAACTAGCCATATGAGCGCGTCGAGTTGCCATGATGAGATTCCTTTCCTCGCGAGCCTGGTACCGTCAGGCCACATATAAGGGCTGATTTGCTTTGACGCTGCTAATAGCCCAGGCTTTGACGATGATCAGGGATGCCTACGGCGAAGGGTATCGTCCTTGAAGACAACCAATCTTGAACAGCGATCCGAAACCTTGCCGGTTCTCAGCCAGCAGTGCTGGCACTGCTGCGATGGTGCTTCATCGATGCGTGCTGGTTCAGGGGATGATTCGGGCGGCCTGCCACAATTGACGAGCCTCTTCGCCGGACAGGGCGCGATCGTAGACTGATATTTGGTCGATCCTGCCCATCAGTGGCGCGAAACGGTCGTTTCGACCGCCGAAGAACCACTGCTGTTCATCGTCGGCGAACGTCGCCACCAGTTGGCCGTCGATTTCCGGATGAAGGTCGCCATTCAAGTAGACTCGCACGCGATCCCGCTGCCGCGCCAAGACGGCGAAATTCCAGGAATTCAGCGGCAACCGAGTCTGACCTTCCAGGAGTTCGTTCCGGCGGTTTCCGTTGAATACGATCAGTCGTCCCGACGCGCTGTGCGTGCCACCGATTCCCAAGTGATCGCCAGCAGCATCCGGGTCTCGATCCGCGCCACGCGATACGAAGTAGCCGGTGACGGGTCGATCCGTCACGGGCAGTTCGTTCCAAAACCAGACGGCCACAGAATAATCTTTTCCCACGCCTTCCAATTCGGCCCTCATCCGCCCACCGGTAAAGTTGGGCTGATCGCAGTCCGGCGAGCGGACCGTCGCATGATCCTCTAAAACGGCAGCGTGGCGGTGGCCGCTGGCGTCGGGCACAACGTCTTCCTGAACTTCATGCAGCGTCCACCAGGCAACCGGGGCGGTCTGCAACACCGCCGCTTCGTAGCGAGCCAGATCTTGTTCCGTGCTGGGGCGATAGGGGTGCACGTCGGCAGTTCGAGGTGGCGGCAAAGGCTTCGGTGGCCGATACCCGGCAGATCGGTATAAGTCGGCGACCTGCTGGGCAGTCAACGCTCGATCGAACACCGCGATGTCATCCAGTTTGCCTTCCCAGGAAGCCTGGCTGTCCGGCCAATCGGCAAAATACCAACGCGGTTGGTCCCAGGCAGTCTTCGCCGCTTGGCCCGAGATTTCGGGTTGCGGATCGCCGTTCAGGTAGACGGTAACCTGATCTTCGTCGCGAACCAGCACGACATGATGCCAGGCGCGCAAATTCAGCGGCGACCTTCCCGCCAGAGCTGGTTCTTTCCCATGGGCGAATTTCAGAACCCCGCCCTCTGCTGCGCCAGCGAGCCAAAGTCGATCGCCCAGCGGTCCGTCATGATCGTGGCTGCCCACGGCAAAGATGGAACCGGTCACGGCTCGCGCATCGATGGGCAATCCGTTCCACAGCCACAGCGCCACACTCCAGCGCGACGGCAAGGCGCGGGTGTCGGCGATCATTCGCCCGCCGGCGAAATGCACGGCCCGTCGTGGCGTTTGTTCCGCATAGGCAAGATCGCATGAGCCTCGGCCGGGCAGATAGAACGCCACACCCGGATCGTAACGACCCGTATACTGGTTTTCCAAAGTATCCCGAGCGGCCCAACCGCTGATGTCGTCCATCGGCCAGAAGGCGAGCGGAGCGTAATCGAGTACTGCTTGGACATAAGCATCCTCGGGAACCTTGCGATCGACGCGGGGACGCCCCGCGACTTCCTCCAACAATTCCAACAGCAGGTCGACAAGGATCGGTTCGGCGTCGATTTGCAACCCGGCGGTGCGAGCCGGCCACGTCGTGTAGCCCCCCAAGGCGAACTGTTCGGGCGGCGGGATGTAACCGGCGGCTCCGTTAGCCACCGTGATGTTGAACGTCGGAACCAGAGGGCTTTGTGCCTTGATCTTCAGTCCCGTCAGACCATACACTTCGTTCGGCAGCGCCGTGATTCCCAACTGGCCGATGCGAATCGCTTGCACCGTCAATTCCAGTTCGGGCCGTTTGTGCAAATGGACCGCTTCCAGCGCGTAGACTTCGGGTCGATCGCGTGGAAGTCGCCGTTCGTGCTGTAGTCGTTCAGCCACTTCACGGGCAGCGGCCAGACGTTGCGGGTCCGGTTGTCGCCGTTTCAATCGCACCCGCCGCTCGGCCATCGCCAGCGACACGTGGTCGTGATGCTCGATCGTCGAGTAGGCTTCGGCAGCCAGGTCTGCAACGGCTTCGGTGTACCCGTCCAATCCGGGATCGTTTCGCGGCCGGGCGTAGTCCATCCACATGCTGTCCCCACTGGTTCCCTGGGACATCATCCCGACCAGCGGGCGATCCGAGTCATCGACGCCGATCCGTGCAGCCAGGGCATCGCCAAAACGACCGCAGAAATCGGCCGAGATCGCCGGCGCGCCCTTGTAGTGCATGGCAAAGTTCGCCAGGATCGCGATCGGACGCCCCTCCGGGCTCTGTAGCGACAGCAACCCCAGATCGGGATCCGCCGGACCGGCGGGGCCGATATGATCGGCACTCTGATATCCCGGGTGCATCATCGCGCGGACGTTGCGTTGGCCAAACGGATCCTGCCCGATGCGGTCCGGGCGGAAGATCCAGCGGCGGCAGTGATTGAAGGCGTACGCTTTGACCACCGTCCACCCGACTCGCGCCGGCTGGAGCGATTCGGCGGCCTGCTGCAGGCTGCGGGCGATCAGACCGGGCAGAATCTCCGTGTACTGCGGATCGGCGCGGCTGCCCAGGCAGGCCATCACCGACGGCGCCGAATGCGTGTGCGTGGCTGCGATCAACATGTTCGACGTGGGGATCCCCGTCGCGTCGTGGGCCAGACGCTTGGCTTCATCGACCAATTCCTGTTCCATCATCAGGTTGTCGACCACGACCACGGCCAAACGCAACGATCCGTCGTCCAAGACCAACGCTCGCGACATCAGCCGGTCATGGACCTGAGTCGCCTGGCGTTCCAGGAAGCCGCCGTTGACGATCACCGGCAGCGTTGTCGGCGTAATGTCCACGGCGGCGGCACCGGCGCGAAAAACGGGGGCGGTGTCCTCCGCCTGTCCCAGCGCTGCGACGAGCGGCAGGACCAAAAACCACTGTCGAGCCAAAACCTTCATGAGAGAACGCTCCCCGCGTGAAATTTTCGTCGTTTGGAAGACCGTGCGCAGCGATCCGTCCAGATGCACGTTGCGACCACCTCACTTCTTCACTACTTCGATCGCTTCTTGTCCTTGGACTTGCCCTTCGTTTTGCTTTTGCCCTTGTCCTTTTTCCCCTTCTTCTTGCCCTTCTTCTTGTCCTTCTTCGACTTTTTTTCGGTCGACTGTTCTTTGCACAGCCTAGTGCATTTATCATCAGCGCAAAGCGGGCATGACATCGAATTCAGATTCCTAACTCGTAAAACTCTTCCGCGTTGTCATGGGTTCGGAAACAAACGTTCATTCTGTCAGGCATCCAACGCTACCTTCTTCGTCGAGCGCTCGGTAGGATCACTCGAATCCGCGAGGAACGAGCTGTTCCAGCGTCTTGCGTTCGGTGGCATGCCGCTCGGCGGATTTGCCCTCAGCCGGGTATCCGATCGGCAGCAGCACCATCGGTTCGACGTGGGGGGGCAGATCCAGCACCTGGGCGCAGCGATAGGCGTCGAACGCACAGATCCAGCAGGTACCCAGCCCGACTTCGGCAGCGGCCAGCGTCATGTGATCGACGGCGATGGCCACGTCGGTGTCGGCGTGCCCTTTGCCATCACGGCGCCGCCAAGCTTGCTGGTGGTCCCCGCAGGCCACGATCACCACGGGGGCTTTCGAAAGCGGCACCCAGTCCGGGGCGATCTGAGCGATCTGCTGGGCGTCCCGCAAAATCACGAACTGGAAGGGTTGCAGGTTACAGGCTGTCGGTGCTACTCGCGCAGCTTCCAACACGTACAGCAACTTCTCCCGCTCGATCGGCCGGTCCTCGAACTGGCGGACCGAACATCGCTGCTTCATCAGATCAAGGAATTGCATCAGGCAAACTCCCAAACAAGAGTCGAAACGAAAACGATCAACCCACGCGAAACCGCGGATGCCCTTCGGCCGGGCGCAGGCCGCGTTCGATCGCCAATTGGCTGAGCGCCGTGTCGATCATCGCGACGGCTGGAAATACGTTCTTTGCGTCTTCGGCCGGTCCGTACAGCACGAAATTGCCGCCGATCGCCACGGTCGAAGCGATGGCCGCGGCGATGCAGGGGTGATAGGCATGATCGCCCATCTTCGTCTTCAAACCCTTCCACATGGCGATCGCGTTATGCACACCGCCACCGGCCGGGAGCCCAAATTCATCTTTCACGTCGAAAATCGCGCCGCACGCCGAACCAAAACTCGCCAAATCCAGCACGCACGTATCGACCAGCAATTGGTCGACCCCCGCCTGTTGGCATTTGGGAAGCAGTTCGCGCACCGCATGCACGCGTCCGGCTGCGGTAAAGTCCAACAGATAATACGTCAACAAAATCGCACTCTTGACGCCGCACTCTTCGATCGCACGGAGTTCTTCATCGCCGATCTCCGGTTGGATGGAATTGTACACGATTCGGTCCATCAAACCAGCTTCAGCCGCATATCGAAGCCCGGCCAGACGGACGTCGGTGGTGGTCCCGTCGATCAGCAGCGGCGACGAGGAAACTCGCGCGGCGAAGGCCAGATTGCGAGGCATCGCTTCCGGAGTCGCCCCGACGACATCCAACATGCACGGATTGCCCGTCTTTTCGGCGTATTCATCCTGTTCGCGAATCACCCGTTCGGCCTCAGGCTCGTTCAACTCGCCTCGTTCTTCGTCCAAGACCACTTTATGACCGTGATAGAAGACCGAACCGATCAGCACCGCCGGCTGAACGCCCGGCAGTCCCCCCACGCGCACACCGCCGATCTCGAACGTCTTTTGTTCGGCCTGGAACTTCAACAAACTGCGTGAACCGGACGTTGCGAGCGAAGATGACATCATGGCGTGCTCCAAAAGATTGGGGTGGGGCGGGGACAGCGAACGAGAGTGAACATCCCGGTGCATCCGTTCCGTTCAAAGTGGCTTGTTCAAGGGTTGCCGACGCTCGGCAAACCCGCCAGAGCCATCGCGATCTCCTCTTCGGGATATTCATAATCGATCAGGTTGCCCGAGAGATAGGCCGTGTATGCTGACATGTCAAAGTGACCGTGGCCACAAAGGTTGAACAGGATGGCGCGGCTGACACCTTCCTCGCGGCATCGCGTCGCTTCGCGGATCGCGCCCGCGACGGCGTGATTGGCTTCGGGCGCCGGCAGGATGCCCTCGGAGGCTGCGAACTGCAACCCGGCAGCAAAGCACTCTGTCTGATGCAATCCGATGGCGTCCGTCAGCCCTAAATGCAGCAGGTGACTGACCAGCGGCGACATGCCGTGATAACGCAGACCTCCCGTGTGGATGGCCGGCGGGATGAAGGAGCTTCCCAGCGTGTGCATCTTCAAAAGCGGAGTCAGATGCGCCGTGTCACCGAAATCGTACGCGTATCGGCCTCGAGTCAGCGAGGGGCATGCAGCGGGCTCGACAGCGATCACACGCAAACCCGAATAGGCCTCGCCTCGCAATTTGGCGCCCAAAAACGGGAACGCGATGCCCGCAAAATTCGATCCGCCTCCCGTACACCCCACCAGTATATCCGGTTCGTCCCCCGCCAATTCCATTTGTTTCATGCTTTCCAGCCCGATCACCGTCTGATGGAGCATCACGTGGTTCAGCACGCTGCCCAGAGCGTAGTTGGTCGAATCGCTTTGCGCAGCGATCTCGACCGCTTCGGAAATCGCGATGCCCAGCGAGCCCGGCGAGTTGGCATCCATCGCCAGGATCGCTCGCCCCGATTCCGTCTCCTCGCTGGGGCTGGGCGTCACCTCGGCGCCGAACGTCTGCATCAACGCCTTGCGGTACGGCTTCTGATCGAAACTGACTCGCACCATGTACACTTTGCATTCCAGTCCGAACGCTCCGCACGCCATGGCCAGCGACGAACCCCACTGCCCGGCACCCGTTTCCGTCGCAAGTCGGTTGACACCCGCCAGCTTGTTAAAGTAGGCCTGAGCGATGGCCGTGTTGGGCTTATGCGATCCGGTGGGGCTGACCCCCTCGTATTTGTAGTAGATTCGAGCCGGCGTATCCAGTGCTTTTTCCAAGCGTCGCGCTCGGTACAGTGGCGAGGGTCGCCACTGCCGATAGATCTCGCGGACCGGTTCCGGGATTTCGATCTCCCGTTCGGTAGACACCTCTTGTTCGATCAAAGACATGGGAAAAATGGCGGCCAAATCCTCCGGGCCGATCGGCTGGCCGGTACCCGGATGAAGCACGGCCGGCGCCGGATGGGGCAGGTCGGCCTGGATGTTGTACCACGCCTCGGGAATTTGATCTTCGTTCAAGAGGAATTTGACTTGATTGCTCATCAGACCCATCTCCAAAGTGTGCGCTAGCTTGAGGTCAGCAGGTTAAGCTCTGTCAGAAAACGGGGTTAGACCTTTTGGAGGGTACGCTGAAAACTGGCAAATTCGTTGTGCCCGGAGAGGGTCAGACCCCTTTTCTGACAAAGCCTAAACAACCCCCGGCCGTTTGTAAACGGGCCAACCGAACGGGTCGACCCCGGCGGTGAAACGCGCGATCGTCCGATTTGGTTGGTGTTAACCGTGTGACAAACTCGAAAATTTCTTGGGTAAGGAAACTCGACAGATTGATCCTTTACTGGCATAATGCGTAGATGGTGGCGTGACGACCCGGTCTCCGTCCGTTCCCTCCTAGAATTCGAGGTGCCTGACATGAGTCGCTTCTCTTTCAACGCTTGGATATGTGCTGGTTGTGTCTGTTTCTTGGTTGCCGGTTGCGGTGGCGGCGATGCCGCGCCGGATGCTCAGGTGGCCTCGACCGAAACGATGGATGAATCGATGGAGTACGAAGAATCCATGGAGGATTCTGCGGACGAACCGTCGGCCACGAGGACGATGGGCGAAGAATCTCCAGAGGCCTACGACTCGAGTGACATGGAGGAGGACTACGAAGACGAAGGGTATCCGGAGGATTACGAAGAAGGGTACGAGGAGGAGCACGAAGAGGATTACGAAGAAGGGTACGAGGAGGAGTACGAAGAAGAGTATGAATATGAAGAAGAGTACGAAGACGAGGGTTATTCGGAGCGTTCCTACGATCCAAGCAGAACCTATGGGCGACCCGGTGCCGCCCAGCCCGTAACGTACGTGGATCACGCGCAACGGGCATTTCAGCAGGGCGATGACACACAAGCGATCCGCTTCCTAATGGCTCATGCCGTGACGGCGGACGACGAGCAAGCCAAAACGCTGCTGGACCAGATGGGATTCAACTCGCACATCCGGCGTCCCGCGTTTGCGGTCCGGTGGGGCGTGGGCATCGAGTTTACTCCGCCGCGAAATTACGCCGGTAGTATCTTCCCGATCGGTACTCAGCAGAACATCGGGGGCAAGCCGGGTCGACCTTCCGTTGGTCCGGGAACGATGGAAGGCTCGGAAATGACCGGGCCCGGACATGCAGGTGCTGCCGGTCGCGGGAAAGTCCCTTTGCCTCAGCCGGTCCGGCAGCTTACCGGTGAGTTGGGCGAGACCATCGTGGAACAGTTCATGGTTCGGCTGAAACGAGGCGATTATGGCCAAGTTCTGCAGACCGTCGATGCGCCGAGGTCGGGAACAACGGGCGGTTACGAATCAGGCTACGATGAATACGAATCAGGTTACGATGAATACGAATCAGGTTACGATGAATACGAATCAGGATATGGTTCGGGAAGGGGCCAGATGCCCGGTGCGATGGGCATGACTTTGGGTTCCGGGACGGGATCCGGTGCGGATGCCCAGGGACCACGAAGCGTTCTGCCCGGCGTAACGCTGATTGCCATCGGCAATGCGAGGGAACTGGTGACAAAAGCCAAAGAAGCAGGGGTCGATGTACTGTGCGTGTTCAGAATCTCCATCAAACTGAATCCGCGGGTTAACCTGGTCACCAACGAAACCAGTTTGGCGATCTACGAGGTCGGCACGGGCAAGGAAACGTTCAGCACGCGACCGTTGAACAACATCCTGGTCCAACGAAACCGAGCCGAAGGGAAGCCGGACGACGTCGATACGACTCTGAAGGCCCTATTCGAACACGTGGATCAAAACTGGCGACTGGGGCCGTTGCCCCAGCTAACCCCCGAACAGGTCTTGACGCGGTTGCGGTCACTGATCAGGGAACCATCGGGGGATGATCCGTTGGCCGCATTGACCGAAGTCCGCTTATACCATTCTCGCGGTCTGCTTCAGGACGATAACCTGACCATCGCCTATCAGCAATTGTTGGGCGACGATCAGGTCGCCTCGACCCTGCTGACGGGTACCGAAGAAGAACGACAAGCCATCGTTGATGATTGGGTCCGTCCTCCGGCCGCTGCTGCTCCCACCGCGACAGGTCCTCGCGACATTCTACAGGGCTCGGAACCGTAATCTTCGAGCATCGAGATGATCCCATGAGCGCGCAGACGATCGAACAACGACGGAGTAACATCGTTTATCCGGAAAGCGATGGACAACCGATGGCGGACAATACCCTGCAATTCCGGTGGATTGTCACGATCCACGGCGGTTTGGAGACATTGTTTCGCCACGATCCCCACGTGTTTGTGGCGGGCGATTTGCTTTGGTATCCCGTGGAAGGCAACAACAAGCTCTGTACCGCGCCGGATGTCATGGTGGCGTTCGGTCGTCCCAAGGGGGATCGACGGTCTTATCGGCAGTGGGAGGAAGACGGCATCGCGCCGCAAGTCGTCTTCGAAATCCTCTCGCCGAGGAATCGACCAGCCGATATCGTCCACAAGTTCCGCTTTTACGACAGGTATGGCGTCGAAGAATACTATTTATTCGATCCCGATACACAGCGATTGGACGGTTGGCTCCGCCAGGGGGACGAACTGCAAGAGATTGATCACATCGATGGGTGGGCAAGCCCTCGATTGGGCGTGCGTTTCGACCTGTCCGGAGACGAGCTTCAAATCGTTCGTCCCGATGGCCGTCCGCTGATCACCTTTGTCGAGATGGCCACGGAGGCGGAACAGGCT
>SKKK01000320.1 GCA_007121535.1 Planctomycetaceae bacterium | reverse complement strand
CCTACCCCAGAAAATACGAGACGATCTTCTCTTCCCATCCCTTCGAGATCAGCCAACTAATCCGAGACTTACCAAACAAACAATTTGACACTCGAAATCAAATAATTTGACACTTGGCAGCCACCTCAATTGGCAAGAAACGTCTGGCCGGGTGCTTATCAGCGCGGATCGCGAGCGATCGCGGCAACTCGCTAAGCAGCACGGCCGCCACACAATCGACAATGTGGCCGGCTCGACTGCTTGAGCCAGGTGAGCGACCGTTTCATCCCCAATTGGCCGGCTGCTCCCTGGCAAAGTTCGTCTCCCCTGGTGCACCACGGCCCTTGTGATATGATTCATCTGTTTCGAGGCCAGATCCCATGAGTGAACTTCCATGCGACGTTTGATTCGGTCGGATGTTCCGAGCGCCGGACGGTGTTTGGCGCGAGCCTTTGCCAACGACCCGTTGATGGTCCATCTGCTGCCCAATCCGAAGCGGCGCGACCGAATGCTATTGCGGTTTTGTACGTTGATTGTCCAGCACGGAATCCGTTATGGCCAAGTCTTCGGCGTCGGCGATACGATCCATGGTGTGGCCGTTTGGCTGCCCCCGGCGGAAGCTCAAGCCTCGCTGACACGGCTGCTGTACACCGGCGGCTGGCGATTGCCCTTCCTGGTTGGAATCAACGGTACCCAACGCATGCTGCGATTTCGTAGCTTTGTCGAACAACGTTATCGTCGGCTGGTCCCGCAACCCCATTGGCTGCTGCACATGCTGGGCGTCGAGCCCGAACACTGGGGGCAGGGGCTTGGGCGTGAACTGCTGACCGATATGCTCCCGCAACTGGATCGGATGCAAGTCGATTGCGTTTTGGAAACCGTCAATCCACGCAGCGCCATCTTGTACGAGCGGCTTGGATTTCAAACAATCGAGGAGATCGCCGTGCCCGACAACGATTTGCGATGCAAGTTGATGCTGCGACGCCCCGGCTAAGTTCAGAGACGCCGAATGTCCCTGTATCCATGCAGTCCACCCCGTCCACTCAACGGTGGACGAAACAATCCACGCAGGAAAAGGACCCCGTCGTGGGGCCTGGTAGCTGCACAGAGAATCCGACGTACATGCAGCAAGGCGATTCTTGTCGTTCAAGGTAGCTTGTGCTGCAAACAGCCACTACAGACGCTCGACCAGCCAGCGGTCGAGGTTGCGGGTTTCGGGGTCGAAGGCGGCGCCGACCAGGAGTACTTCGCGATCGTCGGCGGCGTACTTCTCGTGGTAGCAGCGCTGGTGGCTCTGCTGAAGTGCGTCTTCCGCCGTACCTTGCAACTTGAATTCGAATACGAAGATCCGCGCGGCTGTCTTTACCACCGCGTCGATCCGGCCCGCTTCGGTGCGGACTTCGCAGTCGACGTCCAAAGCCAGCAATCGCAACAGGACGAAGAAGATGGTCTGGTAGTATTTCTCGTGGCTCAACGGAATGTCGTACGGGATGTCGGCAAAAAAGATACGCAGCGTCTGCATGGCCCGGTCCACGTCACCCGACTCCAAGGCCAAAACCACTCGACTTCGTAGGCCGAAAAGGCCAATTCGTCCAGCGGTTCGCGCGAGATTTCTGGAATGGTCAGCCGGCCAGATTTCAGCAGCTTGATCAAGAAGCTGGGCGTACCCGTCTCGAACCAGTAGTATCGCTTCCAGCGTCGAGATCGTCAGCGATTTGCCAAACCGCCGCGGGCGCGAGAGGAAATAGACGCCGAACGGCGGCCTGATCAGGTCGTAAAGCTTGCCGGTCTTGTCGACGTAAACGTATCCGCCTTCGACGAGTTTCTCGAACGTGAAAATGCTGGTGGTGATCGGTTTCATACTAGTCGGGATTATCTACCGCAACTGCGAGATCATCCTCGCGGCTGTCGAGGCCCCGGAACACGATGCACTATACCAACTGCTCGCGGTTTTCGACGATCTTGGTGATCGCATTGGCGATGTCGTCCATGTCCTCTCTGGTGCCCAGCAGGACTCGTTGGCTGAAGCATACCGCTTCGGTGCATAACCGATCGTTGTCGGGGCATTCGATCTGGGACCGGCAGTGGTCCAATTGCTGCGGGGAGTACATCCGCTGGAAATTGCGCGAACTGAGCGTGTGCTCGATGAACGGCGCCTTGTTCAGCCGCCCGTAACCGCCCGAGCAGGGGATGCCTTCGGCACGCAGCGCCGTCAGGAAGCGATCGCGAGGTACCCCGTTGAATTCGGACGCGACATAGCGCAGCGGGTACAGGTGATACGCGGCGCGATCGACGCCGTGATGCAATCGGTGCGGGTAGATCCCGGGAAGCCCCTGCAGTTTCGACGTCAGGTACGTGGCGTTTTCCCAGCGTCGCTGAGTCTGCTCTTCCAAGCGCTGCATCTGAGCCAGCAGGATGGCCGCCTGGAATTCGGTCATCCGGCATTTCGAACCCAGTCGCGGTCCACCGCGTCCGAAATCGTGATACGAGACGGCTCGGTCCATCACTTCGTCGTCGTCCCCCGTGATCGCGCCACCCTCACCGCAGGTCAAATGCTTGGAGTTCTGGAAGCTGAAGCATCCCAGATCGCCCAGCGTACCGCACTTCTTCCCGCCGATTTCGGCCAACCAAGCTTGGCAGGCGTCTTCGACGACCAGCAGATCATGCTTTTCGGCGATCGCATTGATCCTTGTCATATCGCAGGGCAGACCGTAGATGTGCACCGGCAGGATGGCTCGCGTGTTGGGCGTGATCTTCTCTTCCATCTTGTCGGGGTTGACCAGAAACGTCTCCGGGTTCGTATCGACCATGATCGGCAACGCGCCCGACAGGAAGATCACGCTGATCGAAGCCACAAACGTATAGGGTCCCACCAGCACCTCGTCGCCCACGCCGATATCCAAGGCATTCAGAGCCGTGATCAACGCGGTGGTTCCATGGGTGGTCGCCAGGCATCGCTTGGCTCCCATCAACTGAGCGTACCGTTGTTCGAATTGGGAAACGACCTTGGCCCGAGACCAGACGCCGCTGCGCAGCACGGAAACCACCAGTTGTTCATCGCGTTGCGGATCCCAAACCGGCCAGCCCGGGAACCCCTTGGTGCGTATCGGCGTACCGCCGCGCACCGCCAACTTGCTGGCCGTGCGACTTGCGGCGACCGGCGCCGTCGTCGCCGATGCGGCGACGGCAGCCAACGATCCGGCGGATGTCGCGGCGACAAACTGCCGCCGGTTACAGGATTTGCTGTCCATCATTCGATCCTTTCAAGTTCGTGCGGTGGGAGCCTCGCTCGGCAGCGTTCGTTTACTGTTCATCGTTCAGACCGCAAAGTGAGCCGCGACTTTGCGGATCGACTGGGCGACCTGTACGATGTATTCTTCGGTCATGTTCTCGTTGATCGTCACCCGGATCATGTCCGCCAGGATGGCTTCCGCTTCCGGGCATTTGTGTTGGGAGAAATCCATCTCGGTCAGCCCGAATTCCTTGACGGGCCATCGGCCGGCGATGAAACCGTGCTCCCTAAAGACGGGTTCGCCGTACAGCGGCACTCCGATATAGCCCCCCGACGCCGGGGCTCCCTCGGCTCGCAATGTCCTGGCGAAATCATCCCGATTGATCCGGAAGGCATCCGGATGGACGCGGAACATGTAGAACCAGTACACGGCGCGATCCTCCGGATGCACTTCGTGGGGGACGATCCCCGAAATATCCGCGATGTGTTCGGTCAGCAGATTGCCCAGCCGGGCGCGTCGGGCAGCGATCTCTTCCAGACGCGTCAATTGGCCAGCCACGACGGCCGCTTGCGGTTCGCTCATCCGATAATTCGTGGCAAATGCACGGAACCCGCCCCCTTCGCGCGTGACGCCTCGAGCGGCCCCTTTGTCGCCGAAACGCTGCAGCAGCGGACCAAACCGCTCGTCGCCACTCGCCACGACCCCGCCATCCCCGCAGGTGACGTGCTTCGAGTTCTGCAGCGAAAAACAAGCGAAATGCCCCACGGTTCCGATCGGGCGCCCTCGCGAACGGGCGCCCCATGCCTGGCAGCAGTCTTCGATGACGACCAGATCATGCTCCCGTGCGATCGCCATGATCGCGTCCATGTCGCAGGGATTGCCCGTCAAGTGGACGGGGATGATCGCCTTGGTCTTGGGCGTGATCCTTCGCCGCACGTCTTCAACATCCAGGTTGCAGTCCCCGGCGCCCACGTCCGCAAAGACCGGCACCGCTCCTTGATACAGCACGCCGATCACGGTGCCGATATCGGTGATCGGCGAAGTGATGACCTCGTCCCCCAGCCCGATGCCCGCCGAGGCGACGGCGATGTGCAGCGCCGCCGTGCCGGACGAGCACGTGTGGACGTACTCCAGCGGGCAGAACTCGCGGAACCGTTCGATCAACTGCTTGGTCTGCGGCCCGCCCCAGTAGAACAACGTATTCTGCCGCAGCATCGCTTCCAACTGCTCCCGCTCGGGGTCGCCCCAGCGAGGCGCGTAGGACACCGATTGCCGGACGGCCTTTTCGCCGCCGTGGATGGCCAGTTTCGATCCCGCCGGCTGGGCAGCTTCGGCCTGGGATGCTTGGACCGCACCGGCCATCAGCAGGCCGGATGAGCCCGCGACGAACTGCCGCCGGTTGATGCTTTGAACGTTAGACATGCCTGGAAACCCTCCCGTATCAGTCCGGTATCACGAATCAGTTGGCTGGTGTATTTCGTACGACGATCTACGTCGTGTGCATCGCCAGATAGACCTTGCGGATCGCGGCGATCACATCGGCGACGTCTTGCTCGGTGTACCCGGGGCCGATGGTCACGCCACCGTAACGGTTGATGATGTCGATCGTCCGCGGACAGCATTCGGCGCCGTAGCGGATCGATTTCCCCTCGGGCGTATTAAACGTCGGCCAATCCGGATGGATCGTGGATTTGTTGGCGATCCGCGAGCTGACCGGCAAGATCACCGACCCGGCCGGTCCGTTGGCCGAAATCCCTTCGGCGCGAACCGCTCGCAAGAACCGATCGCGGCGTTCCCGATTGCCCCAATCCAGGAAGACCCGCATGCCCAGATCGCCCTCGATATCGCCCGATCGCCGCAGCTTCAGGTCGGGCAGGTCGGCGATCCCCTCGCGAACCTTTTTGGCGTTGGCGCGCAGCGAAGAACAAATCGTCTCCAGTTTGCGAAGCTGGCCACAAAGCACGGCGGCCGTAAATTCGTTCATGCGGAAATTGCACGAGGCGAAACCGGCCAGCACGCCGCTGCCGATCACATCGTTAAAAGCGCGGCCCGTGATCCCCACATCATGGAATCGCACCGCGCGTTCGTACAACGCGGGATCGTTTGTCGTGACAGCTCCACCCTCGCCGGAGGTGATCGTCTTGCTCAACTGAAAACTGTTGATGCCGATATCGCCGATCGCGCCCACGTATTTCCCTTTGTACTGGCCCCCGGCGCATTGAGCACAATCTTCCAGAACGCGTAGATTGTGTTTGCGGGCGACCGCCATGATCGCATCCATGTCGCAGGGACAGCCTTCCAAATGAGCCGCGATAATGGCCTTGGTCCGGGGCGTGATGTGCCGCTCGATATCCGCCGGGTCGATGTTGAACGAATCGTCGATCTCGGCAAACACCGGCAGCGCACCGGCCAACACGATGACGTCGTAATCGGCGTACCAATTCCAGGCGGGCAGGATCACTTCGTCGCCCGGTCCCACTTCCAGTGCCGCCATGGCCGCGTACAAGGCGGTGGTTCCCGACGTGACAGCCAACGCGAACTTCGCGCCGATGTGCGTTGCATACTCTCGCTCGAACTGGACGACTTTGCCGCGGGAGTGTCGGAACGGGGACCGCGAACGTAACACGTCCATCAATTCCTGCTGTTCGACTTCGTCGTAGAACATCGTCCCGTACGGACCCGATCCCAACATGCCCGATCGCACGGGCGTTCCCCCGTCGATGGCCAATTGCGGCGAAGAAGCGGCCGACGTACTGCCCGACGCCCGGCCATTTACAAGCAGAGCCGAAGTGGCTCCCACAGCACCCACCGTCTCGATGAACTCGCGACGATTCGTCGTGCGGTTCGTCATGGAATCCCCCTTTCCATTGATACCAAGTTTTGGCTTCGGTCTTTTCGGTCGTTCGGGAACCGGTGGCTAGCGCCAGGCCGCTCACGGAGACCGGCGGCTAGCGCCGTACCGCTCATGGCAACGGGTGTCTAGCGCCAGGGCGCTGGGTAATTGCTGTGCCGACCCTGCACATCATCGTACCACCTCCGGTCCCGGCAGGTCAACCACCCCTAGTTCGAGTCTTCGGATGTAAGACGCGCGCATGTTGGAGAACGGAATGAATTCCGTTCTACTTGGGTTGCGGAAGCGGGGCGGGATCAGCCGCCAAAGGCGCAACCGCCCGCACCGCATTGCGGCAGGCCGCAAGTACCCGCCGCAGGGCTGGGACACATCGGCAAGACATCGCTGCTGGCCATGTGAGCGGCCGGCACGCTCAACTGCTTCTGCAGCCGATGACTGCCGCATTCAGGGCACTCCGGCTGTTGATCGCCTCGAATCAATAGCTCGAATTCGCTATCGCACTGGTTGCAGGTATACTCGTACAAAGGCATGATAAGGGGCCTCCTTTGATCAAATTCATGGTGAAGATCGACCGGAGTATTCTAACGGGGCATCTGGATTTGCGATAGGCAATTTTACCGCGGGAGACAGAACGATGGACGGATCACCACCACTGGAAACGGTGCGACTGACGCGCGATCAGGTTCGACAGGTCGATCGGATCGCCATTGAAGAATATGGCATCCCCGGAATGGTGCTGATGGAAAACGCCGGCCGCGGTTGTGTCGACGTCCTTCAATCGTTGGGGATCGCCGGGCCGGTGGTGATCTGCTGCGGGCCGGGCAACAATGGCGGCGATGGTTTCGTGATCGCTCGTCACCTTCAATTGCGGGGCTTTGATCCACACATTTTACTGGTCGGCGATTCCGATCGATTGCGAGGGGATGCGGCAGCCAATTTCCGCATCTTGCAACGATGCGAGATCCCCGTGACAAGCTTGACTTTGTGGGACCAAGCGAAGGTGGACCATATCCTGGAGGGGGCCGATTGGATCGTCGACGCTTTGCTGGGAACCGGAGCTTACGGCGAACCGCGATCACCCCTTGACCAACTGATCCCCCACTTTAATTCAAGCTCGGCTCGCCGATTGGCTGTCGATCTGCCCAGCGGCATGGACTGCGATACAGGATCGGTGGCCAAGGTGACGTTCCGAGCCGACCACACCTGTACTTTTGTAGCGTCCAAGGTGGGATTCGATGCTGTGGCGGCTCAAAGCTATTTGGGGGTCGTTCACGTGTTGGATATCGGCGCACCACGCCGCATCATCGACAACCTGCTGGCGACATAACGCCGATCCAAAGTGAGCTTAGGACTGGCGAGACAAAAGGCGTCGGATATAGCTGGTAAACTACGGGGTCGGGAGTCGTTTTCGGGCAACGACTGACCACATGGTCCAAACTCTCTCCGAAAACGACTCCCGACCCCTTCCGCGGAACGCGACACGAATTCACTTGCCGGTCTTACCGGCCTGCCAGTTGCCTTTCGACATACTTGGCCAAAACGTCCGTTTCCAAATTGACGGGGTCGCCGGACTGCAGATTGCCCAAGGTCGTGATGGTCAGCGTATGGGGGATCAAGGCCACGCTGAATCGCTCGTCCTCGACGTCCACCAAAGTCAGGCTGACGCCATCGACGGCGATCGATCCTTTGCTGGCCAGTTGGCGAGCCAGGCGAGCGGGCATGCGAAACCAAAAGGTGGACCAGTCTTTTTCGTCGATCCGTTGGTCCAGATGGCCCAAGCCATCGATATGGCCCGTGACGAAATGCCCGCCCAGTTCGTCACCGATCTTCAGCGATCGTTCCAGATTGACCGGGCTGCCTTCTTGCAGTCGCCCCAAGTTGGTCCGGCTCAGCGTCTCGGCCCCCGCATCGAAACCGAACGTCCCTTGCTGCTCGTCCGCTTCGACCACCGTCAGGCAGCAGCCGTTCACCGCGACGCTGTCCCCGATGCGAATCCCCCGCGCCACCTCGGCGGACTGGATCACCAGACGTACCCCGGGTGGGTCCGAAATCAAACGTTTGACGATTCCCATCCGCTCGACGATTCCACTGAACATCGGGACGACTCCTTGTCCAAGCTTAGTAAAGGATCACAGTCACCAAGTGACCGATGCGTGAAGCATAACCGGCTTTGACGACTCGTACCAGACGGTCAGAGATCGATCTGCGAAGCCGCGACGAATCCGGATCGGGTACCGGTCATTTGAAAAAGGGCACCAAGTCGCCGGGGGGTGACCGTATACCGAAGCGTCATCACCCCGGGGGGACTTCAGGATCTGACCCCACCCTTCTTGGGCGCGCCCAAGCGACAGCTAATGGTGTACAAGGGTAAGCCGATGGCCAAGGGTACCAAGCCCATCAGGGCGAGCCCTTTGGCGTAGTCCAGGGCTGAATACAGCATGTAGACACACATCAGGCAAAAGATGATCGGTTCCAAGGGGAAAAAGGGTGCGGAAAACGGCCGCTCGATCCCGCGGTCCTTTGCTCGCAGCACGAACACCGACAATCCGGTGCCCAGGAAAAAGATCCAGAATACGGGCGCCGTGCCTGCGACCAGCGTGTCGAAGCCACCGAAATACTCGGCCCACGGCAAGGCGGGTAAGAACATCGTGGTCAACACCGCGTCCACCGAATCGCGACCGAACTGGGTGCCGACCATCAACACCAGGATCAGCGAGATGCTGGACTGGGCCAGCAGCGAATAGATCGGCGTGTTCCGCCGAGCATGCCAGCGTCCCAGCAAGGCGAACAACTGATGATCCGATCCCAGGCCCACGTAGATCCGGGCGCCGGTGAAGATCAACCCGTTGATCGCTCCCAGCGCCGACAGCATCACCAGCAGACTCATCCCCCGAGCGCCCCAATCTCCGAGCGCCAAGGCCAGCACGTCGGCGGCGGGCGTCGGCGAAGCGCTCACACCGGCAAATCCCAATCCGTACAGATAGGCAGCGTTGACCAACAGATAAATGATCGTGATACCACCGGTGCCGATGAACAACGCCCAGGGCAGGTTCCGCTTGCGGTTCTTGACTTCGGCCGCGACGAATGCGGCGTCGTTCCAGCCGCCGTAAGAATAGAACACGAAGACCATGGCCAATCCGAATCGGGAAAGCATCTCGCCAATCGACCGGGCTGTAACTCCAGCCGCCGGGGCGTCAACCAGGGTCACGGCGTCTTGCAGCATTTCGGGGGCCTCGCCGATCGGCCCGGCGACCATCCCACCGCCCCAGCCAAAGCCGACGACGACCACGCCCAACAATCCGGCGACCTTGATCAGGGACAGGATGTTCTGAGTCGTTTTGCCGCAGATCACGCCCATCAGATTCATCGCGGTCAGCACCACGATCGATCCCACCGCCCACCAGACGACGTAGTCCACGTTCAGATCGAACAACTGCACGGCATAATCGCCGAAGGCATAAGCCATGGCGCCAATGCTGCCGGTCAGGATTACGGTCAATTGAGCCCAGCCGAACAAGAAACCGGCTCGCCTGCCAAACGCTCGCGTCAGGTAGACGTAATCACCGCCCATCCGCGGATACGTCGTCGCCAGCTCGGCATAACAGAACGAGCCGACCAGGGCCAGCATGCCGCCCAGCGCCCATGCGAACATGCCCCACCACGCGTTCTCGACGTTGCCGAACACCAATTGAGGCGCTCTGAAGATCATGGTTCCGACCACAATCCCCACAATGATACTGACCGCGTCCCATAGGCCTAGATGGGTACCGGTTTGGTCATCCGTCAATGCTCGTGTCTCGTGTTGGTCCATCGTCAATGCTCGTCTCTTCCTTCCATCATGCGCGATGCGGTGTCGCGAAAGCCAAAAACAGGATTCAATAGAATACCGCCAAGGTCGGACGCATTTCCGTCAGCAACTCGGCGCCGTCTTCAGTGACCTCGGTCAGCTCGACATACAACATTCTCAATGAATCCAAGGGTTCCAGGTGGGTCAAGCCGGAATCGTCCACGGCACATCCGATCAGATTCAGAACTCGCAATCGAGTGATCGGGGTCAAATGGATCAACCCCGCCGACGTGACTCGAGTTCTGCTCAGGACCAGAACTTCCAACTGAGGCATCGCGGACAGCGGACTCAGGTCGTCGTCGCCCACTTGGCAGGCCGCAAGATTCAGGGCTTGCAACACGGGAAGCTTTTGCAGTTCGATCAATCCGGGCCCCGTGACCGCCGTGTTGGCCAACGCCAGGATTTCGAGATTTAGCAGCTTGGCCACGTGCGTCAGGCCGGCATCGGTGATCCGCGTATCGACTGCGTACAGATCCTGCAGGAGTTGCGAATCGACCAGTTGAGCGAACCCCTCGTCAGTGATCGGCCGGTAGCTGACGTCCAGGAAAGCCAGATGGGGCAGGCCGCGAAAATGCTCCATCCCGGAATCGTCCAGTTCGGATTCCGTCGCATCCGCCAGAATCACGTGGCCCTGCGGGTTCTTGATGAACCGCACGTTCAACGCTTCCAAGGCCCGGACCGACTCGGGGTCATCCGGCCGCGACGGGGATTCGATCGGTGTCACCGGACGTGGTTCGGCGCCCGCCAGTTTGACTTCGCGACGATTGACCCAGCCCGTATACTTCTGACCGTCCACCGTGGCGTGGCCGCCGATCCAGACCCCCCGCACCTCCGTCACCCGAATCCGATCGCCTACCTTCAACACGATGGCAGCTTGGTCGCGGACGCCCAGCTCCACGCCGTCTTGGGTCACGATCACGGTGTCACCCGGGTAGATTTCGGGGACACTCTCGGGCTGGCTCTCGGCTGCGGGTGATGCGCCGGCCGAGCCCAGCCAGCAGAGAAGACAGGCGGCGAACAGCCACCGACCTTGCAAAGAACGGTCCATGCACTGCGGGAACGGCCAAGCTGTCATCGTCCAAGCCCTTTCAAAATCCGAGTCGTATTCGCTTCGAATCGCACCAGCCGTCTACGGCGAAGCGATCGAATGCGTCATGGCCAAAAACATGGAAGGAAATCACCGCAGGCCGAAAGTATAGGGCAAACGGAGGGGAAAAATCCAGTCGGGTCAAAAAAAAAGAACTCGAGCCAACCGAGTGGCTCGAGTTCTGCGGAGCATCCGAGCGAACGATGCCGGGGCCTATTGGAATCGGGCTCGGTAATCTTCCACACAACCGTACTTGACGGTGCAACCGATCGGATTGGTTTCCGTGATCGGTGGATCGTTCCCGGCCAGCAGCGCATCCAAGGCAGCTCGAACGAAATGCTGCTGGACGGCGGCCGGATTCATGTTGTCGTCGACGCTGCCTTGGTACCGCAGGACGCGATCTTGATCCAGCAAGAACACGTGGGGTGTGTTGCGAGCCCCGAAGCGATGACCTGATTCCTTGCTTTCGTCCATGATGTACAAGAAGTTGTAGCCCTTCTCTTCCGCGCGATCTCTCATGCGGCTCAGCGGATAGATCCCGTTGGGATTCAACACCACCACTTGGACTCCCTTGTCTTTGTAATCCTCCTGAAGCTGCATGATCCGGTCTTCATAGGCCACGACGGTCGGACAGTGGTGGCAAGCGAAGATCACCGCCAACAGCTTGCTGTCCAGGTCGGCCATCCGGTAGCTTTGACCATCGGTCGCGGGCAGCGAGCCCCAGTCGGGCGCCTTGTCGCCGATGCTGAGCGATTCTCGCGGCCTGCCATGTTGTCCTGTCGATGCGCAGACGATCGTCGACGCCACCAGTCCCAGCGCGATCGGGGCGATCAAGAAAGCGAATGAGCGAGTCTTCATGTAGATCTCCTTGGGTGCAAATACGTCGCTGGCCGAACTTCGTCACGTCCGCAAGTTCGACCGTTGTTCGGGCCTGCTCCGGCAGCAGTCCCCGGCCCACTAATCTAGCGCAGTTCTGCCAACAAGACAACCGCACACCCTCTTCGTGGGGTAATGACGGCTTTCGCAGACCTGATGGGGCATTTCTTCCGAGGACGAAATGGGCTAGATTTAATAGATTTAAAATTGGTGTCGATCCACGACGCAACGGCGGCGTGGGGCCGTTGGGCGAACCATCCTCCGGGAAAAAAGAGAGCCACCTGAGAAGAGAAAGGAACCGCGGTTATGAAACGGCGAACGTTCTTGAAGGCGGGCGTTGCCCCCTTGGCATCGTTGGCGGCCCTGCGAGGCCGGGTGTTTGCTTCGGGAAATGATGCACCGCTGCGAGTCGGATTGATCGGCAGCGGATGGTACGGCAAAACTGACCTGTTTCACTTGATCCAGGTCGAACCGGTCGAGGTGGTCGGGCTGTGTGACGTGGATCAGCGTTTGCTGGAGGAAGCCGCCGAACTGGTGGCTCAGCGCCAGGTGTCCGGGAAACGGCCGCCGCTGTACGGCGACTACCGCCGACTGCTGGCCGACCAGAAGCCGGACATCGTGGTGGTCGGCACCCCGGATCATTGGCACTGTCTGCCCACGGTGGATGCGTGCAAGGCGGGAGCCGATGTGTACGTCCAGAAGCCGATCAGTTGGGACGTGGTCGAAGGCCAGGCGATGGTGGCGGCCGCGCGAAAGTACAATCGCACCGTCCAGGTCGGGTTCCAACGGCGCAGCACGGCTCATCTGCTGGAAGCGCGGGATCGCTTCATCCTAAACGGCAAACTGGGGAAGATCGGTTTCATCGACATCCACAGCTATTACGGCTCGCCAGGCGAATTCCCGCCGACTCAGCCGCCTCCGGATCATCTGGACTGGGACATGTTCGTCGGACCGGCCTGCTGGCGGGACTACCACCCGGGCATCGAGGCGCGGCGGTGGCGAGCGGCTCGCGAGTTCAGCAACGGGCAGACCGGCGATCTGTGCGTCCACCTGCTGGACGCGGTCCGCTACTTCCTGGACCTCGGTTGGCCCAGCCAGATCGCGGCCAGCGGCGGCATCTTGATGCGTCGTCCCGATACGAACGTCAATGTCCACGACACCCAAACGGCTCTGTTCGATTACGGCGACGTGCAAATCGTTTGGACCCAGCGGAATTGGGGCAAGAACCCCGATCCGGATTATCCTTGGGGCGCCACGCTGTACGGCGACAAGGGCACGTTGAAAATCAGTGTCTGGTCCTACGACTTCATCCCCTTGCGCGACGGGACGCCCGTGCGGGGCGAAGCGATCGACGAACGGGACAAGTTCCCGGAAGACGTCGAACACAAGCCGACCGAATGGTTCGCGGCCGCCGCCACTCGGCAACACATGCGCGACTTCCTGGACGCGCGGCGCGAGGGCCGGTTGCCGGTCGCCGATATCGCCGACGGGCATATCTCGTCGGCCTGCTGCATCCTGGCCAACCTGTCGATGGAACTGGGGCGCGGGCTGCGGTGGGACAGCGAAGCCCATCGCGTAATCGACGACGACGAGGCCAACGCGCTGTTAGCTCGAAAGTACCGAGGCGATTGGGTACACCCGACGCCGGAGAACGTTTAGCGCCTTCGGCTGAAAGATGCGTGCACGGTGCGCGCATGTTGTAGAACGGAATTTATTCCGTTGTCCGTTCCGAACCGAATGAATTCCGTTCTACTCTGGTTGCGGCCGGAGGCCGCGTTAGGGCCGGCGGAGAAATAACTGAGCGGAATGGCGCTAGCCACCGGTGCCCACGCAACGAGAAACGGGCGGCTAGCGCCGTGCCGCTCTCGGAATAAGCGACAGCTATTTTCTTTGCCGATCAGGATCCTCAGGGGAGCCCGACCAGTTCGCGACCGTTGCGGGTTCCCAGAGCGCTCCAAATGCGCCGGTCGATCGATTCTGCGACGAACCGGACGGAACCATCGGCCATCACCACCTGGACGCCGCTCGGGTGATGGCTGCCGAAGGACAGTTCTTTTTCATCCACAAAAACGTCCAACTTGTGCGAATTGATGGCGACGCCGGTCGAGCCCATCCCCTCGGACACCTCGTTGTCCAAACCTTCCAAGGTGCCGATGTACCATCGGTCCAGGTACTGGGGAAAGCCCGTATGATCGATGCCCATCGTTTGGTAAATAAACATCGCCTCGCCCAACGCGATCGTCATCGAGACGCCATCGATGATCTCGGCCACTCGCGTCGCGCTGTCCACATAGAAGATCCCGTCCGAATCGGCCGATCCGGCCAGCGGCCACGAGTCGCCGGATTCTCGAGTCGCCGTGCCGCTGGTGCAAGCCAAGTAGTCGCTCGGCACACGGTTGTCGATGCCCTGGGCGGTGATGTGGCGCGGAGCGGTCGAGGACGGACACCGGTAGATGGGCAAATAGACGGCGCATGCCAACGCGTTCGCACCCACGTCCCACGGTTGGCTGAAATCGATCGTGTCGAACAGCGGCTGCTGCTCGACGTACGGCAACAGGAACCCGCTCCAAAAAGTACGACTCGAGGAACAAATCCCGGGCGGAAAAGTTCCCAAGGCGTCGTGATAGTGGTGCATGCCGATTCCCATTTGACGAAGCTGGCTCATGCACTGGGCTCGCCTGGCCGATTCGCGGGCCGATTGCACCGCAGGCAATAGCAGGGCGACCAGAACGCCGATGATCGCAATGGCGACCAAAGATTCCACCAACGTATAGCCGCGTTTTCTTGACAGCATGAGGACATCCTCCCAACCGCTAGGATGTTACTGGCTCTGCCGACGGCGACACCGCCCGCGATAAGCCCTGGCCCGGGCTCTGACAGACCTTCGTCCAGGGAACTTGACCGAACAATAACCTCTTCAATTTACCGGAATTCAATCCAGAGGGCAAGGACTTCGTTAGTGGACCCCAGTATTAAGGGGATTTGAACGCAAGCCTCCGTTGATCGGGATCGTTTGGCCGGTAATGAAGCTGGCTGCGGGCGAAACGAGGAATCGGGCTGCGCGTGCGACATCTTCGGGAGTGCCCCAGCGTTGCAACAGCGACTCACTTGCCGCGCGGCGTTGCCAATACTCGGAGGCCTCTCGCCCCCAGGCCGTGCGGATCCAACCGGGCGCCAAGCAATTTACACGAACGTGCGGGGCCAGCGATCGGGCCAAACTGCGGCTAAATGCCATGATGGCTCCCTTGATGGCGGCGAACATCTCACCGCTGTCGCCCGCCATACCGAACTCGGCCTGATCCCATCCCATGTTCAGGATCACATCCGGTTCGCCGCCCGATTCGGCCTTTCGACCAACGGTCATCCGTTGTCCGATCGATCGTGCCAGTTGGATGGTGGCTCGCACGTCGACTTGCCACAGGAGTTCCAGTTTCTGCGAAAACGACCAATCGGCCACCTCGCCGGTCAGCACATCGGCCCCCGCATTGTTGATCCACAGTTGCACGCCGTTCCGCCAGTTCCAGGCTTGCTCTACCAACGAGGGGTAAGTCGCAGGGTCGGCCAGGTCGGCCATGATGACGATCGCTTGGCCGCCTTGAGTGCGGATCTGATCCGCGATTTGTTCCGCCGCGCCGGTGCGTCGACAGCCATGGATCACCACGGCAGCCCCCGCCGCCGCCAATTCCAATGCGATGGCGCGGCCGATCCCCGACGACGATCCGGTGACCACAGCGGTCTTGCCATGAAGTTCGCGGGACAAGATGGCAATCTCTCAAAGCAGTCCATAGTTTTGCAACGTGGTTCGAAGTCGAGCTTCGCCAGCCTGGTCCAGGGCCGTCATCGGCAGACGCAACTCGCCCGTGTCCCGCCCCAGCAGCTTCATGGCGGCTTTGATCGGGATGGGATTGGTCGCCAGCCCCAGCATGTCCCGGCACAACAGGAACAGCTTATGGTGCCAACGGCACGCCGCTTCGACATCACCCGACTGGAAGCAACGGACCATTTGGATCATATCCTGCGGGACGATATTCCCCACGACGGAGATAACCCCCTGGCCGCCGATCGACATCAGCGGCAACGTCAGGCTGTCATCTCCGCTGAGTACGGTCAGGCGACTGCCGACCAGGACCTGCGAGGCCTGGTCCAGAGACCCGGTCGCCTCTTTGACCATGGTGACGTTTTCCAGTTCTCCCAGCCGGCAGATCGTGTCCGGCTCGACGTTCTTGCCCGTCCGGCCGGGAATGTTGTAGATGCACAGCGGAAAACGGACCGACTCGGAGATTCGCAAATAGTGCTGGTAGAAGCCCTCTTGAGTCGGCTTGTTGTAGTACGGAGCAACCAGCAGTGCGGCATCAGCGCCGGCACGTTCTGCCCACGTCGTCAAACGAATCGCCTCGGCCGTGCTGTTCGACCCGGTCCCCGCCATCACTCTGATGCGACCGGCCGCATGCTGAACGACCTCGGCGATCACCCGTTCATGCTCTTCGTGAGAAAGCGTCGGAGACTCCCCCGTCGTGCCGACCGGACAAATGCACGTCGTACCGGCAGCCACTTGGAAGTCCACTTGAGCGCGAAGCGTCTCGTAATCGATCTGTCCGTCGCGAATGGGCGTAACGATCGCGACCGATAACCCAGCGAATTCCGAACCTTTTCTGTCCATCGTTTGGCCTGTCACAGGGTGAGTGAAAACCGTGTTAAGAACTGTCATCCGGCCCGATCATCATAACGGCTCGTTCCACGATCACCAAGCATGGCATCTTGCGGTCATTTTCCGGAATGCATTCTAACGGGTGCTCACCGAACCACCAAACAACTCATCGGACCGTGATGAATGGACGAATCACTCGATCAACGGGCTCGTCAACACACACTTGATTGGCAAATGCTATTCTCCAATTGAGTTGCTTTTTCAAGCCAAATCCGTAACCGGCACTACCCCTTGACACCCGGCTTGGCATTCCGTGAAATTAAGCAACTCTATTGGAAGGATGCGTCACGATGCGGGAAGCTACGGGAAGCCATCGGGTATTGACCTTATCGGAAGCCGCCTCGTTCTTGCGGGTCAGCCCGAAGACCCTGGGCGACTTGGCCCGACGTCGCAAAGTACCCGGCAAGAAGATTGGTCGCGAATGGCGTTTCAGCCAAGCGTCTCTGGAACGCTGGCTGAGCAACGGAGAGACGGCAGATGATGGTGCTTCGACGGGACAGGAACGCAGCGGTTTACCTTCGAACGCTACCGAGACCAAAGTCCAGTACGAATTGTTTCCAAATGCGTTCGGTTTTCGCGATACGGCTTTCACCGAAAACCGAGATCAAACCATGCATCGTTGGGTTCCGTGGATTGCAGGGTATTCCGCGTCTTTTGTCGACGATGTCTTGAGACGGATTTGTCGACGACGCAAAGCAACGATCTTGGATCCCTTTGCCGGTGTTGGTACGACGCTTGTCGAGGCGATGAAGCGTGGTCATGATGCCATTGGTTTCGAGATCAACCCCTATGCGGCTTTGGCATGCCGATCCAAGATTCGCGTGCAGCAATACGATCTGGTTTTGTTGTCGACTTGCATCGAGCGATTTCGCGGTCATTGCCAGCGTCGTGGAAGCAGACGTTCAACGGCAAAATCCACCCCTCCCAAATTGTTTGTCAGCCGAGTGCCGTTTTTCAGTCCCGATGTCGAACGTCAGGTGTTGGTCGCGTTGGACTTCATTCGCGCGGAAAAGGTCGACTGGATTCGCGATCTGTTGTGCGTTGCCTTCGGTTCGGTGATGGTCAGCTTTTCCAATTACTCGTACGAACCGAGCCTGGGTACTCGCGAAGCGGCAGGCAAGGGGACCATCGAAAATGCCGATGTGTTTGGCACCATCCTGCTGAAGCTCGAGCAGATTCGAGAAGACGTCGAGAAGTTTCAGCGGCTCTTGCTGGAACTGCCCGCGTCGCCTTCGGGAACCGTCCACTTATCCAGTTTCTTTCGCGCGGGCGAGTATATCGCGGAAGGTTCTGTGGACCTGCTAATCACGTCCCCCCCGTACTTGAACAACTATCACTACATTCGCAACACCCGTCCCCAGTTGTTCTGGCTCGAATTGGTAAACGCACCGGCCGAACTGAAATCCATCGAGCAAGAGAATTTCGGTCAGTTCTGGCAGACGGTTCGGACGAGTCCACCGATCGAACTTCAACCGAAAATCCAAGGCATGATGGAGGCCATCGACCTACTTCGCTCGAAAAATGTCGGGAAAGGCGCCTATGGAGGACCTGGTTGGGCGAACTATGCGACCACGTATTTCAATGACTGCGACCGGTTTTGCCGCGTCGCTCGACAGGTATTGAAACCCGGTGGTTCCGCCGTTGTTGTCATCGGTAACAATATCCTTCAGGGCATCGAGTTTCCCACGGATGTTTGGTTCGCGGAAATCGCAAGTCAACACGGATTTGAAACCGTCGAAATGCACGAAGTCCGCAAGAAACGCACGGGGACCAGTATCGTCAATTCGTCTGTTCGCGTCGGCACCGTCGAAAAGAAGGTCCGCTTGCACGAAACCGCCGTCGAACTACGACGACTTTAGGCCCTTCATGCGTTAAGATCGACAATTTATTGTCGATGTTTGGTTTTGCCGTTAGGCCGCAATATTGAGTTCCTGAAGGATTTCTTCCATTTCGTCTCGGATGATTTGGTAATGTTT
>SKKK01000539.1 GCA_007121535.1 Planctomycetaceae bacterium | reverse complement strand
GCTAGCCGCCGGTGGCGTGCAGAACCGGCGGCTAGCGCCGTGCCGCTCACAATCCGCATTTTTGGTCTGGACAACGCACGAGGACCAGCAAACGAATCCGTAACGATTGTAACGGTTGAAACGCCACGAGGGAAACGTCGCAACCGGTTCAATCCGAAGGACCGATAGATCTGTCACGGTTTCGGTCCATTGACTTGAAAGGGGCACGATTTGATGCCTGTTGGGAAACTCGGCATTGTACCGTTTTGCCTGGGCGTCTTGATGCTGGCACCGGCAGCAGCCCAAGCAGACGTTCGCGTGCAAGATTCGCCATCGCCAGTAGAATCCACCGATGAAGCAGTGGATGAGGCATTCGATTCGGCAGACTTCTTGCCTCCAGGGGTCACGGAACTACCCGAGACGACGGTCGAGGCCGAATTCCGGCAGCAGGAGGTCGAGGCACCGACTCGAACTCCGCGACCGTTGCAGCAGGTGGCCAGTTCCACGACGGTGATCTCCGGCCAGCAGTTGCAGGACCAGAATTTCGCCATGGTCTCTGAGGCTCTGCGGGACGTCCCCGGCGTGGACGTGGTTCGCGCCGGACCGGTCGGCGGACAGACCTCCGTGTTCTTGCGTGGGACCAATTCGCAGCATACCAAGGTGCTGCTGGATGGTATCCCGATGAACGATCCCAGCAACGCCGGCCGTTCGTTCGATTTCTCGGCCTTGGCCATTGACGAGATCGAGCGGATCGAGATCGTGCGAGGGCCTCAGAGCACCTTGTACGGCACCGATGCGATCGGCGGTGTGGTCAGCATCGTGACTCGCCGAGGCGAAGGGCCATTGCAGATCCAGGCCTTCGGAGAAGGCGGCAACTACGGAACGCATCGAGAAGGCATCCGGGCCAGTGGTGGTACCGATCTTTACCACTACTCGGTCGGCGGCTCGTACTTCCACACCGATGGCTTTTCCGCCGCCGCTCGACGACTGGGAAATACCGAACCCGACGGGTTTCGCTTGGGAACCGTCTCCAGTCGTCTGGGCTGGACTCCCAGCGATCAATTCGAAGTCGATTGGGTGGTCCGTTGGATCGATTCGCGAGCCGAGCTGGACGACGCGCCGTTCAGTTTGGGTCAGCCGCCGACGGACGATCTGTTTCGTCTGTACTTTACCCAGCAATTGTTCACCCGCGTCCAAACCACCTGGCGATTGGTCGATGACTTGATCGAAACGAAGCTTGCCTTTCACTTGACCGACTACGACCGCGAAGATACCGACGACATGTTCCCGACCAGATTCGAGGGGCAGACGCTGTTCTTCGATTGGCAGACCAATCTGCAATTGACGCAGAACAACCTGCTGGTCGTCGGCGTCGATTACCTGGACGAAAGCGCTTCGTCGTTGGCCCCGTTTGGGTTTCCGCCGTTCACTGAGGAATCGCAGCACAAATCGGGTTTTTACATCGAGGACCAATGGCAATGGGCAGACCGTTGGTTCAATACCTTCGGATTTCGCTGGGACCAATGGAACACGGCTGGTTCGGCCGACACCTATCGCGTGACCTCGATGTATCAGATCCACGAAACGGGCACTTCGCTGCACGGCACGATCGGCACCGGATTCCGAGCGCCGTCGCTGGCAGAGAGTCTATTCCCGTTCGGGAATGTGGACTTGCGACCTGAACGGAGCAAGGGGTGGGACGTCGGGATCGGTCAGCAGATTCTCTGCGATCGGGCGTACATCGACGTCACCTATTTCCGCAACGACATCCGGGACCTCATTCTGTTCGATCTCAGCACGTTCACCCTGGAGAATATCGGCCAAGCCAAGACACATGGCGTCGAGGTGACCAGCCGATGGTACTGGACGGAGGATACCGTCATCACGGCGAATTACACCAGGACCGATACGCTTGATCTGGAGACGAACGCCCCGCTGGTGCGCCGTCCTCGCAACAAAGGAAATATTGGAATCGGCCACCATTTCTTGGATTCCCGAGCTTTCGTCGATTTGACCGCTTGGCTGGTGGGACCGCGTACCGATTCTCGTGACGGCGACGTCATCCTGCAGGGCTACACCTTGCTGAACGTGGCGGGGTATTATCGGATCACGCCGGGCATCCAACTGTTCTCGCGGATCGACAACGTGTTGGACAAAGACTACGAGCAAATCACCGGCTACGGCACCGGTGGCATCATGGGGGTCGCCGGTGTGCGCGGCACCTGGTAAGCACCCATGTGGCACCGGGCAAACACCCGACCATCATTGATCGGCCAGCGGCTCTTTCTTTTCCGTAATCTGCGGTAACTTTTCCGACATTTCGGCATTCAATTGCAGATACGAAGCCCACTCCTCTGGCAGGTTGTCCTCGTGAAAGATCGCTTCCACGGGGCATTCTGGAACGCATGCCTCACAATCAATACATTCGTCCGGATGAATGTACAGCATCGTCTCGCCCTCGTAAAAGCACTCGACAGGGCAAACGACCACGCAATCTGTGTATTTGCAGTTATCACATGGTTGGGCAACAACGTGCGTCATCTTCTGGAATCTCCTTCTTAACACCTTATGCGAAAACAACTTTCGCCACACTCGAAAAGTCCGTACTCAAAGCTCTGTCAGAAAAAAGGGGCAGACCTTTTGGAGGGTACGCTGAAACTTGGGAACCGCGGTGTGCCCGGAGAGGGTCAAACCCCTTTTCTGACAGAGCCTAATAATGATCGAAGCGGATGTCAAGCGATTAAGACGAACGAGCTTGTCCTGCAAGTACCACTCTATAAGGTGGTGTTAATATAGCCCGATATACTTTCTTGAAATTGTTTCACTTGCTCGATCCCGGCAACGTCTTTACAATGAAAGTACTTGGACGGGCGGAGATGCCGCGTGTTACCGGGTGTTGTGGAACCGCTCGATCGCTTGGTCGTCTAAACGGTCAGCAACGAGAGCATGGGATTGGAAGAGGACCGCGAGCGACTGCGACCGTAAGCTGAATCCGCTGGCATTGTGATTCGAACTGCTTTTGGGAATCGAACTGTGGCACTTTCATCGATTGATCGAGACTTATTGCGAGAGTGCTTGGATGGCGAACCGCGTTCATGGGACAAATTTGTTGACCGATTTATCGGTTTGGTCCTTCATGTCATTCGACACACGGCACGGTCGAAGTCGTTGCAGTTGACGCCGCAGGACGAAGAGGATTTGGCCTCGGAATTCTTCCTGACGATTCTTCGGGAAGATTATTCCGTGCTCAGAAAATTTCGTGGCGAAAGCAGTCTCGCCACGTATTTGACGGTGATTGCCCGTCGAGTCGTTGTCCGCGAGTTGCTGCGTCATGGAAAGTCCGGCAAGTCGGTCGACGTTACCGTGTCGCATCGCGAGCCACTGGCTGACCCTTCGGCTGCCGCAGCCGAACAGCGTATCAGCGATCGCGAGGAAGTGGAACAGTTGATGCACCGCTTGAGCGGTTCCGAGGCGGATGTCGTTCGCCTGTATCATCTGGAGGGCAAGAGTTATCGGGAGATCAGTAGGGCGACAGGTGTTCCCGAAAACAGCGTCGGCCCGACCCTCAGCCGTGCTCGGGCCAAAATGCGGTACGCCGTCGGTGATCTGTCCGCCTCGAAATAGGCGGGAACCAACCCAGTCCATTTCATGGGACATCAATACATTGATAGCGGGTTCATCGCCAGATTCGTCGGTCGATGTGGTGATATACGATGGCCAATGTGGGTTTTGTCGATCCCAGGTTGATCGTTTGGCGCGATGGGATGGCGGTGGACGGCTAGGATTTCTTTCGTTGCATGACCCGGAGGTGGCAGAACGTTTTCCCGACCTGCCCCGTTCTGCGTTGATGCAGCAGATGTACGTGGTCGCTGCCAACGGCCGTCGTTATGCCGGTGCTTCCGCCGTGCGATACTTGACTCGTCGCCTGCCTCGGCTGTGGCCGCTGGTGCCGCTGGTGCATCTCCCGTTCAGCTTGCCGATCTGGCAGTGGCTTTATCTGCAAGTTGCGCGGCGTCGCGATCGGCTGAATCCGTCCTACCCGTGCGAACATGCCTGCGATATCGGGCGATCGTCCGACGAATGACCGTTCGCTGTACCCTCACAACCAATCCGCTTTCCTTCGGCAAGGGCATCGACGTAACCGGGTTGAACTTGCTATGATCTCGGGCTTGAAGTCATTCGAATCGAACAGGAATTGAGTATGATGCCGTCTACTGCGGTGAAAATCAAGCCAGAACAGTCGAAATTCGATGGCAATTGGCACGCGTTGTCCGAGCGCATTTTGCGCGGACACCGGATGACGCATGAGGAAGGGATCGCTATGTTGCGGTCAGCCGACCGTCAACTGCTGGACGTGCTGTCGGCTGCCTACAAGATCCGCCATCGCTATTTTGGTAACACGGTTCAGTTGTACTTTTTGATCAATGCCAAGAGCGGCCTTTGCCCCGAGGATTGTTCTTATTGTTCTCAGTCCAAAGTGTCCAATGCGCCGATCCCGAAGTACAACATCCTGCAACGCGATCAGTTGATGGAAGGCGCTCGTATGGCTCGCGAACGAAACGCGCGAACGTATTGCATCGTGATATCGGCGCGTTCGCCCAACGAGCGGGAAATGCGGGCGGTCGAAGAACTGGTGCCGGAAATCAAATCGCGTTACGGATTGCACGTCTGTGCGTCGCTTGGGTTGCTGTCCCAACCGTTGGCAGATCGATTGAAGGCTTGCGGAGTCGACCGGATCAACCATAACCTGAACACCAGTGCGGAACACTACCCGGCGATCTGTTCGACCCACTCGTATCAAGATCGCATCGAGACGTTGCGCGCCGTGCGTACGGCGGGCATGGAACTGTGCTCGGGCGGCATCATCGGCATGGGCGAACGTGACGAGGACATCGTGCAGATGGCCATGGAGTTACGTGAACTGGGTGTCGAGTCGATCCCGTTGAACTTCCTGAATTCGATCGAGGGAACGCCGCTGGAGTCCTACCGCCAACTCAATCCGCGGCATTGTCTGCGGGCGCTGGCCGTGTTCCGTTTTGCGAATCCGGACCGCGAGATCCGTATTGCGGGTGGGCGAGAATTGCACTTGGGATGCCTGCAACCGTTGGGGCTGTACGCGGCCAATTCGATCTTCGTGGGCGATTATTTGACAACGAAAGGCCAGATACCTGAGGCGGATTATCGCATGATCGAACAGATGGGTTTCCAGGTGACCAGCGGCCGACCGACCGAATCAAGCGAACGTTGATGCTGCTGCAGCGATCAGTCACCAAGCACCGCGTCCAGGAAATGGGCCATCGCGTCGCGGTATTCTCGAGGGCTGACGTACGGGATGTCGTTGTGATCGGCGCCTTCCAGCTCGGCAAACCGTTTGGGGTGTCCATCCGCCGACTGGACCGGCGCGGCTTCGAACAACTTCCGAGCAAACCGGATGGGGACGATGCTGTCGCGCGAGCCGTGGATCATCAGGATCGGGCTGGTGACATCAGGCATATGTTGCTGAGATTCGAAGCGATCCAGCAGCAAGAGTCTCACGGGCGCCCAGGGATAATGGTGAGCCGCCACGTCGACCAACGAGGAAAACGAAGATCGCAGGATGACGCCTCCCGGTGGCGAACCGTCGCGGCCGACGTCGGCCGCCAATCGCACGGCGACGCCGCCGCCCAACGATTCGCCGAACAGGATGATCTGCGAAGGGTCGATCCCGCGAGCCTCGACCAAGTACCGCCAAACACTCCTGGCATCGCGATTCAGGTTCGCCTCGGTGGGACGTCCGGCGTTATCCCCGTAGCCCCGATAATCGAACAGGAACACCTCGGCCCCCAGATCCGCCAGCGTTCGCAGCTCGTCGCCTCGGAAACCT
>SKKK01000503.1 GCA_007121535.1 Planctomycetaceae bacterium | reverse complement strand
GTAATCGTCGTGTCGGGACGCCCCAGTTCATCCGCATAGTCCATGTCGAACGTCAGCGCCGCGTGGTGAGGAGTTGTTCCCGTGCTCACCGCGTCGAAGCGAACGGAGAAAAGATAAAAATCGATGTCCGTCGCGCTGCTCAACGACCCGGCCAGCGAGATTGCCGCGCGGTCGGTTGTCAGGACATTGCCCAGGTCTTGCGGCCGCTGGCCGGGACTGCTGGGGTTGAAAGGCGTGGTGGACTGGACGAATGGGCCGATCGTGGTAATGAAGAGCGCGTCGTCGTTGCTGGCAGAATTAGCGAAACCGAATTCTCGCTCGGCGACCCATTCGTCTTCCATCGCTTCGCCCAACAAGGGCGAACGCTTGGGCAGCCCGATCAATTCGACGCCGTTCTGAGCGTGGCGGATCTCCGAATAGCGGACCGTCGATCCGGGCACCTCGTTCGTCTCGCGCGTGCGCACCTGCAGTTGATAAACCCCCGAGGTCAATCCGTCACCGACGCGGCCGGGGTCCAGCAGTTGTTCGAAGGGATCGGTCGCCGAAAGGTTGCTGCTGCGCACGCGGATCGAGTACGGGCTGCGCTGCCCGGTTGTGCCCGGCAACAGCACTCGCATGCCTGCATCCCGTTCGTTGGTGGTCCAGTGGTCCTTGAGCAAGCCCGATGCGTGCCGCGGCTGGTTCTGCTCGGCCAGCTTTTGCAACGGGTTGACGCTGGTGCCAGCGATCTTCGCCGGATCGCTGTACAGCAAACTCGGGTCCATGGTTTCCCGCGTCGAACTGTCCGATAGAGCGATCACTTGCCCGTTCGAATCCAACACCTCAATCACGGTGTCCAGCGCCTGGCGAGTCCGGTCGATATCCAGCCAGATTTCCGTACCCGCCTGGGCCGTAAAGGTGTATACGTCGATGTCGCCCGGCGAGCTGAGGGACCCGTGGATTTCGAAACCCATCCGGTAGTTTTCGTCCCCGGAGGTTTCGGAGGCAGCCAAGTCGCCCAGGAACTGAGCCGTCTCGACCGTCGAGTTGATCCCCGGCGCGGCTTCGCTGGAAGCTTCCTGCTCCAGAACGATCTCGACGTTGCGGTCATGACTGAATTGGTCCATCCGCAAGCTGCGCCAATCGCCCGGTGAAGGTCGAGTATTCCAGCCATTGTTGTTTGTGTCGTTCTGCGGGCGACCATCCGGCTGCAAACCCGCGCCGACCGTGTCGTCGTGCAGCGAGGTCAAAATAACGGGAAATCCCGGTTGACCCACGACGTGCAAGACGCCACCGATCCGATCTTCGATCTCCATGAGGCGGCCGGTGGCCGTGAACCCGGCGCCCATCGTCGGGTACACGTTGTAATGATCGTTGATCGCGTTACCGACCCCGCCGAACAGCGGCAAGCTGTACATCTTGACCACCAGACTCTCATCCGCCGCACTCTGCAGACGCAATCCGCCATACGTGTTGAAGTTGGGGATCGAAACCTCGTTGTACAGGATGTGGACGATATCCGTATCATCCCAAACGCTTTGCGTGGACAATGTCATCCCGCGGCTGATCATCGCGCCATGCGCAGGCTGACCCGGCGCAACGATCACGCCGGCGGTTCGCACCTCCATCCCGTTGGTGCCTACACCCCCCGTGGTTCCCACCGGACCATTGTTGGCGATTCGATTGCCGCGAACCAACGGTCCGCGATTATCACCAAACTCAGTGGACTGATCGATCATTCCCGAGGTGCGTCCGGGATCTGGCAGCAGGTCGTGAGTGAACGCATCCAGATTGATGCTGATGGCCACATGGGCGTTATCGCGAATGGTGTTGTTCAACAGAACGGGCTGAGCGCCGCGGACGAAGATCGTTGCGCCTTCGTTCGGACCACGGCCGAAACGATCGTTCGGGCCTTGGCCGCCCATTCCCGGATCGTTTTGTTCGATAATGCTATTGGCGATGCGGGCCGTCGCCTGATGGATCTCGATGACATTGAAACCCTTGAAGGTCCCTTCGATCTTGCTGTTGTCGCCTCCGCCGTAGGCCAAGTACACGTGGTCCAAGTTCAGTTTGCCCAAGTGGCCGACAAACAGCCCGCTCCACTGTCCCCGCTCGGGTTCCGCTGCCTGGGGATCGACGCCGAAGATACCGTCGTTATTCGTGTCGAACGTGCCGCCGGCGCCGTAGCGATCGTCCAGCTTCGACGTGAAGATGATCTCCTGGCCGTCGTAGCCCTCGGCGATCAACTGGGCGCCAAAGGTCGCTTCGATCCTTGCGCCTTCCAACTTGATGACCGAGCCCGGATCGATCATCAGTCGGGCGCTGGGCCGAGCCCGCACGACGCCCAACAGCGTCGGGTCCAGTGTCACTTGATTCCCCGTCGGATCGCTGACGGTCGAACCATTGTCGGTGAACGTCGTTTCGCCGGCATCGATCTGGCCGACCAGGACGTAGGGACCGCTGCCGCCCGATTGGCTGCGGTAGATCTGCTGCGTGGAACCTGCCGGCGCCGCAGGCAAGTCGGTCAGATCGACCACGACGCGATTGGCAGGGCCGAAACCCGGTCGAACGACGTTGATCACCGCCGTGGGGTCCGAAGCCGCGCCCGGAGCCCCGAATTCGTCCACAAAGACGACGCGGTAATGGTAATCGCCCGATGCCAATCCCGGAACGACAAATGGTTGCGTGCGTTGTTCGAGTACCACATTGCCGACCGACGGCGGATCTCGCTGGAGCACCGCACCCGTGACTGCGCCCGTATCCCGGAAGGTGGTGTCGTTCGCGTTCAGATTGGCAACGAAATGATAAGGACCTTTCGAGCCGTCCGGTTGGACTTCGCTGCGGTACAATCGACGCGAGGTGTAGTTGCCGCTGACCGGCGTCAGATTTTGCACCAGCAGCGTGCCGTGCCCGGCGGCGATCGTGCCTAGCGAAGTCGCTTCCGAAGGTCGTCCTTCGAAACCCTGGACGTCGACGAAGACCAGCTTGTACGTGTACTCGCCCGGGCTCAGGCTGCCGCCGGGCTGCGAGTTGAGCGTCACCATCTGGACCGACGGACGCTCGGTCTCGAGAACCGCCTGGCCGGCCTGACCCTGGATGATCAGATTCTCCGAAAGCACGTGGACGATGTCCGTGTCGTCGAAGCGAGCCGGTACCGTCAGCCGTCGCATGGGCTGGCCGGGCTGCGTCTCGATCTTGATGAACAGACCGTTGATCGAGTTGTTCTGCAGGATGTTGCCCGTGATGTCCGGCCCGATCCGCTCGTAATCCAACGTAAACAGTTCGCCGCGTTGATACTGCGGCGAATGGAAATTGGATTCTTCAAAGCTGTTCGGATCCGCCGACATCGCCGCATCCGCACTGAAGGAGATGCGGTTGTAGCTGATCGTCGGCCGCGATTCCAAAATCTGGATGGGGTTGACCACCTGGTCGATCGCATTGATCCGCAGCAGACCACCGCCGTAGCGGATGTCGGCATGGTTGACGTAGTTCAGGAAGATGCCTTCGCTCTCCAGGTTGGGCCGAGCCGCCGCTTTGTCCAGATCGGCGCGGAACTTGATCCCGCCCCAGTCGCCCGCCGCCGGCGTGGTCCGGGCTGGTGTCAAGTCCTGGCCCGTTTCCTCGTCCATCCGCGAGGTGAAATAGACGAACCCCGGGACCGCCTGCCCCTGATCGTCGGTGATCACCTGTCCGTTAATGCCCACGAGTATCGGGGTTCCCAGCACCTGCAGGGCGCTGCCGCTGCGGTCGATGGTCAAGTTGGAACTGCCGACTCCGATCCGAGCGCGACGCAGTTTGAAAATCGCGCCCGCGTCGATCATGGTCGTCACCCCTTTGGGAACATCCATCGTCTGACCGTCCCGCAGACTTGTCATCCCCGTTCCCGCTTCCGGGATACCGATCTCGTAAGCGAAATTGTCCTCGATGGTGGCCGGATCGCCGTCCAACCCGCCGTTGCCGACGATGCGGACGATATCCCCTGGCACCGCCGCCGCGAAGGCCGCGTTGATTCTGTCAAACGGCTTCTCCAGCGAGCCGTTCAAATTGACCCCCGACGTGCGATCGACGAAGATCGTCTTGCCGTCCAGTTCGATGCCGCTGGCGTTGCTGCTGAGAATGGCCAGACGTTCGCCCGACAACTGGATCGAGGTTCCATCCAACGTGAACGACACCCCGCTCAAACCGGATTGGTTGATCGCGTTGGCCAAGCGAGTGGCCATCATGGCGGCGGAAGGTCCGTCGGAAAAGTCCAACCTGATGGCGCCTGGATTGACCAGTTGATTGTTGTTATCGAATTCAAAGCGGCGCACGGTACCGAACGCATCCTCGATCGTCAACGTCTGGCCGTCGACGTAGCTGCTGCTGTCGCCGGTCAGACGGATAAGGCGTTCCAGAGGTCGCGTTTGGAACCAGAAATTGAATACTCCGCCGGGCGTCCCGTCCGCATTGCCGTCCAGTCGCGTACCGGGTTGGCCGTCTTGATCGAAACGATCCATGTCCCGGATGACGTCGTTCTGATCGACTTCGGCGCGGAAGCTGAAACGCAGTTCGTACGCCCCCTGACTGGTCCCACCCCAACCGGTATCTTCGATCACCGGATCGAAGTCCGTGTTGCCTGCGGCGGTCACCGCAACGTAGTAGGTTCCCGAACCCAGCTCCATGCGAATGTAGGAATCCGAACCGAAATAGTCGTCGTTGCGCGCGATCAATTCCCGGTCGTAACCGACAACCGTCCCGCTGGCGTCGTGGATCGGGACCTCGCGGTACAACGACAGCACCGTGTCCAACAGACTGGAATTCGGCAAACGTTCGGCGAAGGTCTCCAAGGTCAGCAAGCCTTTCTTGGGCTGCTGAGCGTCCTGGTCCTGCAGATCCAGGGTGAATCGATACAGGTCGATGTCTTTGCCTTCGGGGCGATGGACGTACTGGGCGTTCATAATGTCACGAACCCCGGGAAAGATCGGCTCGGGGACAATCGCGTTTACGCCGAATATCTCGGGACGATTCGTGTCGTGGATCCCTTGGAACTTGGGTTCTACCGAACGACCTTCCAAGGGGGTGGTCCCCAAAAAGCTGCCGACGCCGCCCAATTGTTGATTCTCGGCTCCGAAGGCCATCATGTTGGTCAGCGGTTGGTCGTTCATCCGCTGCAAGCCCAGCAGAAAGCCCGTGCCGATCATGGCCCGCTTGAACCAATCGCCGCCAAACTGGTCGTTCCAAGGTTGGTTGCTGTCGATGATCAACATCGAATTCTGGAACTGGGGGTCCGTCCGCACACGAAGATTGGCCGTCGGCTCGTTGATCACGGACGGGTTGTTCAAACTGAGCGCGTTCACATCCCCGGAAACGAACGTGATGCCCTGGTCGGGCGTTTCCAGGAATTGGACGCCCACGTGCTGCCCCCACAACTCGACCACTTCCCGCACCCGCGTCTTCTGGCTGTCGGTGATGGCGTTGCTGAGCGGATTCCCCAGGGCGTCGAAGCCGTAATCGCCGCGGAAGTTGTACATGATCGTGGTGATCCCGGCAACGCGATCCGGTCCGAAGTCCGGATTGACGTGCTGCTCGCTTCGCATCTCGGGAGGCAGATCCCGTTGCCCCGGTTCGTCCGGCGATCCGGGCAGATCGAACGGATTCTCTTGAGCCACGATGGCGGCGGAAATCAGAAGATACTGCGAATCGCTGATCGATCCCAGGTCGCTGGCCGTCTCGAAGCTGGACCCCAAACCGACCACCCGCAGATGCAGCGAATCGTCGATCCCGCTGGTGATGTCGGCGTCCGGATCGCCCTCCCACGTGACCGCGACCAGCGCGTTGGCGCCCGAGTGGCTTTCGATCGCGTCGACCAGTTCGGCTGCCGTCGT
>SKKK01000390.1 GCA_007121535.1 Planctomycetaceae bacterium | reverse complement strand
GGTGGTAACGGTCAACATGATCGTGCTCTCCTGGTCAAATGAAAGAGTCAAACGCAATGAAAACGGGACTTCTTGCCTCTCGGGGTAAAACGCGCGCCGTTGACGACGTCGAAAACCGCCGAACCGAGGCTCGCGGCTACTCGGGTTGAAGGCGCACGCTGGCCTTGGGCTCCAGCACGCGGAAGACGAACGATTCGGTCAAATAGAGTTCGACTTGATCGCGATCGTGACTGGCGTATCCGATGGAGAAATCCTGCCCGACGGTCAATTCAAAGTTGCCCTTGGCGGCCGAGATCAGCAGCCCGCCTTGGATGGCCGGCGACATGCGCGGAGCCCCGTAGGTCAACGTGCCGATGACCCGCTGCGGCGGGTACCCGCCGGCACCGCTTTGCATCAACCCTGTCCAGGCCTCGGCGCCCAGCACCAGGACAAAGGGGCCGTCAATCCCTGCCTGGTTCATCGTCTGGACTGCCAGAGCGACCGCTTCGGGAAAGTCGCGGGTGTTCTTGGGCAATTGGATGGGCGGATGGACGCTTTGGGGAATGATCCCCTCAATACCCCCGGGCTCTAAACCGTTGTAGATCGCCGATTCCTCAAAGGCGGCGATCCGTTGGGCGGCTTCTTCCAGGGGATCGAGATCGGCATCATCGGCCCCGCGAGCGATGCTGTCCAACTCCATCTGGTTCAGAGAGAATGGAACGCGGGTCTCGATCAGAGGCAAAACGAGCCGCCGACCCCAGGGCACTTGGTGAGGCCCCGGCTCTTCGGAGGTTGCTAACCGGCCGAGGTTCAAGGCGGCCAAATCCCAACCGCAGGGTCCGTCGAAATCGACAATGCCCCGCGCCGTGAGTTGGGATTTCAGGACACGCGCGGCGGCTTCGTCTACTTCCTTCCAAGTCTCGTCCGTCAACGGTGCCAAACTGCGTCTTAGCAAGGCGACCATGGTGTCTCCTCCCTTTGTGTGCTGTGGTGTTTTTGGGTTACCGCCAGAGATTTCCAACCCCCAGGTCGCCGGCTCCACCGGACGGCAGGCCGCCGGGGTCGGAGCCTTCTTCGGTGGCGTCTTCGATCTGCGTGATCGGATCCGAAGTGAACAAGTACTTGCGTAGCTGTTCATCGAACTCGGGCCATTGGCGGCGAAGCCACTCCAGAGTCATGGCCGCATGTTCGATCTCCTCGTCGCGGTTGTGAACAAAGATGGCCTTCAATGCCTCATCGCCGGTCACATCTATTCGCTGCTGGTACCAGTCCACCGCTTCCAGTTCTTCCATCAGGGTCGCGATGGCTCGATGGATCTCTCGCGTCGGGGCACTCAGTTCGCCCGCCGGTTCGTGATAGGACGTCGTCACGTCTGTGATCCTTTCTATCTGCAAGACCTGCGCGATGTTCATCGCGCAGGGCCCGTAGTACAGATCCTGTAGCCGATTGTCTCGTTGTGCTTCTGTGCACGAAATTTACGATTTACAGCAACGAATGGGCAAATCTTGTGCCGAACGGGGCTGGCCAACCGGCAAGTCGATGGTTCCATCAAGTGCAGGACGGATCGGCAGTCCGGCCGTGGCATTCCCAATGCGAAACCGACAAAGTCAACGGTAGCGTAGATGCCCTGATCCATTCGAGCGGCGGGTGGCATGAATCATCCGTCCTCAGTGCGGCAGGCTGTCGGAGCGTCGCGACAAGTTGTCGTGTGAGGGCTGGTCCCAGCACGGGAAGGTCGCTCATGTTGGATCCACCTGCTTTCGTTCGTGCGTCTTGCGGACGCCTTCCTGGAAGGCGCGCCCGCGCCATGTCCGGACGGAGATGATAAACTCCGTCGGACCGATGCGGATGACGTTGTACGCGTTGGGTTCGCCGCGCCGCCGCGTGGAAGTGGCCGTGCCGGCTTGGAGCGACCAGATCGATCGCTTCACGGCTTCGTGATAAACCCGTACGTCCTCTCCAAACCCCATATGCAGATGGCCAGCTAGCACCAGATCGACGCCCGCGGCTTCCAATCGGTCCAACGCCCGCGGCGCACCGCCGACGATGCCCTTGAGGCGTTCTCCCGGAGGCGGGATGAACGGATGGTGCGTCACCACGACTTTAAAGACATCAGGCGGCAATCCCTGGAATTGCAACTCCGCGTTCCACAACTGTTCCGAAGAGATGCGGCCGTCTTTCCAGAATCCGTTCCGCCGCCAACTGACCGCCCGGGCGGTATTTATCCCCACGACCGCCATCCCCTGATCGCGATAGAAGGGCTGCAGGTTTTCATCGATGTAGCGTTGATATCGCTGCAACGGCTGGAGGAACCGCCGCACGAGGTCGAAGAGGGGTAGGTCGTGGTTGCCGGGCACGATCAGCTGCGGCATCGTCAGGCGGCTGAGGAACGTTGCGGCTGTGCGGAACTGATGGCTGCGGGCACGCTGCGTCAGGTCGCCACTGACGACCAGCAGGTCCGGCTGCAACGCTGACAGATCGGCCGCCAGGCCCTCGACGACGTCCGGCTGGACGCTGCAAAAGTGCAGATCGGAGATATGGGCAATCATTCGCGTCATTGCATCGCGTCTCGCTCAGGTTTTCGGCGCCAGCACGGTCAGCGCCTTGGGCCAAATCTCAAAATGCAGCGGCGGCGCCATCCGCACCAACTCGCCGTCCAACGCCATCAACAGACGGCTCTTGCCGGACTCCACGCGTACCGCTTGCACACGACGATAGTCAAAATCCCGGGCTTGCTCCAGCCGGCCCAGCAGCCCACGCAGGGCCAATCGCACGATGCCAAGCCGCCCGGTGCGGTTCGCCACGTACAAGGTCAACTGCCCGGCGTCCAGTCGTGAGCGGCGGCCGATGGCCAGAAGGTGCATCTCGTACTGGTTGTTGCCCACGAACACAAACGGACTGGTCCGCAGCACGGTACCGCCCTGAACTTCCAAACGCACTCGCAATGTAGGAAAGCGGCGAAAGACGCGGAGGACCGCGAAGAACGTCGCCGGCCACTTGTTGGACCTCAATCGCTCGCGGCGGACCTCGCGTCGGCGCACGACGTCGGCATACAGACCGATCGAAGCATTGTTGACGAAAACACGCCCATTGACGCGGGCGACGTCCACCGCCCGCGATTGGCCGAGCGCGCTGGCGCGGACCGCCGCCGCAAGGTCGAAAGGCAGGCCCAGGTCTCGGGCGAAGTGGTTCAACGTACCCAAAGGCAGGATTCCCAGCGGTGTCTCCGTCCCCGCCACGGCTGCCGCAATCGTGCTGACGGTGCCGTCGCCGCCGGCGGCGATCACCGCATCGAAATCTTGCGCTGCTGCGTCGCGGGCCCGTCGCTCCAGATCTTCTCCCGTCGTCTCGCAGACTTCAGCCCGGGCCTGCATTTCCGCAAACTGCTCGCGCACCTGGTCCGCCAGGTTCTCGCCCGCCGCTCCCGCCCTCGTATTGAGCAATACCAAGAATCTCATGACAACGGTCCATAGAGTCCGCAGCACCCGCCGTGCCGCCCGCTTGCAGCGACGATGGACGCACCAACCGCCTAACGGAGCCATGCGAACAGGACGGTCGCCAACAGCGCAAGCAGTACCAAAGCATTGGCCAACCATTGGGCTTGGACGTATCCCATTGCTATTCCCCTAGACGAAATCGAAGCGTTCGGAGAGCAGTCGCCACGATGGCACACCGCGTGCCAACAGAGCATGCTCGACCTGATCCATCATGGGCGGCGGCCCGCAGACGAAGTACTGCGCTTCCCGATCGGCCAGAGGGTCCAGGTAGCGATCGAGTATCTCCTTGGTGATGATCCCCGATTCGCCCGTCCATTCAGGATCCGGCTCGGACAGCACATGCACGACTTTCAGTTCAAGTTGATTCTGCAGCGTTTCTAATTCCTCGCGGAAAGCGATCTCTTCATAGCGCAGGTTTCCGTAGATCAGCACCAGCGGGCGGCGGTCGCCGAGGTCGCGGGCGGTCCGTAGCATGCTCAACGCCGGAGTGGCTCCGATTCCGCCCACCACCAGCACGGCCGCTTCGGCGCGCGGATCGATTCGAAACGCTCCGTAGGGCCCTTCCAGAAACGCGCGTGTTCCGGGGCGGGCATCCTTGATGGTCGAAGTAAAATCCCCCGCCTCTTTGATAGCAAACTCGATCCGCTCCCGAACCTTGGCGCTGGAGAGCATCGAAAACGGATGCTGCTGCAACGAGAAAGGGGTTTCGCCCAGCGTCAGCCAGGCGTATTGGCCCGCAGCGAAAGTCATCCCGGCATGGCCGTCCGGTTCCAAGGCCAACACGTAAACATCGCCGCGTTCCGGCGTCACTTGGGCCACGCGGTACGGCCTGCGCCGCATTCGCAGCGGCCGGACGATGCGGGTATGGACCAGCAGACCCAGAGCGATCAGGGTGGCCGCCACCCAAGCGGCTTGCACGGCCAACCCGGACACGTAATGCCCGACCATCAGCGAATGCGCCAGGCCCACCACCAGCACGGCCGCCGCCAGCAGCCCATGCGTCAGTCGCCACCATTCGTAGCTCAGCCCGTACCGCAAGCCGAACAGCGGCAGGATCACGACCAACAGCAGGGCGATGGTTGCCGCGATCAAGAAGACGGCTCGCAGGAAGTTCACTCGCGGATTCAGATAAGCCAGGTATTCCGGGTCGGCGAAAAACAGGACCAGCGGATGGCTGAAAAAGATCACCAGAATCAGGATGCCCGCCTGGCGATGGAAGTAGATCACCGCATCCGATCCGACGTGGGGAGCGACCCAGCCAAACCGGGCCGTAGTGATGAATTGCATTCCCAACAGAGCGAACACCACCATACCCAGCCCCACGCCGAATTCGATCCAAAACCCGCGCCCCTCGCCAACCGCGACCGAATAGGCGATTCCCAAGGGCAGGATGGCCACCAACACATAGGCGGCACACTGCAGCCCGACTCGCCATAGGATCGGAAACATCACTTCACCTCGCGCCCAGCTTCCACTCGCGTGTCTCGCCCGGAGCCAGCGTGTCGATCTGGTCTCGGAATCCGATTTGAACGGAACCCGAGCGGCTGTGCTCGTGTTGGACGGCCAGTCTTTCGTGCGTTACGTGCACTCGCAGCCAGTGGCCGCGATAGCGGATGCGCATGTGGATCTCGTCCAGTTGTTCGGGCAGGCACGGATTGAAACAGAGGGTCGCGTCGCTCATCTCCAGGCCGGTATGGCAGCGTTGGATGATGTCCACAGTACCCGCCATGGCGCCCAGATGAATCCCTTCCGACGTGGTTCCGCCCTGAATATCGGCCACGTCGCTCTCCAAAGCTTGCCGGAACAGTTCCCAGGCCTGCTGGCGGTCCGAGCGGGCCAGCACCCAGGCATGAACGACTCGGCTGAGCGTCGATCCGTGCGAGGTGCGAGCCATGTAGTAGCGGATGTTGCGGGGAATCATTTCGGGATCAAAGGGATAATCCAAATGCTCAAACAGCTCCCGCAATTCTTCGCACGAGAACAGGTAGAACAGCATCAGAGCGTCGGCCTGCTTGCTGGCCTTGTAGCGATTGGGGGTGTCCTCTTCCGCCTTGAGAATGCGGTCCAGGCGTTGAATGTCTCCATACTCTTTCCGGTAGCCCTCCCAGTCGAATTCTTCCAGGTGTTCGTAGCCCTCGAACTGAGTCAGAATCCCGTCGTCATGGAAGGGAACGAACATTTTGCGGCCGACTTTGTCCCAGCGTGCGAGTTCCTCGTCGTCGATCTCCAGTTTCCTGGTCAGTTCCTGTTTTCGTTCTTCGGACAGCAAGCCCAAGGCCCGTTGAGCGAAGCACAGAACCCACACCGCCATGACGTTGGTGTAAGCATTGTTGTTCAGGCCGGGTTCGTCGGAGTCGGGATAGTGCGT
>SKKK01000665.1 GCA_007121535.1 Planctomycetaceae bacterium | reverse complement strand
TGAGCGGACTGGCGCTAGCCACCGTTCCCGTGAGCGGACTGGCGCTAGCCACCGTTCCCGTGAGCGGACTGGCGCTAGCCACCGTTCCCGTGAGCGGACCACCGCCCTCGGCGAGGGTCTCCGACCCCGCCGAAACCGCCGACCGAAGGTCTCCCGCGATACTGAAGAGCAACCATGGCGATCGTCTTTCCTTGTCATCACTGCAACCACCGGTTACGCGTTCCCGACGACGTGGCGGGAAAGCGGATCAAATGCCCCCAGTGTCAACAGGTGCTTCGAATTCCTGAGGCATCCCAGCCGCCGCCGACCGACGACGCGGAATCGCCGCCGGTCCTGCCATCACCAGCCGATCCCACTCAAGAGGAATCGCTGCTGCAATTGAAGACTCCCGACGGCAGCATCTACGGCCCCGTCTCGCGCGACGAGATGGATCAGTGGTTCCAGGAAGGGCGCATCACGGAGCTGTGCGAGCTGCTGGATCAGCACGGAGATCACTGGCGCTGGGCCAACGAGGTCTACCCCTCCCTCGACACCACGCCGCCTCCGCCCCCAGCGGCCGAAGAGCCAAGCCCGGTGACGCCGGTTACCGTCCATCGGGTCACCACCGGCGTTGCGGGCGCCGAGTCTGCTTCGGGTGGTCCGCCTCCGCCTGCCCAAGAAATCCCGTCGGCTGCCGGGCCGACCGAAAACGACGTGGTCGCTCCTCGATTCCGATCGCGCAGCTATCCGACGATGAACTTGACGATTCGATTCTACCGTGCGTTGGGTTGGATCTTGGTTTTCGTCGGAGCGGTCGGGGCCTTTTTCTTCTCGGTGATCTGTATCGGCGGAGCGATCGTCAACGACCAACTGGAGGACGTTCAGCGGGTCATGGTCATCCTGCAATGCCTGGCGATTTTGGTCGGCGGCGCGTTGGTGATCGCCACGTTGGTTTTCACATTTTGGTTCGCTGCCGAGGCGATCCGGTGCCTGCAGGATATCGAGGACAATTCCCATCGTTGCAGTTTCCACCTCCACGTGCTCCAGCAGCGATCGAAGAACGATTGACAAACCCCCTGACAATGGACACGCCCCGTTGCGACGGACAAAATGGGCCCGATGTCACAGTAGCGGGAAAAGTCCCTCGCTGGCCGCCTGAAGACGCCCTCGATCCCGTAATTCCACGCGACCGTTGGCCTGTTCGACCACCAATCCTGCTTCGATCAACCGGCTGAGTGTGCGAGAAAACGTCTCGCTGGTCAAATTCAGATGACTGGCGATGTGGCGTTTCAGCCCCGGCAGCCGGATGGACCCGTCCGGTTCGGTCCGAGCATCCAAGAGAAACCTCGCGACTCGTCCCGTGGCATCGCGCAGCACGATATCTTCCATCAGATCGATCAGATGCTTGACCCAATAAGACAATCCCGACATCATCTCCAAGCACAATTGGTGATCGTTCGCGATGGCCGTTCGAAATGCGTGGTACGGGATCAGCACGGTGGTGGTTGCCGTCGTCGCCTCGGCGCTCGCCGGACAGGCAAAGCCGCCGATGGCCGCCACTTCGGCAAACGTTTGCCCGGGGCTGATCATGTGCAAAACGTGCTCCTTGCCCCCCGGGCCTGTCTTGAAAACTCGCACGCCCCCGCTGCCCACGATGTACACCCCCGGGCACGGATCGCCTTCGTGGAAAACGTGAGTACCTTTGGCGAACTTGCGGATGACGGCGACCTCTGCCAAACGGTTGCGGCGCGCCGGATCGACTTGAGAGAAAAGCTGACATCGGCTGAGGATTTCGTCGATGGTCTTCGTCACAAAGCTTCCTTCCAGGCATAATCGGAAGCCTTTATTATAGGGCCGCGATCCGCTTTCGGAACCTTGCTGACGCCCGTGAAATTCTTGTTGCCAACGGGATGACCGCCTGCCGATAAACCGTATCGATGGTCGTGATGCTGCGTTGAGCTGAGCCGTTACATCCGGAACGCTTTCGCTGAGTGGCACACATTCCCGGTTTTTCTAGGCAAAGCCAGTTTGCCCATCTTGCCGATAGTGAAAGCTGTCGGCAATCGGCCGGTTCTTCGTAACTGAGAGAATTTACCTGACGATCTTCCAGGCTTCGAGGAGTTACCCGAGATATGCAGGCACACCCTGTGCAGATCAGGAATTTGACGGATCTTAGAGATTACGTCCAAAACGAACTTTGCCAGCAGAACGAATTGGAGGTCGGTGCTTTCCACTTCACCGAACGCGTCCTGGAAAAAAGCGGGACGCCCTGCGGGATCTTCTTTTGCCTTCACGGCCCGCGGAGCGTCAAGTTGGTGGCCATTTGGGAAACCAGTCGGAACACCATCCTGTTTTACGGTTCCAGCGGTGAACGTGTGTTGCGCATCCAACTCGCCCAACCACCCGGTCTGAATTAGGCACAAGTTCGACAACGCAATCATCGAATTCATCCCACGATCATCAAGGAGGTAGATATGTTGGTGTTGTCGAGGAAAGAAGGGGAACGAGTTAAGCTGGGTGACGCGATCGTCATCACCGTTGTCGGCGTGTCGGGAGACAAAGTCCGCATCGGCATCAAGGCGCCGCCCGAAGTGCTCGTGCTGCGGGAAGAACTGGAACCGCTTCCCAAACGTGAAAAACGCCCGCCCGTCGCCGCCTGATCCCGATCGGCTTCACGGATTCGCTGGTCGCGAATCATCCGATCTTCGTGAAATCGGCGGAAGGGGTCGGGAGTCGTTTTCGGGCAAGCTCGTCTTCCAATGGCTGGTCGTCACCCGAAAACGACTTCCGACCCCGTTGTGTCACCCGCATCGCTCTACTCCGCGAATCGGCGGGTTGACGAATCCTGGCCCAGCTTATACGGTTGAACGAAGCGGGATCGCTTACGAGAAATCCTCGCGTCGTTTCTCGTCTCGTTTGCCAGGAGATTCTTCATGCGACTTCGAACCTGTGGGTATCGAGGTTGGGTTAATCGGATCGTGTTGTTCGGGTGGTTGGCGTTTTGCTGTGTCCGGGCGTCGGCGATCGATTTCGAACGCGATGTGGCGCCCATCCTCCAGCAGCATTGTGTCCGTTGCCATCAGGAGGACAATCGAGGGGGCGATTTGTCGCTGGCCACATCCGACGATCTGCTCGCGATGGGTTACGTGATCCCGGGAGCCCCGGACAACAGCCACGTGCTTCATGTGGTCCGATCCATCGATGGTCGATTACCGTCGATGCCCAAGGAAGGCGAACCGCTTTCGGGCGACCAGATCGAGGTATTGCGAGCCTGGATCGAAGAAGGAGCCGATTGGCCGGACGGTCTGGTGGTCCAGCAGACCTCCCGAGCCGATGGCAATTGGTGGTCGTTTCAACCGCTGGCGGCTGTCGAACCGCCCGAGGTGGATGATCTGCCTGTGGCTTGGGCGGATAACCCGATCGACCGTTTTGTTTATCGGCGATTGGCCGAGCAAGGATTGGCGCCGTCATCGCCGGCGGATCGTCGAGCGTTGATCCGCCGAGTCACCTACGGCGTGACCGGGCTTCCTCCGACTCCCGAGGAAGTCCGTGCGTTTGTGGCGGACGACTCGGAGGATGCGTATGAACGCTTGGTCGACCGTTTACTGGCATCACCGCATTACGGAGAACACTGGGGCCGTCATTGGCTGGACGTCGTGCGTTTCGGAGAGAGTCGCGGATTCGAGCGGAACGAGATCGTCGACAACGCTTGGCCTTACCGCGACTATGTCATTCGATCGCTGAACGAAGACAAGCCGTTCGACGTGCTGGTCCGCGAACATCTTGCAGGGGACGTGATCGGGCGGGACCAGCCGAAGGTCGAGGCCGGGGTGATGTTCCTGGTGTGCGGTCCCTACGACGATGTCGGCAACCAGGACGCGGCCCAGGCGGCTCAGATCCGGGCCAATACGATTGACGAGATGATCCGCGCGACGGGTGAGGCGTTCTTAGGCTTGACGATCGGCTGTGCTCGCTGCCACGACCACAAATTCGACCCGCTGCTGCAGCGCGACTACTACGGCTGGTATGCGACCTTTGCTGGCGTTCACCACGGCAACCGCACGGTGGCGACAGCCCAGCAGCGTCAGGCTCGCGACGAGGCGCTGCGGCCGTTGCATCAGCAGCGAGACGCATGGAATGCCAAGCTGGCGGAACTGCAAAAGCAGATCGACCAGGCGGCCGAAGCGGCCAGCGCCGAACTCCGGACGCAGTGGATTCGGCCTAAGATCGAGCGGACGGGAACCGAGGAGCGGTTCGCACCGGTCCAAGCCCGATTCGTGCGGCTGGTGGTGTTGGGCGCCGAGTCGAATCCGGCGGCTCGCGCCGGCTATGGGATCGATGCATTCGACGTCTGGACGGCCAGCGATCCGCCTCGCAACGTCGCCTTGGCTTCGGCCGGCGCTCGGGCCGAAGGACAACACCGAGTGGCAGGCGATTTCAAGGATGCGTACAGCGCGGCGTTGACGATCGACGGAAAGTTCGGGGCGCGTTGGCTGGCATCGGGACCGGAACTGACGATCGAATTGGCTCAGACCGAGAGCATCGATCGAGTGCTGTTCTCCAGCGATCGCCTGGGCGACGCAGGCTCGCATTCCGTGGCGAATTTTGTCAGCGAGTACCGGATCGAGGTCTCGGTGGACGGCCAGCAGTGGACGCACGTGGCCGATTCGTTCGACCGCCAACCGATCAACGCGGCCCATCGCCGCCACCGCTTGATCCGGGCGACGATCACTCCGGAACAACTCCGGCAACAGGCCGAGTGGAATCGGGAGTTGGCCGATGTGAATCGGCAGATCAACGCCGTGCCGAATTTACCGGTATGGTGGGCGGGTGATTTCCGGCCGACCCCGGGTCCGTTCCACGTGTTCATCGGCGGCAATCCCCAGCGGGCAGGCCAGGCCGTTGTGCCGGCCAGTCTGGAGGTGCTCGAACCGATTGTCTCGCCGTACCGATTGGACGATCAGACGCCGGAGAGGCAACGGCGACGCGAACTGGCGGACTGGATCGTTCATCCGGACAACCCGCTGACGCCTCGCGTGCTGGCAAACCGGATCTGGCATTATCACTTCGGCACCGGGATCGTCGATACGCCCAGCGATTTCGGCTACATGGGCGGTCAGCCGACTCATCCCGAACTGTTGGATTGGCTGGCGGGCCAGTTGCATCAGCACCAATGGCGGTGGAAGCCTTTGCACCGCATGATTTTGCTGTCGCAGACCTACCGTCAGTCATCGGTTTATCGAGCACAGGCGGCTCGCGTCGACGCCGACAGCCGGCTGCTGTGGCGTTTCCCGCCTCGACGACTGTCGGCCGAGGAGATTCGCGACACGATGCTGACCGTCGCCGGCCAGTTGAACCTGCAGGCCGGGGGACCGGGGTTCCGGCTGTATCGCTACCTGCAAGACAACGTCGCCACCTACATTCCGCTGGACGAACACGGTCCGGAGACGTACCGCCGCGCCGTCTATCATCAGAACGCACGGTCATCGGTGGTCGATCTTCTGACCGAATTCGATTGTCCGGACAATGCATTTGCCGCACCTCGACGCGCATCGACGACCTCGCCATTGCAGGCGTTGACGATGCTGAACCATCGTTTCTCACTGGACATGGCGGACTCGTTCGTCGAACGTCTTCAGCGCGACGCCGGTCAGCAGGACGCGGCGGCTCAGGTCCAGCGAGCTTTTGCCTTGGCCTATGGTCGAGCCGCTGACGAGATCGAACAAGACGCGTCGGTCAAGGTCATCGACCGGCATGGGCTGCGAGCCTTTTGTCGTGCCCTTTTGAATTCCAACGAATTGATTTATCTACCCTAGCAAAGCTCAAGAATGACCCCTCGTGTGTATTTCCGTGAGCGGCCCGGCGCTAGCCGCCGTTC
>SKKK01000691.1 GCA_007121535.1 Planctomycetaceae bacterium | reverse complement strand
TCGCTACTTTCTGTTCAGGCGTAAAATACTTCCGATTCGACATCGAGCTTTTCCCTTTCTTCGGCTGAGTTAAACTCTAGCACATAGATAAAGCTCAACGTCCGTCAGAGGCAAAACAGTACGACTACGTCCTCTTCCTGCTGTGGCTCAAGTTGCGCCGGGAATGCAAACGTGAGCGCGTGATAGACGACGCCGATCCGTTTCTTGGAATCTCCGATCTCCGCAGCCATCTGATGTCCCGCGCCCCCAAGGTGTACGCTCGTGCTTGGGTCCAAGGTTTCTTGCGCCAGCATCACCCGCCTCACAGCATCGGCGACCTGCGGAGCTGGTTGGTCAGAAGCAGACACGTGTATACAGACAAGCAGGTCGATGATGATCTGCGCGACGAACTGAACCTGGAAGAGCGCGGAATGCCCGTTCGCCTGTTCGAATATGCCCTGGACCTGACCACAATGCTGGTCACCGGTAGCTGTGCCTGCCCGCGCTGCTTCGACACTCCGGCGACACATTTCCGAGGATACCACGATGCGGAAAAACGCTGCCGCGAGACCCATTTCCTGTCGGCGGAGAATTTGGCGGCTTTCCTGTCGGCGGAGAATTTGCCGACAGCTACAAAGGATCACCGCGATCCGCTGTCTTTCGTCGAGCGAGCGATCACCGGTGGTTGTACCGCTTTCCAGGCCCGCGGTTTCGCTCATTCCATGTTCTGCGCCATTTATGTGACACCGGACGGCAGGACCTTGCGACTGGACGAACACGGCCGGCTGATCGTAACCGACCGCCACCACAGGCTGGAAGATGACGATGACGGAGGTGGTGGAAGAAGCATGCCGCAGACGTATCCCTGCCTGGGATGCCACGAGCATCGTGCGTTCGTCGGTGATCCAACCTGCCGACACAGTGCTTGTGGCCGAGACCGACACACTTGGTTGTACGGCCTGATTCCATCGACCGAGGATTTGGACGGCAACGAGGTGACGGTTCGCGTCAACGTCTGCCCGGCCCGACATCTTTGGCCGTTCAGCGGACGTGGTACGTCAGATCGTCGTGAGGAGAACTTAGTCTGTCCCTTGTGTGGAAACACTGCGATCGTCACGGATCGAAAGATCGAGGTGTTATGCCCCGCCAATCGGGACTTTGACGATATCGACTGGAGTTTGCAATTGCCCCGAGTTTGAACCTGTTGGATGGACGCTTTGCAGCGTGCATCGTTTACGAGGTGCGTTTGCCACGTGCCGCGAAAAAGGAGATGAACCATGACACCTACGATCCTGGAAGACAAGATCGAACGCGAACGGAACCGCGTTCGGCGACAAATAGAAGCTTTGCGGCACCTGCTCGACGAACGTTTCGGCGTCGGCGAGTCGGTGCTGCTGGGAAACGACTGCTTGCCGGTATGGATTTCTGCCGGCGTCGATCCGACTCGGCCCCGGCGGCATTTCGTCGCCTTCGGGTCCAGCGGCCAGCCGCCGGCCATCGCCCAAGATCTGGCTTGCGGCATAGTGCGCACCGACACTGACGGACTGGTGGCTGCCAAGCGGACCAACGTCCTAGGCCGGTTCGTCGTCGATCTGCCCGATGACAAGTGTCGGTACACGTTGCGTCCGGTACTCGAAGTGCGCGAACTGCTCGACGTGCTGATCCTCGAACAGCTTGGCGATCCGGCGGCTGCCGCGCAACTGGAAGCTGCGATTCTCTCGGAGACATTGTCCGCGGAGGTCCAGGCTGCCGCCCAGCGGGTCCTGGATCGGGGCGCAAACCCATCCGGTGGGACGGTTTCGCCGGCTGTTGCATTCACGGAGGCGATCCTGGAGGTAAATACCGGCGTACTGGCCTCCGGTGGGATGGTTTCGCCGGCTGTGGGATCCACGGGGCATACGCTTCGGCGCGTACCCGAGTCGCTTGCCTCGGCGGCCAACGATGCAGGTGCTCCTGGCCGCCAGCCGATGTCGGAAGACGCGTGCGGCTACTGGGTGGACTCCGGACGGCTGCGGTTCCGTCTGCCCGAAGAGGGCCGGTTTCCGTTCAGCGCGGTGTGGATCGAAGTGCATGAGCGCGATTGCGTGGTGGCGTCCAGGCTGCTGCCCGTGACACTCGACCCCAACAGCAACTGCTACCGCAACAGCCTGCCGGTGACCGAGTTGCTGGGCAACCGGACGTTTACCAGTAACCTGCAGATTCATTACTGGAGCGACGAGGCGTGGATCGTAGAAAAGGTCCCGCTGGAGGAAGTGGATCGGGTCGTGAAAACGTCCTACGTCCGAAATCGCCCGGACGTGAAGCATGGCCTGGAGCGGCTCAGGCAACGGATCGAAGAACACGGAAGTACTGAGTAACGCGGTTCGAACAGTTAGTGACGCGAAGGGGTCGGGAGTCGTTTCCGGGAAACGGTGTTCCCCATGGTTGGTCTTTGCCCGAAAACGACTCCCGACCTGGCGTGTTCAGTTTGTGGTTGTCAAGTCCAATTGGTCCGATCCCGTTTTTGTTCCTGTATCGCGGCGAACGATGCCCCCGGCTTGCCCGGTGTGAGGCTCACGTTCATCGCTACACACCGGCCCGCTCCCAAACCTGATTCCCGGATGCCCCCGGCTTGCCCGGTGTGAGGCTCACGTTCATCGCTACACAAGACTCGGGGGCAGCAAGAGGCGGCGGAGGTAGCGACGAACGTAACGATCCGCCCGGGCAAGCCGGGGGCATTCGGACCAAGCCGTGACGGAGCAGAAATCGGCATACGAGAAAGTCCGAAATCAAGCGAAAACACGACAAACTGAACACGCCACTCCCGACCCCTGACCGCCGGCAACCTCACGTTCTACCTACTGGCTTTTCCTCGTGCCGTCTTGTTAGACTTAGGTAACTCAAGGGGGAACTGATCCCTCACGGAACTTTCCATGACGGATCGTGGGTATCCTAAGTCACGCCTGCAGACGAGTGAGCCATGCCATCCGATTTCGAACAATGTGCCGCCGGGCGCCAGTGGTACCCCGATCCGCTGGGCTACGACCATCTGGCGTTCGGCGAGCAGAGTCTGTTGACCCAAGCGATGGTCCAGGCGGCGGACAGCAGCGAGTACCCACCGGTGATCGCCGGGATCGACGCGTTGCTGGACTGCCCGGACCAGTTGCCGGCCTACTTGGGCGAGGACGAGGGATATCCCATCGAGCAGGGCGTATCCGTTCTGCAGGGGTTCCGCGATCTGCTGGACGGTTTGCGGGCCTGGAGCGCTTCCCGCTCGGCGGCTGGCTTGCGCGAAGCGTGGCCGTCTTTCGAAAGGGCGATCGAAGGCTTCGAGGCTGCTTGGGGCGGCGGCCCCCGCCAGGCTGTCGGTTCGGTTTCGGCCGTGCAAACCACGATCCGGGACGACCCGCTGTGGGAAGCGTTTGCGGACTGCGGCCGTTCGCAGACCTGTGCCGGTTTCTGGAGCGCTTGGGATCTGTTGGATCGGCTGCGCGGGAACCTGGATACCTCCGCTTGCCGCTTCCCGGTGGTCGGGACGGCCACCACGCCTGTACTGCTGGTCCGTGGGAGTCCGGAACAGGGCCACGTTCACTTCTTGACCGTCGAGCTGCTGTCGGGCGGCGGTTCGGGCTTCGACCCGGACCCCCTGTTCCTGGGCCTGACCGCCGTCCGCAACCAGCCGCAAAACCACGTGGGCGAGCATCTCCGAGGCTCGCAAGACCTCAGCCACGTGGCCGAGCATCTCCGAGGCTCGCAAGACATCAACCACGTGGGCGAGCATCTCCGAGGCTCGCATCCGGTCTCGGAGAGACCGGGCCACGTGGATTTCATCGACTCGCTGCGCGCCGTGTGGGAGAAATCGGGTGCCGGTGCCGGGCTCCGCGGACGCTGGCGGATCACCGCCCAGCTTCCTTCCGGCCATCCGTACCGAGACGATCCGCGTTTCCGGGACCTGCCGCCGCAGTACGTGCGCCGTCTGTCGGGCCGCTCGGCCGAAGCGGCGGCGCTGGCCGCGATCTGGACGGCCGGCGGCAGCATCCCTTACGAGCCGCCGTTTCGACTGGCCAGCGGCTTGGCCCTGTCCCCCGACGTGGCGATCACAGCCAGCTTGGGCGAGCGACCTGCGACGGGGCCGTTGGCCGCGATCCCGCTGGGACGCGTGCTGTCGATCGGCCCCAAGCTGCGCGCGGCCCAGGCGGCCCGGCTGGATACGGTGTTGCTGGCCAGCGACGAGCAGACCTCGGCGGAAGAACAACAACTGATGCAACAGCAACGCGCGGGCGCCGGCAGCGACGGCAGCTTGCGGCCCGAGCGTGTGGCAACACTGGGCGACGCCTTGGACCGGATGCTGGAAACGGGTCGCGCCCAGCGTTTTTGGCAGGAGTATGTCGAGCAAAAGTGGCAAGCATCCTGGAGCAACGTGGTTGAGGGCGAGTAGATGGCAAGACCACCGTTCATCGACACCCAGCGGTTGTGGCGTCTGGAATGCCCCGAGGGATTCCAGCAGGAATGTCTTCGTCCGGAATCGCTATGGGCGCTGCCGGGCGACGAGGATGGAGCCGCCGAGCGGTTGATCGAGGTGGTTGGATTGCCCCGCGGGAAGTGCAAGTGGCAACTGGTCAATCCGCCGGGCGACACCGCAGGTCCGTTGCGTACGAACTTCTTGGCGGATCTGTCGATTGCCCGGTTGTGCGTGACGATCGATGCGGGCGTGGGCAAGACGACGGCGCTGCGCCAGGCGGAATGGGTGCGTCAGACGGGTGTCCATAGCGATTGCCTGGCGGTGCGGGTGGACTTTGCCGAACTTCCCGGCAGCGTAGACATGATCCTGGGCAGCAGTGACCGTCATGCGGAGGATCCGGTAAACACGCCGTTGTTGATCCGCATGCTGAAGAGGTCGGAGCGTCTGGGGGACTGGCCCGGCGGCCAGTTGCGGGGTTTGATCGAGCGTCTGGTGCGTCGTGGCCGCTTCAGCTTGCTGGTGGATTCGTTGGACCAATCGGCGACGCTGTCCGATGCGCGAGCCAGTTGCCGGGCGTTGTGCGACTTTCTGGCTCGTTACCCCGAGGTCCGTTGCGTGGTGAGCGGGCGTCCGTATGCGATCCGACGTTACTGGGACGAACTGTTCGACGTGCATTCCGGCCAGGCCGCGTGGCAGTTTGTCAAGGTCGACGTGTTCACGAAGGTCGAGGCGGAACGCTATGTGGGCGCGGAACGGCTGGCGTGTCTGCAGCGTCTGGGTGCGGACGTCATTTCGATCCCGCGTTCCCTGGAGATGATCCAAGACATTCCGACCGACTCGCTGGCGGGCTTGCGGACCAAGAGCGACGTGTACTACCGTTCTGTGAAGGGCCTGCTTCAACGCGGGCTTCGCCATCAGGCGCGCGAGGTGGGTCTGAGCGAAGCAGCGTCGTGGAAGCTGTTTTCACTGTTGGCCTTCGAGATGTTGCGGGCCGGCTTTCGTGCGAACTTGGCAGGGATCGGAACGGGTCGTCGGGATGCGTTCCTGGACCAGGTGTGGGCGCGTCAGGAGGCGGTGTTGCGCAGCCGTCCGCTATTGATTGGAAGCCCGAGTGAACTGGACGACAACCTGGGTCGGTTGCTAGCGGTGAACGAGCACCTGGTCGATCCCGTGCTGGCGGGCCGTGAGCATCCGGAAGTCGTGCATTTCTATTGGCGGAATCAAGCGTTGATGGACATGTTCGCCGCGTTGTGGATCACGCGCTATGCCCAGAACCAGGAGGACTACGATTGGTTCGGACAACAGTTGGGCGCGGAGGCCAGTCGCGAATTATGCCAGTTGGCGGTCGAGATGCCGTTGGAGCGTGTGGCTTTGGGCGAGCCGAAACGGGATTCAAATCTGAATTACGTGAAGGCATTGTCGGTGGTCTACGGAATTAAGTGTGCATCCGTCGAACGGCTGACGGTCACTGCGGCGGACGAGGAGCAGCGTGTGGACATGGACAGAGGGTCCTCGAATACGTCAAGATCGGGCGATGAGGGATCGCGATCCGTTCCGGGAGGCGTTGGTCGTTGGAGTGAATGGATCTACCGGAGTTGGCCGAATGTGTTGCAGTTGGGCCGTTTTTTGGACGGATCGGATTGGGACGATGAGGCTTTGCGGGCGGGTACGCTTATTGCCCAGCGTTTTGCTTGGGAAGGTGCGGGTGGAGCGGGCGGCGAGGAACAAGCGATCGCCGTGAACGAGGATTCGGTTTTTGTTGCACGCCAGTTGGTCCTGCGGTTCTTGGGTGAATATCCATCGATTTTGCGTGTTGGAAGTGCATCGTCCGGTTTTCTGGTGGCGCGGGAACTGGAAGACGGGTTCCGTCGGATACCTCCAGACGAAACATGCAGTCGGGAATTTCTCGTTCACTGGCGGGATGGAGCAAAGGTGGTGCTGGATCCGTTTTTGATGAACGGCAGTCCGGTGACCAATGCGCAGTATGAGCTGTTCGATGGTTCGCATCGGGAGAAGCACGATCAATATAGTGGCGAGGATAAGTGTCCGGTGCTTGAGGTGACGTGGTACGATGCTTTTTGTTGTTCGTTGTGGAGCCATAGCCGGTTACCGACGGAGGCGGAGTGGGAGTACGCTTGTCTAGCGGGTTCATCGGGGACATATTGTTTTGGGGACGAAGAAAGCGAGTTGGGTAAGTACGCGTGGTACAGTGACAACTCCGGCAACAAGACGCATCCGGTATGTGAGAAGCTGGCGAATTTTTGGGGCTTGTACGACGTACATGGTAACGTGTGGGAATGGTGCGATAGCTGGTACGACGAGGGCTCGTACCGGGTGAACCGGGGCGGCAGTTGGATCATCGGCGCGTCCTACTGCCGGGCGTCGTACCGTAGCAGGGACGAGCCCGGGCGCCGCGACGGCAACCTGGGCTTCCGTCTCCTGAGGTCAGTGTCCTAGCGTCCATCCGTCCATCGCTCGGTAGAGCGCCCGTAAAACCAGCCATCGCGGTAGCGGAGCCTGGAGCGGAGGCCGAAGGGACGGAAAAGCCGGTAGCCCCGTCCCTTCGAGCCGCAGCGGAAGGCGGAGCGCGGGGGCTGGTGAAAGAGTCGAGTACAAGAGTCTTGGTAACCCGAAGCGTTAGCGAGGATTCCCCCCTCTCCCCTCCCCTCGCTCACGCTTGGGGCTTCCCTAGATCGCATTCCGCACACCGTCTCTCAAGTTGCAGGCAGAAGTAAGCGGTACGGCACTAGCCGCTGGTACGGAATGCCCCGCGTAGCATGGCTCTCCAAGCCGTACTAAGGACGGCGGGCAGGAACATTGGGGCAGGAAAATAACACCCTGTCCAACATTTTCCTGCCCCCATTTTTCTGCCAGATTCTTCTTCCCCTTTTCTGCCAGTCCAAGACCCGGCAGCTCACCCAGGATTGATCCAGCCCGCAGGCAGTCCTGAGAATCGCCCTTGTCCGGATTTGTCCGGATTCTGTCCGGATTCTCGATAAGTTGCTTTCAGGTAACGACTTAAAGCCGTTGAAGCATCCCGGAAATCGGGGAGAAACCGCTTCTCTCCAGGCCTGTCGCGATTTGTCCGGATTCTGTCCGGAAAGGCTCACGGGGGCAGATCGGTGCGGACGTAGACGGTGGCTCGTCCTTTGCCGCGTCTTTGCAGAAGTCCAAGTTCGAGAAGCTCGGCCAGCTCTCGTTGGGCCTGCCGGGGCACCACACCGGTGATTTCGGCGTAGTCGGATGTTTTGTACGCTTGACCGGGCTGCGTCTCGTCCAGAAACGTTTTCTGACGCGGCGAAAGTTGGACCTCGCCCCGCGGTTCGGGACTGCGGTACAACGTCAGCGACACGGCATTTTGCTCGGTGCTCCATACGGGTGGTCTCGCCCCCAGTCGCTTGCACTCGCCGATCAGCTTCTGCGTCCCCATCCCCAACTGCTCCATCAGTTCGCGGAAGTAGAACACGCGGGCGATATCCGGATTGCCGGGAATGGAGAGATGCTCTTTTCCAGCTTAGCCGGTCCCCATCCTTCGGGCAGCCGTCCGGGATTACGGATGGTCAAACGATCGGGATAGATCTCGACCACGGTTTGACCACCGGCCACCGCGTAGTCGCGATGGACCAAGGCGTTGACCAGTCCCTCCCGGAGGGCAAACAGAGCGTAGGCCGGTCGGTCGATCCGCCGCAGACGCTCTCGTTCAAACCTGGCCGAGAAACCGGTGCGTTGCTGGATTGTAGTGACGGCCTGCTGCAGCACCCGAATCGCCGGCCCCGCCAACAGCAGGTCGTTGGCGATGGGCCCCGATTTGTCGCTGGCGTAGGATACGACCCGGACCGCGAGACCCGGCCCCCAAGCCAGCGGATCCTTGGCGAACAGCACAACGGCGCCATTGGTGCATTGACCGTTTCGCATCAGACGCAACTGCCGGAGCAACTCTGCGTCGTCCTCCGGAACCTGCTTGCCCATGCGTCCCACTCCCACGATTTCCCGTCGAGCGTCGGTCAGTTCCGCGTCATCACAATCGGTGATCTCGAATCCGGGTACAGGTTCCTGCTCCCAGCGATCGAGTTGACTGGCTTGGATTTGCACTAATCGAGTGCTCGTTTCCGGATCGGCTCGAAGGGTCGATGCGCCGACGCGGACATAGATCGCCCGATTCAACGAATAGGGTTTGTCCGCTCCCTGCGGAACATCGATCATCAGGATCGCCTTCCCAGAGATGTCATGCACGGATGCGGAAAACAGCGGACGAGGATGCAACCGCCGGGCAGCGTAGTCGTGCAACTCCTGAACGCGCTGCTCCGGATCGGAAAGCCCGACGATCTGTCCGTCGTCAGCGACCCCGACGACGATCGTCCCGCCCTGCTGATTCAACATGCCGCAGATCGATTTGGATAGCGATTCCACTGGCGTCCGTGCCCCCCGAAACTCCGTCGTCTCGGTCTGGCCTTTGGCGATGATCTTCTTCACTTCAGCGTTCACGCTTCGCCTCCCTTGAGCAACGCCGCGATCTGGTCCGAATCCTTGAGCTTCGGCAGCTGTTTTTCGGCCAGTTCGTGATACCGCCGAAACTGAGCGGTGGCGAAAAGCCGCGCATCATCCTCGGGCCCGAACGATTGAACCCAGTTTCCTCTGCGGTCTTTGACCTCGGGGATGTCGTGCCGCATGGCCAGTTCCAGCATGTCGATGACTCGCAAGTCCGACAGGATCGGCGTCCTCTGGAAGGTCAGGCCAGGTTGCAGCTCGAACGGAGACCTCGGTTTACCCCCCTCGTCTCGAACTCGATACGGATTGAGCACGTGGCGGGCGATGGCCACGTGCTCGTGGACCAGAAACCAACGCGGCTTGTTGGCCGCGATGGATGCAATCATTTCGCGGTGCGTGATCGACAAGCTACTGGCCGTCTCTTTCCCCGTTCCGTACCAGGGCAGGATGAGCCCCAGAAACAGGTCACACTGGGCTACGGCCTGGAGACACGAATCCATGGCCGATTGGTCCGGGTCCACCGGGACCGTCCCCTTGTGCGACATGAGCACTTGGTAGCCGAACCCGTCGAGCAGGGCGTAGATGCTTTCCAGCATATCCTCATAACCGTAGACCGCAGACGAGACGAGAATCGTCAGCCTTCGACTCCTTTTGGGCTTTGCTGGCTCCGGGATTTTCGCTTTGGCCATCGTCGGCTCCAAGGATCGGACTTCGTTGATTCTACAGTTCGCGGAACAGGGCAGCAGCCAGCGTCAGTGGGTGACGGTGGTGGTCGTCAGTCATAGTCCCTTCGAAGGGAGTGTTGGCTGCACGGTAGCCCAACGGACGTAGGCATCCAGTGTACGGCACGGCAGCACCGTTTTGAACCGGGCGCGATCCCGCGGTTGGTACCACTCATCGCTACACGACCCGAAGTCGCTCGAAGGCACGGCGAAATTTTTTTCATTTCCTCTCGTTCCACGTCTGGCAAGTGTCTTTAAGGAGGTAACGGGGTCGGGAGTCGTTTTCGGATGAGCCGCCTTCCATACGGTTACTCGTTGGCCGAAAACGACTCCCGACCCCTTCCGTCGATTCCGAGCGCGGCCATTTCCGGAAAGGAAGGCAACAATGCGAAAGCTGGTTTTGATCGTCGTGGTGGCAATTTCGAACGGCTGTGTGGATTCACCGCCGCCAAGCGCGCCCAGCGACGGTTTGCAGCAACGCCGGCCGTCTGCAGTGCGAACGCAGCCCGTGATCATGGTTTACGAAAAAGGCAAAGGCCTGCTGCGATTGGAGCAAAAACGTGGCGGCAAGACGGCCATGACCTGGACCCTGGACCAGTTCACACCCGGCCGGGTGACGGAAGAATGAACCCAGCCTGACTCATTTCCAATCGTTCTATTCTGCCAAGCAAGGAGCCAAGAGATGACACAAACCGCGTTGAAAAAACGGAAACGCAAGCGGATTGATGTCGATCGTTTCCTTGACCAGCGTGAGGGCAGTTCTGCCTGGGCAATGTACGATGACAACGTCCGCGCGCTTCGCGAGGGACGATTGCTGGATGTCCGTCCGGTGACGCTCGAACTGGTCATCTCGTTGGCATGCAATCTGTTATGCCGGGAGTGTCCGTACCGTCTTGCGCGGCAGCAAGCTGGACTCCGGCGGATTTCTCGCGGCGAGTTTGCCAAGCCGGACGGAGATTCTGTCATGACGTTCGACATGGCGCGAAAAGTGTTGCAGCGCTCCGCTGCAGCCGGCGTGAAGGGAGTCGTCTGGACGGGCGGTGGTGAACCGACCGTCTGCGAGCAACTTCCGGCGATGCTCAGGCATTCCGCACAGTTGGGGATGGTCAACGGCTTGTACACCAATGGCATCCAGTTGGGCATCCACGGCGGCCCGGCAAGCGCGATCCTGCAGCCTGACAACGACATGGCATTCGTGCGAGTCAGTTTGAATTTCGCGCGGCCTGAAACAGGTCGGCGTTTTTCGGGGGCCACCGAGCAAGACATCGAGGCCCAGTACAAAGGCCTGGCGACGTTGTACGCCGTGCGTGATGCACTGCGGCCGACGTACCAAGCGCAGGGAAAACGCTGCCCGGCGATTCAAGTCAGTGTCGTTTGTGACCAGTGCAACGTCGACGACTTGCCGGAAATCTCCGCGCGGGTTGCCGCGATCGCGTCCGACCGCACGTGCCACGATCCGCAAGATCATTTCGTGGTCCGGCCGCTTACCAAGCACTGCCGACAAAGCTACTCGACGGAAGACCACACGGACGCGGTGATCGCCTCGATCCTCCGTGCCTGCGGCAGCAACGGGGCCGGTCGCCGCGCGTTGCAGCAGGCCGGCATCCAGGTGTACTTGGGCTTTGGCCTGAACCGCGTCGGCGTCGGAGCCGTGCAGCGCTATGCGGACGTGCAGAACTGCGAGTACGAAAGCCGCGATCGATGCTGGGCGAACGGTCTGTTCTTGAGCGGCGGACCGAACGGAAACGCCCACCTCTGCACGGATCGCAACTGCGATCCAAGTTGGGCCATCGGAAATCTGCTCACCCAGACCGTGGACGAGATCTATCACAGCCCGGCGAGGCGGGCGTTGCTGGAGCGCGTACACAGTTGCCGTTGCGGCCCGGCGGTCTGCGAGGCGACGTGTCGCACTCCCCGATTGAACCGCATTGCCCGCGCCCTGATGTCCGGCGAATTGACCGACGCCATGGTCCAAGAAATCCGCCGCCGCAGTGCCGCGGACCGGCAATTGCTGCTATCCTGATAAAGCGGGCCTGCGTTTTTGTTCTGCGTGGATCCTCCTAGCAGGAGATTCGGGCAGTTTTGGAGTGCGGCGGCTTGACGCCGCTTTCGTTTTGCGTCAGCTTTGCATTTCACACGGTGACTGCTGGAGGAGCCGAGAGAAAGAAAGGCACAGCCAAAGCGGCGTCAAGCCACCGCACTCCAAAGAAGGCGGACCGGCCAGTGGGAACAAATCGTTGCGTTCCAGGAGTACAGAACTGGGCGAAAACGGTACAAACTGAACACGCGACTGTAATTCATTTGCCGAGTCACTTATGCCGGGAGCAACCGGTAGTAGCACTGGCGGGCTAGGGTGGGTCCGATTCCGGGCGGCAGCCAGAGGTGTCCGATCCACTCGTCTACTTTCGGACCTTGCCGCAGGTGGATTCCTTCGTCGGCCAGTTGCATAAGGTTGCCGGTCGGCAAGCCGCGTGAGTCGCACGGCTGAAGCAGCACGTGGCAACGCAGCCGCTCGGCGAACGTCGGACTTCTCCGCTCCACAGCCACCTGAAACAAACAGCGCTGCTGCCACGCGGTCAACAGCGCACGAACGCCGCGATCATGGAATGTCTCTTCTAACCGTGTTTCCGTCATGGTACCTAACTCACAAAGTCCGAGATCGTTGCTCCGTCTAAGATTACTAAGGCAGATGCGACGGTCTCAGCGGGCAGCCGGTTGTGCGGACCTCGGCGTCGACGTCCGTCGAAAGTGCGGTCCCGGAAGGGGTCGGGCGTTCAAATTTCAAAATTGGGCGCTCGAGTCCCTTTCGATACGTGTTCGATTTCTCCCCGGCCAATTTTGAAATTTGAACGCCCGACCCCAAGAGGAGTTGATTTCGGAAAAATTTCCGGAATTTGGCGTCTGGTGGCGCGGTTGAGTGCATTAGAAAGGGTGTGGGGCAGATCCGTCGGCGCATCCAGGGCGGTGTGGCTGAACTGAGGCAACTCGGGAAACAATCTACCGCGTTCGGCGAGGGTCTCTGATCCCGCCTCACGTTCGGCGAGGGTCTCTGACCGCGTCGAAACCGCCTCGCGTTCGGCGAGGGTCTCTGACCTCGCCGAAACCGCCGACCGAAGGTCTCCCATGATCTAGGAGACCTTCGGTCGGCGGGGTGGCTCGGTCAGAGACCGGCCACAGCGCTGGAGGAAGGGGTCGGGAGTCGTTTTCGGGCAAACCGCTTTCCATGTGGATCGTCGTTGTCCTAAAACGACTCCCGACCCCGCCGGATTGCGGCTCGACCACCCCAGGAGTTAGACTACAACCAACGCGGATCGGTGCCCCCCTTTGTCGATGGCTGACAGGCGGGCAGACCGGTCACAACCGGGAGAAATCTGTGATGAACCCGATAACCGAAGACGATTTGATGCGATTCATCGACGGGGAACTGGACGATGCCGCTCGCGATGCGGAGATCCAGACCGCTATCGAGCAGGATGCGGAGCTGGCCGAGCGGTATGAGCGACTGCTGGACGACGTGGAACCGTCGCCCGAGGTGCATGAATGGATTGCGGGCCACTTCGCAGCGCTGCAGCAGAGCCATTGGACGCCGTTGCCGCGGCCGGTTGCGTCCGCGGCTGACGTGGCGCACGAAGTCCATTTGCAATGCGCTCCGGGCGTCTACGCCACGGTCAAGCTGTGCGTCTCGACCACCGAGGTTCGCGTCCAGTTACTGAGTGTCCCACCCGGATGGCGGCCGGCCAGCATCGTCCTGTTTCACCCGGCGATGCCGCCATGGGAACCGCTGGAGCTTGGCGAGGGCCATGCCGGGGACGTTGGCGTGGCCGGCCGGCGGCAAGCCGAATCCCGGGACAGCATCGAGCCGGTGCAGCTGGCCGCCGCGCACCGGGCGCCGTTCGCGTGGTGGCAATCCATTTCGGCGACCAATGCCCAAGGCGCCGAGGCGCGGCTGGCGGACTCGGTCGCCGGGCTGGCTGTGTTTGTCAAAGCTCCGGAGCCCAGCGTCCCGCTTCGGGCGTTGCAGTACCGGCTGAGCTGGTGTCCGCCGGGCCAGGACGAACCGCAGGAAAAATCGGGGCTCGTCCAGCTTCCTCTCTGCCGCGACGGATTCTGCGTCGGGCAGGCTCCGCTGGGAGTCCGCCCGGCCGAGTTGCAGCGAGCCGCCTGGTGGGGATTGACGGTCGAGCCGTGCGGTCCCCAGGATGTCGAGCGGCTGGAAGCCCAACAGTTCGAGCAGGTGGTGGGTGATGACCTGGAAACGCTTGTTCTGTGTCCGACCGGCGAGTCCGATCCGCCGGGAGACGAGTTGCGGGCCTGTTTTCACAGCCCGCGGCAGCGGCAGTTGTGGGACGCCCCGACGGCCTGTTGTTTGCTCAGATTCGAACCCCGGTGAAACAGGGCCGCGTGCCGGCCGACGCGCACGGCACCAGCAATCGCCCCCGTTTCTCTGGAAACTTCCCAGGAGCCAACCTCATGTGTCAACCGATAACCGAAATCGAAGAGCAAGCCCAAGGCGGTGACTGCCCGGCGCTGTACCGGAATTGGGAGCTGCTGAAACGGATCGGCGAGGACCTCGAACGGCTGGCCTCGAAGGTCGATGTTCCCCTGCCAGGGGGTGAGGACAGCCGGTCGAGGCAGAAACGCGCCCAGGCGGTCGACGATTTGATGGCAAAGATGAAGAAGCAGGGTCAGCCAGCTTCCTGGCAGGAATTGGCCGAGGGTCTGTATGCCGACCGTTGGTTGAGGGATCAGATCCGGTTTCACCCGATATGCCGTGACACTGTAGACAAACACGTGCGCCAGTGCGACCTGGATGATACTCGTTCGCAATTGTACTTTGTCATCATCCGAAATGCGGCGGCTTGGTATGCGAAGGGCGACATAAAGGACCCGAAGAAGAACTGGCAGGGATGGGTACGCGAGCAGTTCCCCACCATTCTGAACCGGTGCCACAAACGCAACGCCCCGCCGCCTCGCCAACAGCCGTCGGAAATGGCGAACGCGCCGGACGACGGCCCCGATCCCGCAGATCTGCTGATCGATCATCGGGAACTGCCCCCCGAGCAGCAGGTCGAGTTGAAAGAATTGCTCGACCGGTTGCCAGCAGCGCAGCGCGACGTGGTTCGACTGCTTTACTTGGAACGTAAGAGTAAAGAGGAAACAGCCAAAGAGCTGGGGATTTCGGAACAGTTGGTCGACCGTCGTTTCCGGGCAGCCCGCAAAAGCCTCCAGAAACTGCTGTCGAGCCAGGGCAGCGAGTGAGAACTGCGACGGCGGCCGCCATGGGCCGATCTCGAACCCAAGCGCTGCCGTAGTCGAGGGAAGCTTGCCCCGTTGTTGATTTCCGGACAGTGATGTGTTCAACTTGAGCCTGTAGGAATTTGTAACAGTTCGAACCCTGGGATAGCGGAGGTGAATAATACCTTAATCTTTCACCTAATCTTTCACCTAATCTTCCTGACGCCAGGGCAGTAGAAAGAGATTAGGTGAAAGATTAAGTGAAAGATTAGGGCTGCAGGTTCCAGCGGTTCAGGCATCAAGACAGGGCGACAGGAATCTGGCGATGGCAGGCGACGATGTTCGGCTGAGGGACGGTTTCGCGGAAGCCGTTGGGGTGTGGACCAATTCCGGCTCGGACACGAATTCCGGGCTGCGAGCACACTGGCTCAGGCCGGGATGCACCGTCTTGCAGTACGCACGCCACGTGCGTTGCCGGTTCCCGGCCGCTGAGCGGGCGCTGCTGAGCGAACTGGGACATGCGGACTTCAAATGGACGTCGGATCTTCATTTGGCCCCTTTTGTCGGACCCGCTTTGGCCGATCAGGCTGTCCGACTGGTGGAAGGGATGCTGGCGGCGATCGATGCGGCTTGTGCGCTGCGCGGCTGGCTGGATAATGGCGGGGATTACGTCCCTGACGAATTCATCCGGGCTGCTGCCCGCTGCGTGGAGGTTTACCAGCAGGAATGGCCGTTGTGCGGTGGGACGTGGTCGGGCGAGGTAAACCCGTTCGCCGATCCTTTGGCTGGCGGGCCGCTGAACGTCGCGCTGCGACAACTGGCAGCCGGACAACCGGTGGGCGTCTGTGGTTATCTTGCGCTCCGCCGGCTGCTGGAGTACCTGCTGGACCCGGCGCTGACCGAGGCAGGATACCCTGGCGCTGTCAGGGTGCATTTCGAGACGGCGGCCCGGTTCCTGCTTTACCGGGAGGACTTGCACCAAGGCGTGGTGGGCCGTCTGGCGATCCACACGTTGGCGGAAGGGTGTTTCGGCGTCTATCTGGACCCGGTGGCGATGGGTCTGACCTTGGTGCAACCGAGCATGATCCGCAGCCTGCAGGCCGCTTGGCGTCTGTGCGAAGAGGGCCTGCGTTCGCAGATCCATCCCCTGGCGCCGCAGGCGCTGGCGATCCGTCTGTCGCCGGGAATCGACCCGGCGGCCGGCGCGTCGGATTGTCTGTTGTCGCTGGACGGCGAATCGGCGGGGCTGCTGTTCGCCTGTGGCATGTATGCGGCGGCGCGCCGCACGAGCCTGGACACCGACGCGACCACCTCGGTCTGTCTGGACTTCGATCGTCCGGGGCATCTGCTGCCAGTGGCCGAGGGTTCGGTGTCCGCCAAGTTACAGGCGGCCCGCGAGTTCGGGTTTTCCCGCGTGATTCTGGAATCGGAACAGGCCCAGCGGCATCGCCCGTTCGGGGAAAGGTTGGGACTGAGAATTCCCGGCGCTGGGACGTTGGAGGAAGCGTTCCAGTTATTGACCGGCGATGCCCGCATGGAACGCGTACTGTTGGCTTTCAGCGAGGCTCGGCGGGCCGAGTGGGAGCGCGCCTGCCAGGACCCCGAAGATCCCGATGGGCTGACCCATTACATCGAACCCCATTACGGGCTGCTGTGCGAGGGCCATCGGCCGTTCGATATGAGCGAACGGCTGGCTCATCGCGGGGACGGCGGCGAGACGGCTGCTCCGGACCCTTACCAGCGCGTGCCCGGGGATGGCGACGCGGCGCTGGCCAACCTGCTGGGCGTCAGTCCGCTGCTGTGCGTCACCGAGGATGCGGGAACCGGCAAGACGATCCTCACGCGGCGCGTCCAGGCATGGCTCAGCACCCCGGACGGCTGCGCGGCCGTGACCGGCGGACGCACGTGCCTGGCGGTGCGTTGGGAAAGCGACTGGCCCGAGGATCCTCGGCAAGGTCTGGGCAAGCAGTTGCGTGAGGCGTGCGCGAAAGTCGATCCGTCCTTGGAGCCCGAGGAAGTGGCCGACTGGGCCTTGCGGCAGCATCGAGTCGTTCTGATCTTGGACGCGTTGGACCAGGTCCTGGACGGGCAGAGGTTGCCGAGACTGGCCGGTTTTCTGGAATCGGAAGCTGGCCGCCAATGCCGGGTCTTGATGACCAGCCGTTCCTTCGAAGTGCCGCAGAAGCACCACATCCTGTTCCGGGACCCGCGCTGGCGGTTCGCACGCATCGAAGGCTTTGACGAGAAGCAACAGGCCAGCTACCTGCGCGGTCTGTGGCCGGACAGTTTGAATGACCGGGATGGTCTCAAGCACTTGATTCCGAATGTCGAGGAGGTCGCCGACCTGCTGCGGCTGCCGGTGGTGCTCCGCCTGGTCCGGCAGTTGGCGCAGGCGGGCCAACTGGGGCGGTTCCGGGTTCGCGGCGATCTGTATCTGGAGACCAGCCGCTGGCTGCTAGAGCGTGCTGCGGCCAAGACGCATCCTGACTTCGACCTGTCGCAGATCTCGCGGCTACAAGAGATTTTGGCTGCGGCTGCTTTCGAAATGATGGCGCAGGAGAACTACCAGTACGTGGTGCGCGGCGCCGACCGGGTGCAGACGCTGCGCAATTCGGCCAGCCGCCGCTGTAGCCAGGCTGGTATTCCGCAGGTTGACGGGCGTGATTGGCGGATGGTCAAGACGGCTACGGACCTGACCGACCGCTGCATCCTGGAGGGCTTCACGGACGAGATGTTGGGTTGGAAGCACCGGGGCATGATGGAGTTCTACTGCGGGCGGTACCTTGCCCGTCATGCGGGCGATGATGCCGTCCCGACCCTGAAACGTTTCGCCAACGACCCGCAGTGGGAGTGGGCATGGCGGTTTGCGATCGAATTACCCTCCGACGCAGTTGATCCCGCCTGCTGGGCGACGTCGCTGGGCTGTTTGTACGTTCGTCCGAAGACGGGACCGCGGCCCAGTGAGTTGATCTACCGCAGTTGGCCCCGGATGTTGCAGTTCGCCGATTATTTGCCCGCCGGAGAAAACAGCGAACAGGACATCGCGTCGGCGACGGCGACTGCTCAGCGGGACGCGCGAGACGGCTTGGTTGACGTTCGGCAGCCGGCCGGGCAAGCGCTGCACGCGCTGCTGGGCGAGTATCCGAGGCTGCTGCGTGGCAGCGGTCCAGAGCGACGGACGGCAGAAGGTTTGGAACGCGGGTTCCGGCCGATTCCACCGGTGGTCTCTTCCTGGCGTGACTTGTTTGGTGGTGGAATCAGGCACCTTCCCAGGCGGTTGTTCGACTGGCTGCTCGGTCGTCACCCCAGCCGCAAGTTCCGCAAACACTGGGTCGAAGGTACACCGGAGATCGAGATCGCCCCGTTCCTGATGAACGCCAGTCCGGTGACCAATGTGCAGTATGAGTTGTTCGATGGTTCGCATCGGGAGAAGCGAGATCGATATAGTGGCGAGGATAAGTGTCCGGTGGTGAGTGTCTCATGGTACGATGGGTTTTGTTTTTCGTTGTGGAGCCATAGCCGGTTGCCGAGGGAGGAGGAGTGGGAGTACGCCTGTCGGGCGGGTTCATTGGGGGCGTATTGTTTTGGCGACAAAGAAAGCGAGTTGGGAAAGTACGCTTGGTACGGAGAGGACTTGGGAATTGGCAAGACGCATCCGGTGTGTGGGAAGCTGGCGAATGCTTGGGGTATGTACGACGTGCATGGCAACGCCGGGGAGTGGTGCGATAGCTGGTACGAAGAAGGAGGCTCGAACCGGGTGTACCGGGGCGGCAGTTGGGACTGCGGCGCGTCCATCTGCCGGG
>SKKK01000055.1 GCA_007121535.1 Planctomycetaceae bacterium | reverse complement strand
GACATGGACGCGATCATGGACATCGCCAGCCGTTACGGCTTGCGAATGGTCGAAGATTGTGCCCAAGCGATCGGTGCAACCTACCGCAACCGGCCCGTCGGGTCCTTCGGCGATGCCGGTTGCCTAAGCTTCTTCCCCAGCAAAAACCTGGGATGTTTCGGCGATGGCGGCATGGTCATTTGCAACGACCAAAAGATCGCCGACCGAATCGACATCCTCCGCCGCCACGGCGGCCGACTGAAGTACCACCACGAAGAACTGGGCCTGAACAGCCGCCTGGACGAACTGCAAGCCGCGATTCTGCGAGTCAAGCTGCCGCACGTACCACGTTGGAACAGACTCAGACGCGAACACGCCGCAGCATACAACAGAATGCTGGTCAACGTATTAGAGATCACCGCACCACATGAATGGACCACCTCCGGATGCATCGTGCCCCTGTGTTGCGAAGAGTCCCCGAATGACTTGAATCCGGTCTATCACCAATACACAATTCAGGTCCCGAACCGTGACACATTCTCCCGTCAACTAACCGAGGCGGGAATCGGCAATGGAATCTATTATCCGGTGCCCCTGCATCTCCAGCGAGTCCACGCCCAGCTGAAACACGGCATTAGCCCTTTCCCCAATGCCGAGTGTGCTGCCCGCAATTGTCTCAGTCTGCCTATGTTTCCCGAATTGACAACGAAACAGATGTCCAAAGTCACCGAAACGTTTGTAACTTCCATAGAACTCAAAGAGCGTCGGCGTTCCGCCTGACGTTTGTCGATATGTGCCGATATTCGATCCGCAAAGAACCGGCGGGTCATCATGACAATAGCTCCTCCCACTAATGATATGTTCCGACTACGAACAAATGATTTCGGTGCACTCTTTACGATCTTTGCAACGCCATTGCCGATTGCTGCTCGCATTTTACTGCTCTTTTGTCTCTCGGCGAAAGCGGGCGCTGAGTCCCAAGGCGTCTTTTCTCACGCAGCCACGATGGCCATCATGCTAGTCATAATGGCCGCGACGGGCGTCGGGTTAACAGTTGTGTTTCTCATAGCGCGAAATCGGCGGCGATACATTCACTTATGTTACATCGCTACCATCGTCTATACACTCCTGATAACGGGGCTCTCCGCGTGCATTATTCCTCTGTTGCTCGCTTGCTTTCCCAGCTATATTGCAGGCTACCCACCTTCAATGCAGCTCCTCTTTCCAATCTTCGTGTTCGCCAATCTTCAATTCTTGTTTCACAATCAAATTCTGTCTGGGCTCCAATGCTTCACCCACTACTTTTGGATGAATGTGTTGCAGTCCATGTCGCTCTTGATAGGGGTCTTTGTGTTAGCTTTGGCCGATTACTGGACCGTCGCGTCGGCATTCTCTGTTTGGACACTCAGCCTCCTATTTCCGTTGCCATTCCAGAAAGTTGCAATTTTGCGCCGCTCGGAGGGAACATCGATCCAAAATCACCGACTTGCGAAATTACTGCCGCTTCTCATTGCGCACGCAGCTAAGTCAAGCGTCGCTACAATCTCTGACGCTCTAGTCTTCCGCTCGGGCGTTCTCGTCCTTCGGGTGTTTGCGCCGTTTTCCGTTGTGGGAGTTTATGCCATTGCGTGCAGTATTTCGGAAGTAATCTTGAACCTACCTAAGGGGCTAGGCGTTTTCCTGCTGCCCAGGCTTACGGCGACACGTGGCCAGGTAACACAGCAGGTATTGTGGCGCTATGCAATTTCTTTCTTTTTGTTAGCATTTCTAGCCGGCCTTATGGTTCTTGTTACCCCTGCGATTTCCATTGTGCTCAATCAGGAAGAATATACTGAGTCTATTCGGCTTTCACGAATCCTTTTGGTAGGAACAACTTTCATGGGATGGGGTATGTTGATAGCTTCGTTCATGCGCGCTTCGGGAGACATGAAGGCCGTGATGAATGCATCTCTACTCTCGTTAGTCGTTGTGGCAATTAGCAGCTTTTCCCTAATTCCTATATTTCACGCATACGGGGCAAGCCTGGCGGCCATATTGGGATTTTCAACCTACGCACTATACACAGCGAAGTGGCTGCACACGGCCTTTTCGAAGTCATTAAAAGACTCTTATCGAAGCATCGCCGTCTTATCACAGGGATAAATTCCGACATGCGAGTTCATGTTTCTAGGACCTGCGGCGTCGTTTCCTTCCTGAACGACCAACACGCCGCTCCCACCCGAGTCAATCCAATCCATATATTGCTATTCTTCTTCTGTGCTGCTTCTGCATGCGTGCCTCCGGTGCCCGAGACTCTATTTGGCGCTGCGGAGCTTCTGATGCTTGGCTTAGTTGCAGTTTTGATTTTCTGCAGCTGGATTGTTCCTCTGCCGCCTTCCGTCGGGAGCCTGGAACAGAGCTTGAGTCATTCGGTACTCTTCCTGGTGTTTGCGTGGCTTGTTTCGTCCGTCAATCTCTTCATTTGCGACGAACTTACTGTTGACGGTTACTTTAGGGGCCTTGCACCGTTGTTGGGCGTTATGACGTTCCGGGTAGGTCAGCAGTTCCGCACCGTACGGAGTGCTTTTATACTTCTTTCCGCCGTTACCATGGCTGGACTTCTTTCTGCTCTCAATGGTTCATTTGACGCCATCCGTTACGGTCTAATTGACCCGAATGATTTCTCTAGTTCGATTCATTTTCGATCACTTCTGGACAGCAAGTTCTTTGATGCCCTTGTCCTTTCTCTCCCGATTGCTTTAATTGGGGGTGGCTTGATCGGGACCGTCAGTACCAAAGGGCCGTTGTTGGGGCTGGGCGCAATCTTGTTCTTGTTCAGCTTATTGACTCTGATGCGATCCGGCATTGTGATTGCGGCTTGTGTATTGCTGTTCGAGATGGCGATCATCTTCCGTACGCGCTTGTTGTGGACGCGCTTTTGGAGACGAGTCCCCTTGATTATTCTGCTGGTTGGTCTTCTTGAGGTAGCTTCATGCATGAGTATTCTGGCTGGACTACGAGTTCCATCTGTGTTTCGGGCGGTGGGGGCGATCGGGGGACGCCACCAGCTGATTTCCGACCAGATGGACGACGGAGTTGGTGCTTACCGGCTTGTTGAGGCGGTAGCAGCCTGGGAACGATTTTCCGAATCGCCAGTGATCGGGCACGGGTTAGGTTCGACAGTGAGTGTGATCTTCGACGGTACGACTGAAGTGGACCGTTATTCTATGCGATATACACACAATTTTTTCACCTATATTTTGTACACGTGTGGACTCATTGGCATTACGGCCGCAGCCAGGTTCTTCCTGGTTGCCTTTAGGCTGATGATTCGTGCAGGGGGACTTGCGTCCACCTCGCCGGAGCCTGGCATCGATATGGCACTGGTACTGCTGGTGCTCGCCATGCTGATTTACATCCAGTTTCAGTCCATATTTCGTTCAGCTACGTACTTCATGATGCTTGGTCTTGTTTTGGGCTGTTTGGCCGCAAGAGTTTCACATTTGTCGAAATCGATGGCGACGAGGCAGGGTGGGCAAGTCCACGCATGATCTTTCTGGAGGAATTCCCCGATGTGGAGCCGCAAACTGAAATACTTTCACTTCTTATTGCTAGTTTATGCTCTTAGGCGTGGTACGACACTCAGTTGTTGGAAGAGTTGTTCTGATATGGACCTGTCCGAAATCGATCACGCATTGGGCGCGGGGTCCTATCCATTCGACTTTTCACAGGACGACCATTCGCAAATACCGATCGATGAGGTGGGCATTCCGATGATCGATTACGCGAATCTCGGCCGACAATACAATCCCTGGTTCGTGGGGCACCTGGCACTGGGTTGTTACACGCGGTGGCGTGGTGAACGCGACCCTAAGCAGCTTGCACGTTTTCGTAGGCTTGCTGACTGGTTGGTGGCAACCGGGGTATTATGTGACGTTGGAATGAAATGGTTGTACCATTTCGACTGGTTTGGTGCCCCTTCACCTTGGTACTCGGGGTTGAGTCAGGCCCACGGGATCTCGGTCTTAATCCGAGCCGCTTATGTATTTAAAGAAGACTCATACGCTCAGGCGGCACAACAGGCGACGGACCTGATGATCGCGCCTTTGGGCGTAGGAGGAGCAGCCTACATGCACCCGGACGGGACCATTTCGCTGGAAGAGTCGCCTGTGACACCCCCCACTTCGGTTCTGAATGGGCATCTTTTTAGCGTGTTCGCACTGCGGGAAGCAGGCAGATTTTTTGAGGAAAGACGGTACGATGACGTTTTCGATAGCGCATGTGCGTTTGTGGCGGCGCGGATCGATTCGTATGATCTGGGATACTGGAGCCGTTACAGTTTCCACCGGATCCCTTTCGGGTTTCCCGACATAGCGAGCATTCACTACCATCAGGTGCATATCGCACAGCTACGCGTGCTGGAAAGGATCTCGGGCAATCGGACTTTCGGACAGGCAGCGGAACGTTTCGAAAAGTATCGACAGTCTTCCTCGACGGTGCGGAGAGCTCTGTGGACGAAACGTATGGCGAAAATTCTTCGATAGACAACAGGAGTAGCACGATGAACATTTGGATCTTGAATCAGCATGCCCTTCCAGAGGGGGCCGCCGGGGGTACGCGGCATGCGGTCTTAGCCAAATACTTACACCGTCGAGGGCATTCGGTGACCATCTTTGCTTCGGACCTCCGGCATACCGGGGGGAAAGCAATTTCCGGTAGAACGACAGTTGATGGCATGCAGAGAGAATCGCCTGGGAAGAGGTCTGTCGCCTGGAGGTTCGTCGAGGTGGGCGGTTATACCTCCGCTTTCACGCGTTTGTTGAGCATGCGCAGGTTCCGTAGCCGAGCTATCGCAGCCTCTGAGGGGCTGCCACGCCCAGACGTGGTGATCGGATCGTGCGTCCACCCCTATGCCGTGGATGCTGGGCGGCGGCTGGCTAGGCGGCACCGGGTACCCTTTGTGTACGAAATCCGGGATATTTGGCCTGCGTCTCTGGTAGACGTCGGTGCGCTGACGCGGTGGAATCCAATCTACTGGGAGTTCCGGAAGTTGGAGCTTCGCGCGTTTCGCAATGCACAGGGCGTGATAGGTGTCTGCCCCGGGATGAAGGGCTATGCTACTCAGCACGACTTGCCCGCCGGACGTTTTCTGTACGCGCCCAATGGAATCGATCCGGAGGTCTATTCCGAGCCGGGGCCACCGCGGGATTCAAACCCGTTCATCGTATCGTATCTCGGCTCCCAGGGCCCAGTCAACGGTCTCATGACGCTCGTCGAGGCGGCGCGGCGTTTGCAGGAACGATCGGTTGGAGACTCATTGCGGATACGCCTGGTCGGGGATGGAACGGAACGTACGCGTCTGCAACGCCAGGCGGCGGAGTGGGACCTTCGGAACATCGAGTTTCACGATTCAGTGGCGAAGTCGGAGGTTGTCACCATGTGTCAAGAATCCGATGCCTTTGTCTATTGTCATCGCTCGATGCCCGTGGTGGCGCGATATGGTGTCAGCGCCAACAAGATTTTTGACTACCTTGCAGCGGCTCGGCCTGTTGTCTTCTCGTGCGACAGTCTGAACGACCCAGTGCGTGATGCAGAGGCTGGCTTATCGGTACCGGCTGGCGATGCCGGTTTGCTCGCGGATGCGATGGAAGAGATTAGTCGATTGCCTTTGCAGGAACGCCAGCGGTTGGGCACAAACGGCCGGGCTTACGTCCTGAAGCATCACAATCTGGAGCTGATCGCAGAGCAATGCGAGTCGTTTCTGTATGAGATCTCAGACATCTACCGTTGCGCGAAACGTCGTGTGGCGTGACCGCCACGACTGATGGGATGATACGCTAGTGACGCATATTGGTCTTCCGGGGAGGAGTTTCATCGCATGAATAGAATTGACAAGCCACACGGTGAAACCGGGGTCACAGAGATGCTGCGGGCACCTGCCAGGTGGCCCGTGGTCAAACGGTGCCTGGACGTGGGCTTGGCGGCGTTGGGATTGGGTATTTCGGCCCCTCTTCTACTGATTCTAGCCGTCCTTGTGTGGATCAATCTTGGAAGTCCCATCTTTTTCGGGCAAACCCGGGTGGGGCGGCGAGGCCGCCACTTCACGTTGTTCAAGTTCCGGACGATGAGTGAGGCGTGCGATGATAATGGTGCGTTACTTGCCGACCATGCCCGCCTCGGACGCTTCGGCCGATTGCTTCGAGCAACCAGCTTGGATGAACTTCCCCAGCTATGGAACGTCCTCCGTGGGGAAATGAGTCTGGTTGGCCCCCGACCGCTTCTTCCTGAATATACGGAACGTTACACGTCGTGGCAGCGACGGCGTTTGGAGGTCCAGCCGGGAATTACCGGCTGGGCTCAGGTCCACGGGCGCAATGCGCTCAGTTGGGAAGCCAGATTTGACATGGACGTGTGGTATGTGGACCATTGGAGCCTCAGGCTCGATGCCCAGATTCTTTTCCAAACCGGGCTTCGGGTGATTCGCCGGGACGGGATCAGTGCCGCCAACCACGAAACGATGCCCGAGTTCTTGGGCTCCGACGCATCGCACGAGCATCGTACAGTTCGTTCACAGGACGGGAATCAGGGAGACATCAGGTGCGTTCCATGGTAAATCTTCTTTTTACCAGCATCGGCCGGCGCGTCGAGTTGCTTCGGGCCTTTAGGCGGGCCTACCAGGACTTGGATCTCAAGGGGAAAATCGTCGTCAGCGACGTGGATCGGCTGGCAGCCGGAATGCAGTTTGCCGACGTCGCTCGTCTGGTCCCCAGCATCAAGAGCCCCGCATACATCCCCGAATTGGCGCGGCTCTTGCAGGAAGAGGAAATCACCGTTCTGTTTCCGCTGATCGATCCTGAGATTCCGGTGCTTGCGGCGCACCGCGAAGTGTTGGAGCGGAACGGCACCCGGCTAGCAGTGGTCTCTTCGGAAGCTGCAAGGATCACGGCGGACAAGTGGGAGACTCACGCTTTCTTCTCCCGGTTAGCGCTGCCAGTGCCTCGTTCGTGGCTGCCCGGTCAGCGGGAACCAGCAGCGGAAGAATATCCGCTGTTCATCAAGCCACGTTTCGGGAGCGCCGCTCAGCATGTCTTTCCGGTTCGAAATCCCGAAGAATTGGATTTTTTCACCCGATACATTCCGCAACCTATCGTACAAGAGTATCTTCCTGGTCCGGAGATCACCAACGATGTCATCTGCGACTGGGACGGACAGTTGCTCGCCGTGGTATCGCGGCAACGGATTCGCGTGCGTTCGGGCGAGGTCTTGATCGGCAAGACCGTGTACGACCCAAAGATCACGGACGCTTGTATACGAATTGCTCGTGCCCTGCCCGCCTGTGGCGCGGTGACGGTGCAATGCATGATGCATCGGAATGAGCCTGTGTTCACGGAAATCAACGCCCGCCTGGGTGGCGGTGCACCGGCGGCGGTGGCTGCAGGAGCCGATTTCCCCCGCTGGTTGCTGTCGCGAGCCGCAGGAATTCCCGGTCAGATTACTCCGGTGGGGACATACCGTACGGACGTGTTTTTTTCTCGCTACGAGGAATCGCTTATTTTGACGGAGCGCGGCAGCGATGTGGTGGAAAGCCGTTGTATTTGATCTCGACGACACACTCTATCCGGAGCGGCAGTACGTAACCAGCGGGATGCGCGCAGTAGCGGCCTGGATCGAGCGAATGCTGGGCTTCCCGGCGCCGCGCTCGTTCGAGGAGCTTTGCGAGCTTTCAGAAGCAGCAGAACGGGGCCGGACGTTCGATCGGTGGATCGAAGCTCACGGACTCGATCCGCGCGTCTGGATCTCACGTATGGTTCAAGTATACCGCTGCCATTCGCCACAAATTCAACCGTATCCCGATGTGGTGCCAGTACTCCAGCGGCTGGCGTCTTGCTTCGGTCTTGGGCTGGTAAGCGACGGATATCTGGAAACTCAGCGTAAGAAGTGGGATGCTCTCAATCTGGCAGGATTCTTTCAGGTGGCGGTATTCACAGACGAACTAGGGCGGGAGCACTGGAAGCCCAGTCCCCTACCTTTCAGAACCGTATTGGACCGGCTTGCGGTTCCGGCGGAACGATCCGTGTATATCGGAGACAATCCACACAAAGACTTTTGTGGCGCCCGTCGGATCGGGATGGGAACAATCCGGTTACGCCGGTGCGACGGACTGCACTGCGATCTTCATCTCCCCGGTGCAGACAACACACCGGATGCGGAAACCAGTAATCTGTTCGACATCGAATTCCAACTGGCTCGAATGGCCGCAAACATTCGCACCAGAACCCTTCGAACTGCCTGAAAAGGACGACGCATGAATCAAGACCCTACCCAATTGGCTACGCACCTCACCGAGATCTGCCCCTGCAACAACTGTGGACGCACCAGTGCGGAACGATTGTACACCGAGCAGTATTGCTTAGGTGATAAGCAGGTCGAATTGGGGATTGGGAGATGCCGTCACTGCGGTTTAGTGTACGTCTCGCCGCGGCTTACCCTTCAGGCCATCAGCCATGTCTACGGCGCCGATGCCGAATCGACGATCAGCCACAACTACTGCTGGAACGGAGTAGCCGATGGTTTTCGATTCCGGGGAGTCATAGGTCGGCTGAAGGCGATTCAGCCCGAGGGCCGTTTGTTGGATGTCGGCTGCGGCGCCGGCCAGTTTCTGGCCGAAGCGAAACGGACGGGAGGCTGGACAGTGATGGGGCTGGAGCCGAACGGGCTTGCGGCGGAGAGCGCGCGCCAGGCTACTGGTTGCACCGTCTATGATACCCCGCTCGACGAAACACCGCTGGAGCCCAGTAGTTTTGACGTAATCACGTTATTTGGGGTTATGGAACACCTGCACGATCCGCGTGGCGTCTTGAAGCATGTCCACCACTTGCTGAAACCGGGCGGTACGCTGGCCATCTATGTCCCGAATTTCCATTACCTCCGGCTGAAAGATACCGGCTTGGTATCGTGGGTGTGCACGGGCCGCTGGAGCAACCTGCATCCGCAGGAGCACTTGTTTCAGTACACGCCCCGGTCGGTCCGTCAGATGCTCGAAAACACGGGGTTCCAATGCCTCAGGCTGGATATCGGCCGTCCGTTCTTGAACGGCAGCGAAATCCGGCGACTCGTGAAACTCGCTGCCTATCATCTTGCTTGGAGTGCCAAGCTGCTCAGCGGCATTCATCTTGGGGGCATCGAAATCCTCGCCTGCCGTGCTGCCGCCGGGAGAACTGTATCCAGTCCCTGCCGGGCCGCCGTGTGAGCTTGCGGAGCCTTCACCGCGAGATCGTCAGCCAAGCCCCTTCGAGGACTTCCACAATTCAGCGAACATTTCTTGTGAGTACCCGTTTATGCCTCAGCCTCGGATCTATCTGTCCCCACCTCACGTGGACCCGCTTTCGCGGAACCTGCTCCTGGATGCTTTCGACTCCAACTGGATTGCGCCTCTGGGACCGCATGTAACCGCCTTCGAAAAAGAGTTCGCGGCACGGCTCGGGCTGGAGGATGCCGCCGCGCTCTCGTCGGGCACCGCCGCCCTGCATCTGGCTCTGCAAATGCTTGGCGTCGGCCCGGGCGATACGGTACTGGTGCCCACGTTGACCTTCGCCGCGACGGTCAACGCGGTCATGTACACTGGTGCCGAACCGGTGTTCATCGACAGCGAGCGGCAAACCTGGAACCTGGATCCCGAACTGGTGGCCGAGGAATTAGCCCGCGCTGCGCACCGTGGCAAGCTGCCCAAAGCTGTCGTGACCGTGGATCTCTACGGCCAGTGCGCCGATTACCGACCCATCCTCTCCGCCTGTCGGCAGTATGACGTGCCGGTCGTCGAGGACGCCGCCGAGGCGCTGGGGGCGACGTACGACGGCCGGCCGGCGGGCAGCTTCGGCTTGATCGGCTGCTTTTCGTTCAACGGCAACAAGATCATTACGACCAGCGGCGGGGGGATGCTCGTCTCCGCCCATCCCGAATTCTGCGAGCGGGCCCGGTTCCTGGCGTCTCAAGCCCGCGATCCGGCGCCGCACTATGAGCACTCGCACGTCGGTTACAACTATCGCATGAGCAATCTCCTGGCAGCCCTGGGACGAGGCCAACTGGCCGTGCTGGACGAACGCGTTGCGGCGCGCCGCGCACACTTCGACGCCTATTACGGCCAACTGGGCGACCTGCCCGGGATCCGGTTCATGCCCGAGCATCCTCGTTCCCGGCCGACGCGCTGGCTGACCTGCTTGACCATCGAACCACGCCGGTTCGGTGCCACCCGCGAAGACGTACGGTTGGTTTTGGAGGACCAGAACATCGAGTCCCGACCGGTGTGGAAGCCGATGCATCTGCAGCCGGTGTTCCGCAACTGTCGCGTGCGCGGCGGCACCGTCTCGGAATCCCTGTTCCACAACGGACTGTGCCTGCCCAGCGGCTCGAACATGAACGAAGAGGACCGGACCCGCGTCGTCCAAACGGTCTGCACCGTACATCACCGCCGTCAGGTTCCCCGACCCGCCGCAGCCGCTTGAGATGGTGCGGAAACAGGCAACCAATCAAATTTCCGCTGGCCCCGCTACGGCCTGAAGTCGTCCACCAGCACATCCAGCCAGGTCAGGCCGCTATCCCAAAGCCCCCAGAAGTCGGTCTGGAATCTGTCTTCCTCCGACCGGGCGACGAACCAGCGGCCGTCGTTCAGGCGCCCGGCGATGTCGTCCCGGCCGTCGCCGTTGAAGTCGCCGACCCGCACGTCGTTCCACGTCGCCGAGCCCCACAAACCCCAGTACGTCGTCTGGAACGAACTGCCCGTGCTCGACGCCACATGCCAACGGTTGTTCAGCCGCCCGGCAATGTCCGCGCGGCCGTCGCCCGTGAAATCCCCGACCAGCACGTCGGTCCAGGCCCCCGGACCCCACAGACCCCAATACGTCGTCTGGAACGCACTGCCCGTGCTGGCCGCTACGTACCAGCGGTTGTCGAACCGTCCGGCGATGTCCGCGCGGCCATTGCCCGTGAAATCGCCGACCATCACGTCGGTCCAATCCCCCGCGCCCCAAATCCCCCAATAGCTGGTCTGGAACGAACTGCCCGTGCTGGACGCCACGTACCAACGGTTGTTGAACCGTCCGGCAATATCGTCCCGGCCGTTGCCGGTGAAATCGCCCACCAAAACGTCGGTCCATTCTCCCGCGCCCCACAGGCCCCAGTAGGTCGTGCTGAACGAAGTTCCGGTATTCAAACCGACATACCAGAGGTTGCCCAAACGCCCCGCGACATCCGCCTGGCCGTCGCCATTGAAATCGCCGGACATCACGTCGGTCCAATTTCCGGCACCCCAAAGCCCCCAGTACTGCGTATCGAACGAGTCCCCCGTGCTGGCAGCCACGTACCAGCGGCCGTCCCCTAAACGACCCGCGATGTCGGCGTTCACGCTGGGCAGAAAAACGAAGACGCTGTAATCATCGATGCCCAGTTCATCCATCAGTGTATCTTCCCCATAGCCCGGGATGCCCGCAGCTTCAAGAGCCTGCTCCTCCGATATCAGGGGGATATTGTCTCCGTACCCCAAGTTGAAGGCGTACATGAACATATGGGAAAACCAGGCCTGGATGACTGTATTCGGATGCATCCCATCATGCACAAACGCCGCCGTGGGATTGGTGCCGCTCGTGGTATCGATGTCCTGCAACTGGATATCGACGTCACCGATCTTGATACTGCTGCGCGGATCGGTGTTTTCGCCGAAAACAGCTTTGGACATGCCAAAGACATCGACGATAGGAATACCCCGTTCCATCACAATATCGACCAACTGCTCGTTCACATCGCGAATCACCGTGGTGACCCTATCACGAAAAACGCCATTCGGATACAGGGCTTGCGTGTATGGTGCCACACCGTAATCCGGCAGCGTAGCAATAACCAGTCTTGCGCCGGTGGCGTTAAGAGCGTCAATCGCATCCGTGGCTACGTTCAGGTTGTCTTCGATGTCGTCTTGGATGTCATCACCCGTGATCCACCCATTGTAAAGATCCTCATAAACGTCAGTCCTAGGGGCGAAATCATTGGCACCGATCATCAGGACGATATGGGTGATGTCGTTGACCTCCACCTGGCCTACCAAGCCCTGCACCTGCTCTTGATCGAACAGGTCAGCGGTTACCGCCCCGGCGCGAGCCCAGTTCTGTTCATAACCGGTTCGCCTCGGTTCCCCCCATGTGCCCCCCGGCTGACCGGCTTCGGACGCGGTCTGCCCCAGATCGGCGATGCCCTGATCTGCCAGGATTTCCACCCAGTTCGACGCATAGTCGTACGTCTCCTCCAGATACTCGTCGCTGAGGCTGTCGCCGACGACGCCCAACACAATCGGCGCCAGCACGCAGCGGTCTTCGAGCGGCTCGAAGCGGACGCGGCGCGGCTCGAGGGGCTGCGCGTACAAGCGGTGCGAGCTTCGCCGTCGCGTCTTGCGCCGAGACGCGTGAGATAACAGGTTCCCGCCCCGCAACGGGCGTGTCAGTCCACCGATCCAGTCTCGAAGAACGCTGCGATTCATTGCCCATTCTCCCAATCGAGAAAATTGCTAGACGTTCCCCGCTTGGACACGGCCTTGTCTTGCTGACCGGCCAAGCCGGCGTGCGAGCAACCGTCTGCTAGCACAACCTGAATTATCGTGATTTGGAAGGCAACGTCAACTCACAAGACGCTGTGCTTTGGGCCGCGAACGGGTCAATTGGGGGAAGAGGGGGAGGGGGGGGCCGCAAGCTGTTTTGCAGTAACGACTTGCGCGATGTTTGGGCTGACGAAAACTTTTTGGAGAATTTTTCTGCAACGCCTGGAAACCGCTCGCTGGCCTTACTGGAAAGGAACACGGCCCGATGACAACTTCCCCCGCAGATGCTTCGCGGCCAGCCGGCTCCCAACGCGAGGTCCGCTACGAGCACACACGCGAGTTTCCTGCCATTCTAGCTCAAGTGTGGCTTCTACGAAGCACGCCAAGGATCGCGGCCCGGGCCGAAACGCCTTTGGTAATGTCCTTCGCCGATCAAAGGGCCGCGAAAAAGTCGTCCACCAGCACGTCCACCCAGGTCAGGCTGTCGTCCCAGCGGCCCCAGTAGTCGGTGTCGAACTTGTTGCCGTCCGAGCGGGCCATGAACCAGCCGCCGTTGTTCAGACGCGCGGCGATGTGGGATCGGCCGTCGCCGTCGAAATCGCCCGCCTGCACGGCGTTCCAGGTCGCTGAACCCCACAGACCCCAGTACGTGGTCTGGAACGAACTACCTGTACTCGACGCCACGTACCAGCGGTTGTTCAACCGCCCCGCGCTATCCGCCCGGCCGTCGCTATTAAAATCGCCAGACATCACGTCGGTCCATGCCCCGGCGCCCCAAAGCCCCCAATACTGCGTGTCGAACGACTCGCCCGTGCTGGCCGCCACGTATCAACAGCCATCGTCCAGCCGCCCCGCGATTTCCTAGGTAGAGAGACTGTCCGTGGCAATGGCGATCTTAGCCACAAAGGCGTCATGTTCGCCTCCGTTGTACAGTTGGTCACCCCCGAGAAGTCGGTTGAAGCGGTTAACCCGACTACCAGCGAATTGCCCGCGGCGTCCACGGCGATGCCATAGCCCCAATCCCAGTCGCTACCGCCGAGGTCGATCGCCAGCGATCCGTCCTCCGACAGGCTCAACCCCGCGATGCCATCATAGCGCACTGCGATTTGCGACCAGTCGGCCCCGGGCGCTACGTGGAACTCGTATTTCAAACTGCTCCGCAGACCCCACGTGTGCAAGTCGATGCCGTCGTACAGCCCCTCGTAGGCCACCACCTCGTACCCGGGCACCTCGGCGTGCCAAGTTCCTTCGTCGCCCACGAAGTAGTTGAACACCGTCTCCGATTGCTCCAGACCCATCGGCCTAGCGTCATTGGCGCCGACGAACCCGGCCGAGAATACCAGCGTATGCGTCACGTAATCGTCGGGCCGCAGACGCCCGCCGGGCAAGCGAGGCAACAGTTCGTCAGTCTGCTCCGCTTCGGAGTCCGAAATCTCCTCATGGCGGAAAACCTGGAACACCGCTCCACCGTCGCTCATCGCCACGTTGGCCCCGTTGCCCTGGTGTGAGGAAGCGAACCGTCTGGTCGGCCCACTGACCCTGGTTTTCCACGAACAACGCCGGCGAAACGCCGAACAGTCCGGCCGCGGGCGTTACGATCGACAGCACGCGGCGGTCTTCCAGCGGCTCGCACAGCAGGCGGGTTCGAGGGCCATGCCGCTTTGCGTTTTTGCCGCAGATGCCCTGTCGACGCTTGAAGACGTGGTTCGCTTGGAATCTCATAGCTGCGTGACCTCTGTTAGACACCCTTGTCGGGCGCGGGAAAAATACGTCGTTCTTGCCATTGGGAAAACAGGATCAGTTGCCGGGACGGGCCTCTCTTGGCAAAAAGCCGAAATCGCCCTCGTGCATGCCGGTGAATGTCAGGTGCCACGGATACTACCTCCCTTAAGGTAGGGGCACGCAGACGGTAGGGAATACACAACAGGGGGGCTGCCGCTAGATGCCTCTGGTTGTGTGCGGGTCGGCGGCACCAGATTGATGGGTTCGGCGTTTTCAGCGGGGTCAGGATAGCCGCGCCGAACGCGGGGGGGATTTTGTGGGCCAACATGCGGCTCGCGGCCGAAGCTGAGGGTAAGTGCAACGTGTGAACAAGGGTTGCAGCGCCCTGCCTCGCTCCCTCGCTTACGCTTCGGCTTACGCTTGGGTCGGGGCAAAACGGAGAAAGTGACCGACGAGAGGTTCATGGCGACGGCTCTCCACAGCGAATCTTTGTACGGCGATGCTCCGATGGACTGTAGCGGGAAACAACCTCGAAAAACTTTACCAACATCTCAAGGCGCAAAGTCGTCCACCAGGACATCCAGCCAGGTCAGGCCGCTATCCCACAGCCCCCAGTAGTCGGTCTGGAATCTGTCTTCCTCCGACCGGGCGACGAACCAGCGGCCGTCGTTCAGACGCCCGGCGATGTCGTGCCGGCCGTCGCCGGTGAAGTCGCCGACCCGCACGTCGTCCCACATGGTCGATCCCCATAAACCCCAGTAAGTCGTTTGGAACGAACTGCCCGTGCTGGACGCCACGTACCAGCGGTTGTCCAGCCGCCCGGCAATGTCCGCGCGGCCGTCGCCCGTGAAATCCCCAACCAGCACGTCGTTCCAGGCCCCTGGACCCCACAGTCCCCAAGGTGTGGTCTGGAATGAACTGCCCGTGCTCGAAGCCACGTACCAGCGGTTGTTGAAACGCCCGGCGATGTCGGTCTTGCCATCGCGGTTGAAATCACCGGCCATCACGTCGGTCCAGTTCCCCGCGCCCCACAGGCCCCAATACGTCGTCTGAAACGAACTGCCCGTGCTGGACGCCACGTACCAACGGTTGTTGAACCGTCCGGCGATATCCGCTCGGCCATTGCCCGAGAAATCGCCGACCATCACGTCGGTCCAGTCCCCAGGGCCCCAAATCCCCCAGTAGCTGGTCTGGAACGAACTGCCCGTGCTGGACGCCACGTACCAACGGTCGTTCAGCCGTCCGGCAATATCGTCCCGGCCGTTGCCGGTGAAATCGCCCACCAAGACGTCAGTCCATTCCCCCGCACCCCACAGACCCCAGTAGGTTGTGCTGAACGAATCACCGGTATTCAAACCGACATACCACAGGTTGCCCAAACGCCCCGCGACATCCGGCCGGCCGTCGCCATTGAAATCGCCAGACATCACGTCGGTCCAGTTGCCGGCGCCCCAAAGCCCCCAGTACTGAGTATCAAACGACTCGCCCGTGCTGGCCGCCACGTACCAGCGGCCATCCGCAGTGCGGCCGGCAATATCCTCCAGCGCCTCGTCTCCCACAGCGGATTCGATCATGGTAGCCAGTTCCTGCCGGGCCTGCTCCCAGACGTCTGGATCGTTCGACCAGCTAATATCCGTGCGGACCCAAGTGGGATCTTGCGGATTGCTGACGCCGTACTCCCACAATGCCTTGGGTAGGATCTGATTGACGATTTGTTGCGTGCTGGCGGCGTCGATAGCCGCAGCCATCGCCAAGTACTCGGCATCTTGCAAACCCCGCCGGACGTGTTTCAGCCGCAGTGATGAGAAAACGCCTGCCACGTCGTAGCTGGGACCGACTCCGGTCATGTCGGTGCCCGGATAGAAGAGAACGCCGTCCCCGTTGCCGTACATCCCGCTTGTTTGGCCCAGGTGTTGATCGAAATACGGGGTTCCTCCAAACGTCTTGGCTTGGCTGAAGACATCGGTCGGTCCCGTTCCGAACTGGAAATTGTTCCAGTAGGTTCCCTCCCAGAGGAACCAGTGGCCAACGTCCGTCTTATGCATGATCCAGCCCAGAGTCCGCGGTGAGACGCCATCGTCCTCGATCGCCAAGCTTCCGCTGTAAGGCCGTCTTCCGTTATACATCCAGAGCGGTTTGTATTGCTCCGCCAACGGCTCCCAGACCTGCGGATCGGCCACCCTCGGCGTGCTGGCTGGGACTTGCAACGATGGAGTATCTTCGGCCGCAATCGGAAGCTGCAGCGTCGCCAGAGACTTGATCCGGCTGCCGGGGCCCGGGTTCTGGGCCATGCAATGCGCCCAAGCTTCGACTTCCTGGGCCTCATGTTCTTGAGGCTCGTCCTTGATGTACAAGAACAGCTCGGAGTCAAGACCATGCGAGTCGAACCACAAGGCCCAATTGTCCAGTTCAGACCACATGGTCGAGCAATCACCGTCCTGCCAAGGCCAGCTTCCGTACGTCCCGATCACGTAGGACTCTGGCCCGACCCCCTGGCCCGGACCGTCGTAACCTTCCTGGGCTGTGAATGCTTCTCCGCTCAACACCGACAACCAGTAGTCGTCCATTCCCTCGAGTGGCATGTAGTTTTCCAGCAGAGAAACGCGGTGGCGATGCGCCAGCTTATGCACCTGCAGCAAGGCGTCGACCGACGAAGCGTACGCCGGAGTGCCCGGATCGGGATATGGCTGACCGAGCAACCTCGCGTTGATATTCTCCCGGCTCACGAAGAGGGACATTTGCGTAGAACTTGCGTCCGGCAAGGTGAATCCATGCACGCGGAGTTGGACCGGTACTTCTTGAATGACGGTCCCATGCTGACTGACCTCGACCACGCCCGTGTAAGTTCCGGCTGGAACGTCTCTTGGGACATATACGTCACACCAGACGGATTGGTTATGCCCGGCAGCGATACTGAAATCGCCGACCAATTCCAGAGGCACGGCGATCTCCGGGTAATTGTGATTGTGGTCTGGACGGTCGCTCCAACCGTAGGACAGATCCGGGTGGCCGTTCTCGTCATGGGGCAGTCGAAATCGCTCCGGTATATGCCGTTCGTCATATATTGGAAACGCGTCGAAAGCGCTGACACTGAGTCCCTCGATCTCCAGATAGCGGACAAAAAACAGTTCGATGTTCCGGTCGACGTAGTCGAATACCTGTTCTCCTACCGCTTCCACCGAACCGATCCGAGCCCCGGCGGGTCCGATCAGTTCCTGGAAGGATACTTCAATTCCAGCCACGTCGGAGAGGGGCGCTTCCAGCACCAAGTTAAAAGAGACTGTCTCATTGCGGGCGCCAAACAATTCGATTTGATGGCCCTTCCAGACGGAGTTCGTTACCGCGGCGGGATTCGATACAGCGCGCAGTTCCTCGCGAGCCACTTTGTCTTCACCATTGTTTGCCCACACGACCACAGAGTTGCCGCTGGGCGTGACTTCGTTTCTAAGCCACATGGGTGCATCAACTCCTGCCAAATCCGCTGACAGCAAGTGACGCTGTTCGAAAACCTCGAACCGCAACCTACGGAAAAACGACTTCACCTTCGATCGACGCTCCGATCTCTTCGCATGCCGTTCCTCACAGTAACCGCGATTCCAAACCAAACCTTCCATCGCTTCCCCTTTTCTTCTCAATTACGCAGGTTCCACACAGCAGCTTGGTGCTCCATGAACACCCCCCGCAGTCACCAGCCAGCGGTCGAAAGCGTTAATCGCTGCCTTTGAAGCTGCGTATAGCCGAATTCCGAAGAACTCGGAACGTTGGCCGGCGTGGCGCCCCGGTCGCGACCGCCGGATTCTCGGGAATCCGGCTGCTTTCGACAGCAATGCTCAACTTCAAAGCTCGCTGCCAGGGAATCTATCTGTGGCGTCCCCGCCTGTCAATGCAACGAATCCCAATCACGGCGGAATCTCGAAGGTGGCGCGCGGCCATTGCTGGGGTTTTCTCGCGCGGCGTAGAACAGTCTCTGGCAACGTCCAACTTAATCAGTGGCCAGATCCGCGTCGTGATCACCCGCTTCCAGAACGTCGTCGCACGGAGAGACGATCATGCCGCCGATGCTCGCGCCACCCTCTTGTCGTGGTCGCCAGCGTCTTCTAAAGTGCAAAGTCGTCCACCAGCACGTCCAGCCAAGTCAAATCGCGATCCCACAAGCCCCAGAAATCGGTCTGGAATCTGTCTTCCTCTGACCGGGCGACGAACCAGCGACCGTCGTTCAGACGCCCAGCAATGTCATCCCGTCCGTCGCCGTCGAAATCGCCGACCCGCACATCGTTCCACATGGCCGATCCCCACAAACCCCAATACGTCGTCTGGAACGAACTGCCCGTGCTGGACGCCACGTACCAAGCGTTGTTCAACCGCCCGGCAATGTCCGCGCGGCCATCGCCCGTGAAATCGCCGACCATTACGTCGGTCCAGGCTCCCGACCCCCATAAACCCCAATAGGTGGTCTGGAACGAACTGCCCGTGCTCAACGCCACGTACCAGCGGTTGTTGAACCGCCCCGCGATGTCCGTTTTGCCATCACGGTTAAAGTCCCCGGCCATCACGTCGGTCCAAGCCCCCGCGCCCCACAGGCCCCAATACGTCGTCTGAAACGAACTGCCCGTGCT
>SKKK01000207.1 GCA_007121535.1 Planctomycetaceae bacterium | reverse complement strand
CGCCTGAGCGACCTGGACATGCAACACTATCGGGCGCAGGCCGAAGCGTTGTACCAAAACACGGATTTCGCCATCGTCGCGCCGCTCGGACCGCCGTACGAGTTGTTTTACGGCCTGGGCACCGGCGATTTCGAAATGTGGATGATCACGTTGGCCAGCGAGCCCGATTACGTCAGCCGTCTGTACGAAAAATTGGTCGATGCCTGGCTGGACAACCTGCGACGTTTTGTCGATGCGGTGGGTGATCGAGTTCACATCCTGCAGGTCAACGATGACTTCGGCACCCAGCATTCGCTGTTCTTGTCGGTCGAAATGTACCGCCGTCAGATCATGCCCTATTACCAACGGGGGTTGGACTGGATTCATCAGCACACCGACATGAAGGTGCTGTTGCATTCCGACGGCGCCATTTTTCCGCTGATCCCCTCGCTGATCGAGACCGGATTCGACATCCTGAATCCGGTTCAAACCAGCGCGACGGGCATGGACCCCGTGCGGTTGAAAGAGGGATGCCGCGGTCGTATGGCCTTTTGGGGCGGATCGCTGGACTGTCAGAAGACGCTGCCCTACGGCTCGGTGGACGAAGTCCGGCAGGAGGTGCAAGCGCATCTGGAGGTGTTCGCACCGGGCGGCGGATACGTGTTTGCTCCCGTCCACAACATCCAGGCCGGCGTTCCTCCGGAAAACGTCATCGCGATGTACGACACGGCCAGACGGTTCCCGATGGAACATGCCGACAGGTAGCAGGCTGATGGAAGCGATCAGCGTATTTGATATCTTCAAGATTGGCGTGGGGCCGTCCAGTTCGCACACGTTGGGTCCGTGGCGAGCCGCGTTGCGTTTCGTCCAGGCTTGCCGCGACGACGGAAGACTTGATCGGATCGAACACGTCGTCATCGATCTGTTCGGATCGCTGGCAAAGACCGGCCGGGGCCACGGGACGGACTTGGCCGTGATGATGGGACTGACCGGCCTTGATCCGGTGACCTGCGATCCCGATCGTCTGATCGAGCTGGCCGATGCCATCCGCCGTTCGGGCCGTCTGGAATTGGGCGGCCAGCGAAGGATCGCGTTCGATCCGAAGGAGCAGATCGTCTTTCATCGGAATCAAGCCTTGCCCTATCACCCCAACGCCCTGCGGCTGACGGCTCGAACCGCGGATGGAACGATCGCGCAGGAAACCTACTATTCCGTGGGTGGCGGTTTTCTGGTGCGGGACGGCGAGGCCGCTGACGCGACCGAAACGATTTCGGTCGCGTTTCCGATCGATACCGCCGCTGACGTGGTCGGTCATTGCAATCGGAGGAAGCTGTCGGTTGCGGACTTGGTGCGGGAAAACGAAACCGCATGGCGGTCCCATGCTGCGACCAGTGCCGGCCTTCTGCAGATCTGGCAAGTCATGCAGCGTTGTGTCTACCGGGGATGCCATTCCCACGGAGTGCTGCCGGGTGGTCTGGACGTGTTCCGTCGTGCACCGGAGATGCAGGACGGTCTGCTATCGATGGCCAGCCAAGCCGATTCGGCGAACATCGGTGCGTGGTTGACTGCGATCCGTAACAGCGCAACCAATTTCTCCCATATTCTGCGTTGGATCAGTTGTTTCGCGTTGGCGATCAACGAGGAGAATGCGGCGTTTGGTCGAGTCGTCACGGCGCCGACGAACGGGGCCGCCGGCGTCATCCCCGCCGTGTTGATGTATTACGTTTGCTTTTGCGACGGGCACACGTTGGGAATCGAGGATTTCTTGTTGACTGCCGGGTCCATCGGCATGCTGTTCAAGAAAGGCGCAACGATCTCGGCCGCCATGGGCGGGTGCCAGGCCGAAATCGGCGTATCCAGCGCCATGGCTGCCGCTGGACTGTGCCAGGTGTTGGGCGGTTCCGTCGCCCAGGTTTTGATGGCAGCCGAAATCGCGATGGAACATCATTTGGGCATGACTTGCGATCCGGTCGGCGGTCTGGTCCAAGTGCCTTGCATCGAGCGAAACGCGATGGGGGCCACCAAAGCGCTGACCGCCTGTTACCTGGCGTTGGAAAGCAACCCGGCTCATGCTCGAGTGCCGTTGGACGCTGTCATTCGGTCGATGTGGGAAACCGCTCAAGACATGAACAGCAAGTACAAGGAGACATCCGAAGGCGGACTGGCCGTCTTGATCCCCGTCAGTCACCCGGAATGCTGATCTCCGCCGAAAACTCGTCTTTCGGATTCTCGACGAATGCCTATAATGAGCGACTGCGGTGCTTGAGTTGGTTGCCGCATGAAAGCCGTTTCATTAACCAGATCAGGGGGACAAACAACATGGCGACGGGATTTGGAATCATCGGTTGCGGCATGATCGCAAATTTTCACAGCAAGGCGGTGGCGGACATTGCCGGCGCGAAAGTGACTGCCTGTTTCGATACGGTCCCTGCGGCTGCCGATAGACTGGCACAGGCGGTCGGCTGTAAGCCTTACTACGATCTGCGAGCCATGGTGGAAGATCCGTCGGTCGACGTGGTGACGATCTGTACGCCCAGCGGCGCGCACCTGGAACCGGCGCTGGCGGCGGCCAAGGCCGGCAAGCACGTGATCGTCGAGAAACCGCTGGAAGTGACCCTGAAACGTTGCGACGCGATCATCGATGCTTGTGAAAAAGCCGGCGTGACGCTGGCAACGATCTTTCCCTCGAGGTTTCACAAATCGTCGCAGTTGATCAAACGAGCCGTCGATCAGGGCCGTTTCGGCCGGTTGACGATGGGCGATGCGTACATCAAGTGGTATCGGACTCAGGAGTATTACGACAGCGGGGCTTGGCGGGGAACGTGGGCGCTGGACGGCGGCGGCGCTCTGATGAACCAGGCGATCCATACGGTCGACCTCTTGACCTGGATCATGGGTCCCGTAGCCGAGATCGCTGCGCACACAGCATTGCTGGCTCACGAGCGAATCGAGGTCGAAGACGTTGCCGTGGCGACGTTGCGTTTTGAAAACGGCGCCTTGGGCGTCATCGAGGCATCCACGGCCACCTATCCCGGATCGCTGAAACGCATCGAGATTCACGGTATGGCGGGCTCGGCGACTCTGAAAGAGGAAGACATCACCGAGTGGGAATTCGCCAAGATGACGAAGAAGGATGAAGCGCTGCTGGAAGAGATGGCCGGTAAGACGAAGACCGGCGGCGGCGCGGCGGACCCGGCCGCCATCGGGCACCACGGTCATACCGAGTTGTTCAAGGATGTGTTGAAGGCCATCAAAAAGGGCACGAAGCCGTTGGTTGATGGGGTCGAAGGCCGGCGTTCGGTCGAGATCATCCTGGCGATTTACAAGTCGGCGGAAACAGGGCGAACCGTGCCGCTTCCTCTAAAGAGCGATCCGGTACTGAAAGCCCGAAAAAAGAACGGATAAACATCCATGCGTTGGCTAACGGATTGGCTGAGCTATTTGTTGGTGCGTTTTTTCGTTTGCTTGGTGCAAGCAGTCCGTCCGGAGACTTGCACCGTCATCGCTCGCTGGGTGGCCGTGCTGGCCTGCGACGTGATCGGCATACGTAGGCGCACGGTGGACGAGAATATCCGACTGGTGTTTCCCGATCTGACGCCGCAGCAACGACATCGATTGGCGCTGCGGATGTGGGAGCACCTGTTGCTGATGGTGTGCGAGATTGCCCAGGCTCCACGGAAGATTCACGAAACCAATTGGCGGCATTACATCGACTTGCATCGGCATCGGGACGCCGTGCGGTATCTGCTGGACCAGCGACCGGTCGTGCTGGTCTCGGGACACTACGGCAATTTTGAACTGACTTCCTATGTCATCGGATTGCTGGGCTTTCCGTCATTTTCGATCGCCCGACGCTTGGACAACCCGCTGCTGGAACGCTACGTCCATCGTTTTCGCAGCGCCAATGGTCAGTTCATCCTGCCCACCGATGGCAGTTCGGGGCAGGTGGACGAGGTATTGCGCAGCGGTGGCACGATCGCGCTGCTGGGCGATCAACGCGCCGGGCCAAAAGGCTGCTGGGTCGACTTCCTCGGGCGTCCTGCTTCCTGCCATAAAGCCGTCGCCCTGTTCACCTTGATCAGCGGTGCCCCGTTGTTGGTATGCTATGGACGTCGAATCGGTGGGCCGTTAAATGTGAAGATCGGCGTGGAAGCCATCGCCGATCCACGTCACCCGGGCGACCATCTGAACGGCGTCAAGGAACTTACCCGTTGGTACAATACTGCTTTGGAACGCATCATTTTGGCCGATCCCTCCCAGTATTGGTGGCTTCACCGTCGCTGGAAAGGCGACCCCAACGAGCGCCACCGGCGGCCGCGATCCGACAATCAGGAGAAGCCCGAGCGAAGCAAGCGTCAAGCGGCCTAGCGGCACTAAGCACTCGGCCAGATATTTCTTGCTGGAATCGGGCGAAAGGGGTCGGCAGTCGTTTTCGGGTGACCCGCTTCCCATGTGGTAGGTCGTTCGCCGAAAACGACTCCCGACCCCGCTACCTCCCCTGTCCAAGGCTACCTTAATTGGCAAGAAACTTCTGGCCGGGTGCTTCGCCCGAGTTTCCCACTTATGAAACGCGATAGTCGCAAGTGCTTGATGTGCAAGGGGTTGCGACGATGCTATCGTCGTCCCCTAGTAATTTTACTCAACTCTGCCGCCGCCATCAATCGCGCCATTTCCAACGGCTCGTTGCGACCCTTAGTTGCACGAGTTTAATTCCCTGAGTACATTCGTGCCCTCCGAGCGTTTATGACAGCGTAGGCAAACGCGGATCGGGTTGGCTGAGTGGTCATGGCCTCCAGCTTCGAACCTGGAAGACGACTCGGTGCCTAAACTGAATATGTGCGTCTAAAGGAGAGCATGGAGCATGCCCATTTTAGCGGAAGAACCGTGTGTTTTTCCAGGGGATCTGTTAGAAGAGACGCCCAATGAGTACGATCTGGGGATCTCGGAAACAGAGCGAGTCTGGTGGGTCGTCTATACCAAGTCCCGGCAGGAGAAAGCGCTGGCTCGTGATCTGCTCGCTCACCAAATCCCCTTTTACCTGCCTCAGGTAGAAAGGGATCTCATAATCCGCAGACGTCGGTTTCGGACGCTCGTCCCCGTCTTTCCCGGGTACCTGTTCCTGTTCGGGGCACCCGACGAGCGCGTGGATTCCCTGAAGACCAACCGGATTTCGCGAATTCTCCCCGTCGTAGACCAAGACGAGTTGCTGAGGGATCTGAAGCAACTATCCGACTTGATTGCAGTGGGGGCGCCATTGACGGTAGAGCAGCGTCTGTGTGCCGGCCGCATGGCTCGGATTCGCCATGGTCCCCTGGCTGGCTTCGAAGGCACGATCATTCGTCGCCGGGGAGCGGATCGGCTTCAGATCGCGGTCAACTTTTTGCAGCAAGGGGTATCCATCGAGATCAAAGACTATTCGGTGGAGCCGATTTGGCCTGCCAGAAAGTGAGGAGCTGGCCAACGCCGCTTCGAGGCCGTAGCAAGACCACCTGACGGCTCGGAGAGCCATCCAACGTCGGCGATTTTTGTTACGGCCACTTGAATGGCCCCGACCGCTGCAAGGCTCTCCTCGGACTGGACAAGTGAATCCCGATATCACAGTCTTTACTGCCTTACCTTTCCACTGGAAGCAAAACGGGGCTTCCATTTCCTCTCTTCCCATCCCGTTGTCCTCATTCGCGAGAAAATTGACGAATGCCTCCCATCAAGCAGTTGACAGACTGAACGTTGCCGGAGACAACGAAAGCTTGGCGGTGTTGTGGGCTCGCGAACACAGTCAAATTGGCATTCTTCTTGCAAGTCCCGAGTGATTCGCAGGCTTGCCCTCGCGTCTTCCGCAAGGCATCCTGCAGCGGTTCACGACGAGACCAGTCGCCTGCGCCTAATCAAACAGGCATTTTACCGCCTGAGGAGTTGTTACGATGCCACTCAAGTTTGCGCATATGGATTGTACGGATTTGCAGCTACCTTGGTCCCCCATGTCGTTCGTGTTCGCTCCGACAGGCAGCAGCGTCAACGACAGTCTACGCACGCTGTCCTGGGATGTGTTGGAAGCCTGCCCGCCATGCCTGTTCGAATCGATATTCGTCCGGTCGGATTACCGGCCGAGTGACGTGATGATCACATCGACTCTCCCGACGCAACGCTTATTGAGGGTGAAACAGGTGGGCGGCTTGCATGCCGCAGTGCTCCGTCTGCAACTGGCTGTGTTAGTAATCCGAGCGGATACTAATGGTCGCGTCACGACGTTGCCAAGCGGTGTGTGGAAAGACTTGTTGATCCTGGCGGAACCGCACATTCGTGTCGGCATTTACTCCAGCGGCTGCCCGATTTCGGAATATGAGGACTGCTACCAGGAGGCGTGGCTGGCGATTCTTGGGAAGATTCACTTGGTTGACCCTGATCCGGACCGCGGGAGTCTTGGGTGTTGGCTGCGTGCCATTGCCCGTCGCACGGCTTCGCGTTTTCTGCGCCGTCGAAACCGGAACGCCCGAATACAAGGGCAGTCCTCGCTTTCCAGCGCTCAGATACCGGACCCTCATCTTGTGGATCCTGCCAGTCAATATGTCACAGTCGAAGCGGCGACCGCACTGGCGGTTTCACTTGAATTGCTTCGAACCCACGTAGGCGAAGATGCTTACCGACTTGTAAACCAATATCTCGCCGATCCTTCCGGTCTCACCGGTCTGCCGCTTCGGACCGACTTGGGAGCCGGGAGGTTCTGGCATCTCTGGCGCAAGACCAAGAAGTTCCTTCGCGCGCAGTTGGTATCGCCGGAGAAATAGCTGAATCTTCGCAGGCAAATCTCGGTTTCTCTAAATTTTTTGCGCTGCGCAAAACGCTCTGCCGGCTGTCCTGTCTTCGTTTGGCATCTCATCAACATCGGCGCAATGAAATATCGGATGATCGAACGATCATACCCGATTACCTCATATGCCGACTTTGCAGGATTCCGTTCCTCGATCAATACTTTTCGATGCGGAACATCAGAAAGGGCAGGGAGTACCCAAGTGTTAACTCTACGTCGGAAGCCGAAAACTGCACGGCGATCAGCCAGGCGCGGTCGAAGGACGCTTTTTGAGGTTCTTGAGCCGCGATTGCTCTTGTTCTCGGAGCCTTTCTTCTCTGCGGAAGCGGCGATTGCGGGAGTCGATCTGGAACTGTTCGTCGAAAGTTCCTTAGACGGCGATTTCCTCAAGTTGATCGATCGCGACACCAACGAAACGTTGGAGTCAACGCTGCTGTCGCATATCACCGGGCCTGTTCGGATTGTGGGATCGCCGTACGACGATACCCTGGTCCTCGCGGTGCAGCCCCTGTTTGTCAGCACGTATTTGCCGCACGGGATTTTCTTCGAAGGGGGGCCGGGCAACGATTCCTTGAAAGGCCCTTCGGACGACACCACCTGGAACATCACCGGGCCGAACACTGGCAACCTGCACGGCGCCGGTGTCGTGGACTTTCATTCGGTCGAGAACCTGATCGGACATGCCGACAACGAAGACACGTTCGTGTTTTTGGTGGGTGGCAGTCTGAGCGGGCTGATCGACGGTGGGGATCGTGGATTCGATACCCTGGTGCTGGATGGCGGCGTCTTCCAATCCGTCGTTTATACGGCCACCGGTCCGGACTCGGGAACGATCGATCGTGATGGCGACGTGATCACCTACGCGGGGCTCGAGCCGATTATCGACAACCTCATTGTTGCCGATCGAGTCATCACGACGAGTGACGTCAACGATCAAGCCGAATTGTTCGACAACAACGACGGGACGCTGACGCTGGCTCCCGTCTTCCCGCTGCTGACCTTCGAGTCCGTTACTTTCGCCAAGCCGACCAACTCGCTCACGATCAACCTCGGTGCGGACCTCGGCATCCCGTTTTTCCCCGAGACGCTGGACATCCAGGCGTTGACGATGAGCGCCGCGCTGATCGTCAACGGGGACGCCGGCAACGATCAAGTCACTTTTTCCGGCGGCGTCAATCTGGGGGGCAATCCGCTGACGGTCAATGCCGAGCACATCATCGTGAACCCGGGGGTGACGGTGATTGCCGGCAATATCGCCTTCAATGCGGTCGCCTCGGTAGGGACGCTGGCGACGCCCGATACGCTTCCTGTGGCGATCGTCGCCGCCGATGTGACGATTGCCGGCAACCTTTTCGGCGCCCACGTTTCGCTGATCGCCAGCTCCAACCTGGTTTCGGACGTCACCAACATTCCTCCCATCCCGGGCGCGCCGCTGCTGGCGGACGTCACGGCGGAAGTCGCCGTGATCGGGAATGCAACGATCTTCGCCGCGGCCTCCTTCACCGCGCATGCAGAAGCCAACGTGAACTCGACCGTGACGGCCACGGCGGTGGCCGGGCTGGGCGTTCCGGAAATCGCCGCCGCGACGCCGGTGATCAACAGCACGGCGCGGAGCCGCCTGTCGAACAACGCCAGCGTACAGGCGGGCGGTGCGGTGGCGATCGACGCGGCGACGAATACCGTGGTCAACGCGACCGCGGATGGCATCACGGCCATCACCGCGATCGGAACGACGACCGCAATTCCGATCATCAACGTGACGACGGAGGCGTTCATTGAGGATGCGGCGCGGGTATTGCAATCGACTCAGATCGATGTGACCGCCAATGCCACCAGCACGATTACTACTTCGGCAAGTTCGACTCCCGACGGGGCGGTGCTGAATCCCCAAACGCTTGCCGATCTGCAGGTCGCTACGGCCGCGGGGCCCCAGACGGATGCCGCGGCGATCGCCGCGACGACGCTGAACAGCTTGACTCGCGCCTTTGTGACCACCTCCGCCTCCCTGATATCGGACGGTGACGTGTCCGTGGTGGCGAGTTCGAATCATCACGTGACTACGACGGCGGATGCGACTCCGACCGTCAGTCCCGATAACAATGGCTTCGCCGTGGCGGTGAACGCCACGGTCATCAACGACGAGGCATTTGTCGGCGGCTCGCCGACGATCAATGCCCCTCGGCTGACCATTGCTACCGGTGGCGGCAGTCAACTGTCTGCCGTTGCCCGGTCGGCTGCCGCCGGTCTGGGAGATGCGAATCCCTCCATTTTCGCCGGTGCGCTCGCCTTGAGCACGGGGATCAACCAGAGCCATGCTTTCGTCGAAGCCGGCGCCGCGCTAACGCTGATTGGCAATACCGACGTGGAGATATCGGCGGCCAACACCAGCGTGGTCGACCTCAGTGCTGAACCGCAGGGGGCGGCGGTGATCGCAACCAAGCTGGGGGCCGGGCGTTCGGTCGCACTGAACGCGTCGACGTACACCACTCAGGCGTCGATCGAGTCAGGGGCCCAGATCGTCGGCGCCCGCGATCTGAGCCTCTTCGCCAACGGCGATCAGACATCGCTGGTCACGGCCTACGCGGGGACGCTGGCTACTGAGTTCGGCGACATCGAGGAAATGAAGCAGCTTACGGTCGCCGGTTCCATAGCGATCAATTCGTCGGTGGCCATGATCGATGTCGGCGCGGAGATGGCGTTGAGCGGCAGCCTGAACGTGGCGGCCAACCATCGAGGCACAAGCTTGATCCGAGCGCGCAGCGACGCGGCAGCCATCGTCGGCCAGGGCCTCACCGAGTCGTACGCGCTTCCAATGGCGCTCAACCTGGTCACGGATCGCGCAACGACGACCGTTGCGGGCTCGGTCACTGCCGCCGGATCGGTGCATATCTTGGCCGACGCGGATGTCGCCAACCAGGCCGAGGGGATCGCCGGAGTGCGCGGGGCGGATCCCGCCGCGACCGGTGCGGACGAGCTGGTGGCGGCGGAAATCCAGTTCCTGATGGATCGAGCGAACCTCGCCTTCGGATCGGCGCCGACTCCGCCCGATACGGATCCCGACGTCGACACAATCAATCTTGCTGCTCTGACGAGCAATCAGACCCAAGGGAAGGCCGCTGCCTTCGGCATCAATCTCGCCAATACGACGGCGACGGCGGAGATTGCCGGCACGGCGAGCGTCGTTGCCCCTTACGGCCCGTTGTCCGTGGTAGCGACAAGCGATGTAGATTCGATTGCATTGGCCAGCGCCAGCGCCGTGCTCAACGCGCTGGGTATCGCCGCCGGAATCGCCGTGAACGCACAACTGACCAACATGGTGGCGTCGATCTCCGGATCCGCCACGGCGAATGAGATCGTGGTGGCGACGGGCAATTCGGGCGACGGGATGCACACGCTCCTGGCGCATGCGGTCTCCGGAACGGGCATACAAGCTGCGGGCGTGGCTGGGGCCGTTGCGGCGACTCAGGCACTGGGCAACAGCAACGCCTACATCGGCAGCGGCGCCGCGTTGACGTTGACTGGTGGCGGCAATTTGACCGTGAGCGCGGAGATCGCCATGGAGAACATTGCCCAGGCCGAGCCCGGCGTGGACGCGGGTACGATTTTCGGCGTGGGCGCCGCATTCGAACTCAATTCCAGCGTCTTCAACACCACTGCGGAAATCCAGGATGCGGTGATCCTGGGGGCACAGAATGTCAGCGTGTCGGCCAACAGCGATCTGGAGTTTACGGCCGAGGCCAGCGCCGGCGCCGACGCCGGCTCGGGCATCGGCGCGGCGATTGCCGCCGTGATCAGCGACAACACGACGTCCGCAAACGTCACCAACAGCACATCTCCCTTGAACATCGGCGGGGACCTGAGCGTCACGTCGCACCACCGCGCGTCGGGGAAGCATTCGGCGGATGCGAACGTCGACGCCGCCGACGTGGGAGCCGGCGCGGCGGTGGCGATCGGCGTCATGCAGGGTGGCGCACGCGCCGTACTCGCCAACACGGCCAACGTCGGTGGTTCCGTCACCGTCTCGGCGGTCACCGATGCGTTCATGGACGCGGACGCAACTGCCAGTTCCACCGGGGTCGAGAGCGACGATCTTCTGGTGGAGTTCAAGCTGGACTTCATCATGGACCTGATGTTTCAGACGCTTCTGCCTCCGCTCACCGTGAACCCCGTGACGCAGGTGGACGGCGGGGACAACGCGCTGGTGATTCCTCAGCATGGTCTGAGTACCGGCGATAGCGTCGTGTACTCGATCGGGGAGGATGACGAGACGATCGGATCGCTGGTAGACGCCGGAACGTACTTCGTGCGCGTGGTGGCGCCGGACCGCATTCGTCTGCATGCATCGCGCGCGGACGCCGAGGCGAACCAGAATGCGATCAACCTGCAGCCTGCCTCCGACGCGGACAATGCCCACATTCTTCGCCGAGGCACTCCGGTGGCGATTTCCGATTTGATCGCCGAAGGCCGGACCTTCCGCACGGCCGACGGTGCCGTCGGCGCCGCGGCGGCCATAGCGGCAAACATGGACTTCCATTCCGCCTTGGCCGGAATCGACGTCGGCGGGAGCATTCAGTCCGGCGGCGCGGTTCAGATCGTGGCCACCCTGAACGGCGATGTCGACGCGTTGGCCACCGCTGCGGCGGTCAACTCGGCCACGTCGCTGGGAATTGCGGCGGCGGCGAACTTCATGAGCCAGTCGAATCAGGCGTTCATCGCCGGCCACGTGGAAGCGCCCGCAGTCGAAGTCAAGGCCTTGGTGGGGGGGGACGGCGTGGCCAGGTTCCAGGCGGAAGCCATCTCTGGAGGAGGCGGTGCGACGAACGTGGGCGTTGCAGGCGCTTTCGCCGTCAATGTCAGCGCGCCGCTGTTGCCCATCGCGCCGATTACGATTCCGATTCCGACCCTGCCGCCCTCCCCCGAGCTACCGGATCCTTCCGCTTTCATCCCCCAACTTCCCCCGCTCCCCGCGTTGCCGGCGATTGCGCTCCCCGCGTTGCCGACCATCCCGGTACCCGAGGGAGGCGAGCAGAACGCGGTAATACTCGACGGGGCGAGCATCACGCTGTTGGGCGGCGGCGACCTGCTCGTCCAGTCGACCTACATGGGCGAGTACTCCGCGACGACGCGTTCCACGCCCCAACTGACGGCGGCCGTCGGCGTGGGTCCCTCGTTTTCCGCAAACGCCATCAGCCAGCGCGTCGCGGCGGAGATCGGGGACGCTGTGATCGGCGGCACCGGCGTGAGCGGCGCACAACGCAGCGACATTCAGGTATTGGCGTCGGGAACCCACCACTCCAATGCCAGCGCGACTGCGGGCGCTTCGAGTGCGATCAACCTTCCGGCTGCCATCGCGTTGAACTACAACGACTTTCAGACCACGGCGACGGCGGAGGGGAGCGGCAACCTCAGTGGCGGACTGCTGGTCCAGGCGACGCATCGCGCCACCACCACGCATACCGCGGAGACCGACAGCGGCGTCGCGGTGGCCAGCATCGGTCCCGCTTTCGCGCTCGGTTTTGTCGCCGGCGGCGCGTCGGCATCCAGCGGAATGGACGTGCAAGTCGGTCAGGGGACGGTGACCGTCCGCGCCGACAACGAGAGCACGCTCAGCGCGCAGGCCGTCTCCGGGCAAAGCGGAGCGGAGGGGGACTTCGACGGCGATCCGGTCGGCGAACAGGTCGAAAAGCAGATCGAGGGGTTGCTGGCGCTAGCCGGGTTGCCCGAAATTCCGAATGAAGTCATCGACGTACTGCAGCGCGTCAGCGCCCAGACCGCGGACGGAGCAGTGGGGATTGCCGCGGCCGTGGCCGGCAATCTGGATTACGGCTATTCGAAAGCCGCGTTGCTCGACAGCAGCGTCATCGCCTCTTCCAATGCGCCGCTGATCGAGGCGATCGGCGACCTGAACGTTCATGCCGTGGCGGATGCCAACAGCGTCACCTCGGGGACCGGCGTCGGCGTCGCCGTCGCGTTCAACGTGGACGGGCAGGTGATGGACAGCGTCGTCGCCGGCGTCGTGAATGCACCGTCGATTCAGGTGCAGACGCGGGTCACCGGCGACCTGCTGAGCAGTTTCGAGGCAACGGCGGTCTCGGGTGCCGGAGGAGCAGACATTGGCGTAGCCGGCGCCTTTGCCATCAACATCTCGGGGAATCCGCTGGAGGCGACCAATCCGCTGGATCTGTTGGAACCGGCGAGCGGCGGGCAGCACAATGCGCGCATCGCCGACGGAGCCGTCTTGAATCTATCCGGCGTGAACCTTGACCTTGCTACGGAATACGTCGGGAGTTACACGGCGACCGCCACGGCCGTGCCAGGAGTGGGAACGCTGGGCTTCGGGCCGTCGGTGGCGATCAACGCGGTGCGCCACGACACGCTGGTGGAAATCGGCGCCAACGTCGTGCTGACGGGCGTGAATGACATCAACATTACGGCGACGGGCGAATACACGTCGACGACTATTTCTCAGGCCGGAGCCAACAACTCCGGCGCGTTGCCGGCGGCAATTGCGCTGACCGGCACATCGAACCGAACGATCGCCCGGATGCTGGCTGCCGAAACGCCCAGCTCGATCGCCGGCCATGTCACGGTGACGGCAAGCCACACGGCGGGCGCCACGACGATTGCGGACGCCCACATCGGAGGCGCGCAAGTAGGGCTCGGCGCCGCCATTGCCGCCGGCGGCCCGCAGGGAGGTGCCATCGCCCAAGCAGGCGGCCATCTCACGCTGCCGGGACACGTCACCGTGCTGGCCGATACCGACTCCACTGCGCACACCGAGGCCTTTGCCAGCCAGAGCGGGGCGCTGATCAGTGGACTGAGTGTGGATCTGGAGACTCGCCGGCAGTTGGCCCGCTTGGCGCAGGTTACCGGTCTGGACGAACTGCTGTTTCCGACGCTGGACGCCAACCCGCCGCTCCAGGCGGTGATCAACGCCCGCGACGACGTCGATGGAAACGCCAATACGATTCGCATTCAGACGCCGCACGAGTTCGACACGGGAGACGCGGTCGTTTACCACAACAACCAGGACGACGAAGAGATCGGCGACCTGGTCGATGGGGCGAGTTACTTCGTGCGCGTCAGCGCTACCGATCCCGCCTTGCTGACGCTGCACGCGACGCGTGCCCAAGCGCTGGCGGGGACCAACCCCATCAATTTGTCGCCCGTTGCCGCGCCGGAAGACCGCCACTCGTTCGTGGCCGAGCGGACGTTCGATCCGGCCAGTGCGATCGACGGAGCCGCGGAGACCGTCGAACTCGGCGCGTTCGCCGGCCTGGCCACCGGCGACGCCGTCAAGTACTTCAATGGGGGCGGAAACGACGTCGGTGGACTCCAAGACGGCGGACTGTACTATGTCAGCGTCGACGCGAGCAATCCCGCCGCGATTCGAGTGCAGTTGTTTACGACCCGCCTCGCCGCCATGGCGGCGAGCGGACCGATCGATTTGGATCCGTCCGCGGCGACCGGAACGCAGCACCGGATCGTCAAAGTAGTCGATGCCTATCGGCCGCTCGGCGTCGGCACGACCGTGGATCCCGCGGCGGCGGTCGACAGCAACGCCAACACCGTTGACCTTTCTGGGCTGGACGGCCCGGTCAACGGGGATGCGGTGATCTATCGCAATGGCGGTGGGAACAATATCGGCGGGCTGGTCGACGATACCGTGTATTACGTCCTGGTGTCGGACGATGACCTGACCAAGGTCGGACTGCTCACCACGAAAAGCGCCGGTGATCGGGCCGATCTGGACGCGTCGGCGGCCACGGGTACGGCGCATCGCTTCGAGCGGGTGGCCATCGAATCGATCGATCCGACGACGATTCCGAACATTCGCTTCGGAGCGGCGGCCGCGATTGCCGTGGGGGCGGGGAGGCCGGTGAGCCATGCGGCCATCAGCAACGGGTCGACGATCCATGCCGGCGGCAATGTGCTGGTGACCGCCTCGATGGATTTCGACGCGGACGCCCAGGCCGACGCGCTGTCGATCCTTGGTGTGGCCAGCGTGGGTGTGGCCGCAGCCGGGAATTACTCCGAGGGACGACACATTGCAGAGATCGGCGACGGGGCCTCCGTGACGGCGCACTTCGTGTCGGTTGTGGCGTTGGGCGAGAGCGATGTGTCCTACGACTACACAGCCCATGCCAGCAGCAAAGCGGTCGATCTGGGCGGCAATGTCGCCGGCTCGGTGGCGGTGAACGCCATGCGCAATGAAACGGCCGCTCGCATCGGCAAGAATGCCGCAGTGAATTCGACGACCGCCGTCGATGTGCTGGCCAACCTGCGCCGCGACGGCGTGAATTTTGTGAACGCCGGTACGGTCCGTGCCGTTGCTCGGGCCGGCGAGCTGGGGATCGGCGCACTGGGCGCGGCCGGCGCCGCTGTCGCGGGTGCGCTGACGCTGGACGGCGATCGCGTCGAAGCGATCATCGCTGACGGGGCGAGCGTCACTGCGGGGACCGACATCGAAGTGCGCGCTCAGGGCCATCAGGTATTCGACAACCGAGCCGTAGGCGGCTCGCTCGGGTTGTTGGCCAGTGCATCGATCGGCGCAGCGTTCAGCATCAGCAATACGGCGGTCCGCGCCGTGGTCGAAGGCGCGGCACTCGAAGCCCAGACGGGCGCCATCACGGTACTGGCCGACACCGATTCGAACGTCGATTCGTTGGCGCTGGGCTTGGCGGGCAGCGGACTGGCGGGGTTCGGTGGTGCCGTGGCGGTGAACGTGATCGCGAACACCACCGCAGCAATCGTCTCCGGCGGTGCGACCGTCGCGGCTCAGGACGATCTGATCGTCAGCGCGACGGATCGTTCGAAGATCCACGCCGACAGCGCCGGGCTTGCAGCGATCCTGGGTATCCTGGGCGTAGGCGCCGGATTCGGGATCTCGATTGCGGCCAATAACGTCGAGAATACCGTGATTGCCGAGATCGACGATGCCACGGTGACGGATGCTGCCAGCGTTCAGGTCCAGGCCACAGCGGAATTGACGATCGCCGCCTTGACGGCTGTGGGCGTGGCCGTTGCGGCGCCGAGTCTGCTGGTTGGCGTTTCAGTCGCCGGCGCCGGTTCGGGCGCGGCGAACCGCACCCGCAACAGGGTCCTGGCGTTGATTGGCGGTGGCAGCGTAATCGAAGCGACGGTCGGCCCCGTCCGGGTGGACGCCCTGGACAATACAACGGTTTCAGCCGATGCCGGATCCTTTGCGATCGGAGTTGTGGCCGGCACGGTGGCCGGACTTGGCATCAGCGCGGCAGCGGCGGTGGCGGTGAACGATCTCGGCAATGAAATCCGGGCCACCATCTCGGGATCGAACGTCCAATCGACGGGCAATGTGGCCTTGGACGCGACAGCGCAGGGCTCGGCGAGCGCCTTTGCGCTGGGACTAGCGGGCGCCGCTAGTGGCGGGTTGATCGCGAGTCTTTCCGTCGCCGGGGCCGGTTCGGCGGCCGGCAATCTGGTCGCCAACACCATCGAGGCTCTGGTGGAAAACAGCACGATTACACCCGGAGGCACGCTCGAACTAGTCGCGGAGGATCAGCTCGCGATTTCCGCGGACGCAGGGGCCGGAGCGCTGGCGATCGGTGGTGGTGGCATTGCGGGTGTGGGGCTGGGCGTTGGTATCTCGCTGGCCGGGAACTCCGTGACCAACACGATCCGCGCCGCCATCGACGGCTCGACCGTCACCAACGCCGGTAGCGTCTCGGTCGATGCCCAGTCGAATGCGACGATCGGCGTCATCACCGGGGTGGGCGTGGGCGTGGTGGAGGGAGGCGGTCTGGTCGGCGCAGCGTTGGGGGGCGCCGCCTCGGGTTCCGCCAACCAGGTCAGCAACACCATCGAGGCGTTGATCACCGGCGGCAGCACGATCAGCGGCACGTCCGGCGGCGTGACCGTCGAGGCGTTCGACAATGCGATCCTCACCGCGGACGCGGGATCGGGCGTGCTGAGTTTCGGTGCCAGCGTCGCGATCGGGGCCGGCGTGGGCGTCGCGGCTGCCGTAGCCGTAAACGACGTCAGCACGACCACGCGCGCCGCGGTGATCGATTCGACCGTGAGCGGCGGGCCGGCTTTGTCGGTGCAAGCCATCTCGACGACTTCCATCCAGGCGCTGGCATTTGGGATTGCCGGAGTGCTCTCGGCAGGGGGCTTGATCGGGGCGGGGTTCAGCGCTGCCGGGGCGGGCGCGCTGAATCATACGAGTAACAATGTCGAAGCGATGATCGATGGCAGTACGGTGTCCAACCTGGGTGGCGTTACCGTCAACGCCGAGGATCAGTCCACGATTGCCGCGAATGTCGCCGGAGCCTCCCTCGGCGTTTCTGCTGGAATCCTCTCGGTGAACGTGGCGATCGGAATCTCGGTGGCGGAGAATCAAATCAACAATCAAACGGCGGCATGGATCGACGATTCGAGCGTCGCATCCAGCGGCAGCATTCATGTCACCGCAAATTCCACGGCGGACATCGCTGCGTCCGCCGTCGGTACTTCACTTTCGGCAAGCCTGGGTGGCGTGTTGGCTTTGAACGTCGCGGTTGTGGGTGCGGTCACACTCAACTCGGTGGCGAATACGACCGAAGCTGCGATTCGTGATAGCGGCGACGATCTATCCGAGCAGTTCACGGCAACGACGATTCTGGTCAGAGCCATCGACGACTCGACCATCACTACCCATACGGCTGCCGCTTCGGTCGGGATCACCGGCAGCGCGGGGATCACCGGCGCATTGAACTTTGCCGTCTCGTTATCGACGAACGACATTGGCAACCAGACTCGAGCGATCATCGACAATTCCCCCGTTCAGGCCACGACCGGCGGCACGATCAGCGTCATGGCCGAATCGAATGCGGAGATCGACGCGGTGGCGTTTGCGCTGCAAATGAACGTTGCGGCCGGACTGGCGGCGGTGGTCGGCGGAGCCGTCGGCGCAGCGACATTGAATAACGTGCAGAACACGACGGAAGCGATCATCCGAGACAGTGGCAGTGGCGTCGCGTCCAAGGTCACTGCGCCGGGCTTGATCCGGGTGCAAGCGACCGACGATTCTTCCATCACCGCCGACACCGGGACGACGAGTCTTCAATTCAGCGCCGGTGCGGTTTCGGGCAACGTGAGTCTGACGGCTTCTGTCGCCGCCAACGACGTCGCCAACACGACTCGCGCATCGATCGACAATTCCTCGGTGGAATCGACGAACGGTGCAATCCATGTCCTCGCCAATTCCAACGCGGACATTGACGCGCTGGCGGTTGCGTTTTCTTTGACGGCGTCCGTCGGCGGGATCAGCATTCTGGGCGGGGCGATCGGCGGGGTGACGCTCAACACCGTGGGGGGCACCACCGAAGCGGTGATCCGCGATAGCGGCAACTTGGCAAATCAGCGTGTTCGCGCCCAAGGCGACATCCGTGTCGAAGCCACCGATGCGGCGATCATCCGAGCGAATACGGCCACGGCAAGTGTCAGTATCGGCGGTGGTTTCGTCGCGGTTGGAGTCAGCGTAGCCCTCAACCTGGCCACGAATGACGTGGCGACGACAACGCGGGCGCTGATCGACAACTCGCGGGTCCAGTCGATGACAGGTTCGGTCATTGTCGATGCGACGTCCACGGCTGACATCGGCGTATTTGCCGTCGGGATGGGCATCGCGGGCAGTGGAGGACTCGCTACGATCACGGCAAACGTGGTTGGCGCCACGGCGCTGAATGCGATATCGAACACGTTGGAGGCCGTCATCCGCAACAGTGAAAGCGGCCAGGGACAAGGGGTAACGGCTCCCCTCGCGATCACGGTCACGGCCCTGGACAACTCGCAGATCCACTCCGACGCCATTGCAGGTAGCGTCAGCGCCAACGCTGCCCTCGTCAGCCTGGGGCTCGACTTGACCGTAGCTGGCTCCACCAACGAGATCGGCAACCACGTGATTACGGGTATCGAGAGTTCCTACGTTGAATCGACCACGCAGAATGTTGCGGTGCTCGCGAAGTCGACGTCGACGATCACGGTAAGCGCCACCGCTGCCACGCTCAGCGTTAGCTTCGCTCCGATCGGTTTCAGTGTGGCTGCTTCCGGCGCTTTTGCCGAGAACAATACAACGAGTACGATCGAGGCATTCATTCGCAACGGAAGTGTCGTCCTGGGGCGGCAGACGCTGATCGCCGATGATGGGGTTCGCGTCGAAGCCGTGGACATCGCCTCGATCGCTTCCAACGTGATCGGCGGCTCGTTCTCGGTAGCGCTCTCCGGAGTGGCCCTCGGCGTCTCCGGCAGTACCAGTACGATCGACAACACCGTCCGTGCCTCGATCGAAGGGAGTACCGTCACCGCGGTGACGGGCAACCTGACCGTTCATGCCGACGCCAATCAACACGTCATCGCCAACGCTGTGGCGGCGGGCGCTTCGTTCGGCGTCGGGGCGGCGATCAGCGGCGCCGTCGCGTTGACCAAGATCAACAGCGATGTCGAAGCGTGGGTCCACGCATCGACGTTGAACACCAACGCGGCGACCGGGGTCTTGACGGTGAAAGCGACCTCGGACCTTCACGCGGACGCGGACGCGCACGGATTCGCCGGCGGATTCGGCCTGGCCGCGTTGGCCGTGGCGCGGCCCACGGCGGAGATTGGCGGAACGACCCGCGCCTGGGCGAGCGGGAACACGACGACCAACACGAGAAAGTTCAACATTCTTGCCGATTCGAAGAGCTTCGCTGATGCGAATACGGTCAGTGTCGGAGTCGGAATCGTCGGCGTCGCGGCGGCAGCGTCGGCTGGCTTGTCGACGGTCAGTCGGACTACGGAAGCCTACATGGGGACGCGGGCAGGCACGGCCCCCGGAGCGCCGGTCACGATCGGGGCTGTCAACGCCGAGGTCCTGGTCAAGGCGACTTCCGATTCCGACGCACGGGTCCAGGCGGTGGGCGGGGCGCTCGGGCCGTTGATTACCATCAGCGGCTTTCTCGGCGAGGCGAAGATTACCGGCGCGACCTTGGCCTACGTGGGCGAAGCGCTGACCCTGAACGCCGGGGAACTGGACGTGCTGGCCGACGCGGACGAGAAGGCGGATGCACTGACCGTCGCCGTCGGCGCAGGATTCATTGCCGGGCAGGGCGCCAAGGCAGTTGCCTTGATCGAAACCGCGACGGAAGCCTTCCTGGGAACTCGAGACGGCGCAACGCCCAGCGGTGTTCCGACCACCATCAACGTCTCGCAGCCGGTTACGAACCCCGCCGCCGACGGCACGGTGGTCGTCGAGGTACAGTCACGGCAAATCGCCGAGGCCGACGCCAAAGGCGGAGGACTGGCGGCGATTCAAGTTGCCGCCATGCTGCCCGAGGCGACCGCCGGCGGTAAAGTGCGAGCGTATGTCGGCAACGGAACCGTTCTGACGGCGGCCAGTCTGACCGTCACAGCCGAGGCGCCGGTCATGAAGGCATTCGCAACCGTCTCGGCGGTGGGCATCTCCGCTTTCGTGGGCCTTGCGGTGCTCGAGGCCAAGACCAACGTGACGGGGGAGGTCGAGGCGTTCATCGGGGCGCAGGCTTCCGACGTGACGACGGCAGCCTCCACACCAAACATCAACACCGGAGCGTTGACCGTCATCGCCGACACCCAGATGGACGCGGTAGCCGACGTCGCCTCGATCGCGGCCAGCTTCGCGCTGAACCTGAGCAAGATCAGCCCGCAGGCGGAGACCGCCGGCGCCACCCGCGCCTATATCCGCGACGGCGCCGCCGTCACGGCCAGCAGTTTGACGTTGCACGCTGGGCAGAGCGCCGACCGGATCAAGTACACCGCCAGCGCCGAGGTCGATGCCGTCGGCCTCTCCGGTCTCGCCAACGTTGCGCTAGTGGACGCCAAGACGACGACCGGCGGCGTGACCGAGGCCTTTATCGGCGCGCCGGCGGGGATGGCGACGCCCAGCGGGTTGACCAACCTGATCAACATCGGCGGCTCGACGAGGATCGAAGCCTGGTCAGACCTCGACGCCATATCGCGAGTGAACAGCCTGGGCATCTCGCTCGGCGTAACGCTGGGCGACATGGACACTACGGCCGACGTAACCGGCGAGACCCGTGCCTATGTCGGGCAGGGCGCCAACCTCACGGTGCAGGGCAACCTGACGGTCCGGGCGAACGGAGACTACGACGCCAAGGCCTCCACCGACGTGATCGGCGTCTCGCTGCTCGCCAACATCGGCCTCTTCCACGCCGTCGCCACGGTGAGCGGCATCGTCGATGCCCACGTCGGCTCGGCGGCGGGCACCACGCCGGATCCGGACGCCGGCACGCTCACGGTGAACGGCGATCTGAAGATCGACGCCCACGGCGACATGTTCGCCGATCCGTCGGTCCAGGAGGCGGGCTTCTCGCTCGGGGCGAACGTCGGCGACATGACGATCACGGGCATCGTCGACGGCGTCGTGCGTGCCTACATCGGCGAGGGCGTGGTGGTCTCGGCGGACAGCGTCGAAATCACCGCCGACGCTCTGATGAAGACAACGCCGGTGGGCGAGAGCTTCGGCGGTGCGGCGATCGCCGACCTCAGCTTCATCGAGGTCAACGCGACGGTCAGCGGCACGGTCGAGGCATTCATCGGCGCCCACGCCAGCAAGAACGCCTCCGCCGTCACCACGAGCGTCAATGTCGGCAACGGCGACGTCGACGTCTTCGCCAATGCCCGCATGGAGGCCACCGCCGAGGCCGACAGCGTCAGCTTCGGCGGCCTGGTTACGCTGTCCAGCTTCCTGCCGACGGCAATCGTGGACGGTAGGGTCAGCGCCTACGTGCGGGACGGCGTGGCGCTCGACGCCGGAACCCTGGACGTCAACGCTGGCAAGGGCGGCGACGAGGTCGAGTTTGTCGCCAGCGCCGACAGCCGCATCATCGGCATCACGTTGGGCTTCGGCTTGAACATCGCCGAGGCGACGGCCACGGCGGCGGGTGTGGCCGAGGCCTATCTGGGCGCCACCAACGGCCGCACCCGCGGGGGCCTGCCCGGTGCTGACATCGACGTGACCGGCGCGGTCGTCGCCGAAGCCCGTAGCGACATCGATGCTACTGCCGTCACCCGCGGGGGCGGGGCCGGCACGGTGACGGTCAGCGCGCTGACGCCCACCGCCGACGCCGGCGGCTCGACCCGCGCTTACGCCGGCGACGGACTCGCGATCCGCGCTAACTCGCTCGACCTGAGCGCCCACGGTGACGCGCGCTCCAAGGCGGACATCACGACTTTCGACTTCTCCCTGCTGGCCACCATCCAGTCGCTGACCCCGATCGCCAAGACGACCAACGTCGTGGAGGCGTATCTAGGGAACAACAGTTTCGGAACGCCGTCGGGCCGTGCCGACGTGCAGATCCGCAACGCCGGCGGTGGGCGCGGACCGGTGAAACTCACGGCCACCGCCGATACGCTCGCCGAGGCGAAGATGTTCAACGTCGGCGGCAGCTTCGCCGTGGCTGTGAACATCCTGGAGCCGAAGGCCGAGATGGCCGGTGCCACGCGCGCCTACGTGGGTAAGGATACCGACCTGTTCTCCGGCACCGTCACCCTCAACGCCTCCGAGACCACGGCGCAGGCCATCGCCGAGACCGGCGGGGGCTCCGGCGCCGGCATCGCCCAGGTGACCGTCATCAGCGCCGAGGCGGCGGCGAGCCGGCTGACTGAGGTCTTCGTCGACAACGGCGCCAATCTAAACCTTGGCGGCACGTCGCTGATCGGTACGGCCACGACCTCCACCGGCGCGCCACTCGCGAGCGCGGTCGTCACCAAAGCCGGCGGCGGTGGCATTGCCAGCGTCAACAAGATTTCCGTCGATGCGCGCGTTGGGCTCGTAGACGCCAATGACGCCGGCAGCCAGGCTTCCGCCACCCGAGCCTACGTCGGCAACGGCGCCACGATCGTCGCCCACAACGTCACGCTCGACGCGATCTCCAACACCACTGCCGAGGCCAAGGTGCACATCCCCGTGGCCCTGGGCGGCGTCGTGCAGGTGACGCTGACCGAGTTGACGGGCACCGCGGCGCACAACACACAGGCCTCGATCGGCAACAATTCGACGCTCACGCTGTCGGGCGCTCTGTCGCTGAAGGCCGATGCCCAGACGACGGCCAGTCCGAGCGTGGTCAACTTCAGCGGCTCCTTCGGCGTGTCGTTCCAGGACAGCGATGTCACCACCAAAATCAACAGCGATACTAGTGCTTTCATCGGCAACGGCGGAACGATCAACGCCACCAGCGTCAAGCTGCTGGCGACCGCCAAGCACACCGCGGAAGCCAATATCGACAGCGTCGGCTTTGGCGGCCTGCTCGCCATCGGCGTGCTGAACGCCAAGGCCGAAGACACCGGGTCGGTGAGGGCGCGGATCGGCCCCACCGGTGCCGGCTCGGCGAGCAACCCCACCGTGGTGAATGCCACCGGTGCGGCTGGCATTGATGTCGACGCCAAGCTCCTCAGCACCGTCAAAGCCTCGCCAAACCTGACCAGCTTGTCGCTGCTGGGCAGTGGCGGCTCCACCGACGCTATCGCCAGGAACGATGCAACCGTATCAGCGAGGATCGGAGGGCATGCGCAACTCCATGCGACGGCCGGCCCAATCGATGTGCAGGCCGAGTTGCTCGGCGTCGCGCAGGCCTCCTCGTCGGTGTTCGGCGCGGCGCTTGGGGTGGCGATATCGAGGGTCGACGCCCACGCCAACTTCACGCCTAACGTGGCTTTCACCGTTGGCGACAACGCCAAGCTGACTGCCGGCGGCGCGCACCCGATCAATCTGACCGCGCGGCTCAACCACGACGGGTCGAACTTCCTGGTCAAAAGCGACAATCGCGGCGCGATCGCCGATGGGGACAATGTGGCGGGCTCGGCGCTGGTCGCCTCGGCCGACAGCGACATTTTCGCCACCAGCAACGCGGACGTGAGCCTGTCGGTTGGAAGCAACGCGGTGTTCGACGCCGTTACCGGCGATATCAACGTCCTGGCGCAGAACTCCAACAGCGCCTTTGCCGCGGCGCAGAACACCGCCGGGGCATTGATCGCGGTGTCGTCGGCGGATGCCAGGCCAACGGCGACCGGCTCCACGACGCTCAGCTTCCTCGGCGACGTGGGCGCGAGCGGCGCCGCGGGCGGCAACAACCTCAACGTGACGGCGGAAGCCTCGACGATCTCCGATGCCGCCTTCACCAGCAGCAGCGGCGGGCTGGTAACCGTAACCGGTGCCGGCAGGGTGCAGGCGACAACCAACTCCAACCTCGAGCTGATCTTCGGCGGCGGCTCGTCCGACATCAGGGTCGGAGGCAACATCACCGTACAGGCCATCCAAAGTACCGACGCCGACGCCAAGACCAAGGGCGGCACCGGGGGCGCGGTTACGGTGGCCAACCTCAACGCCAACATCAATGCCACGGCAAACGTCGATCTGACGGTCGGCGACGCCAACATCATCGAGGCGGGAGGATTGATCCACTTCCTCGCTCAGCACGGCGCCGAGGGGACCGAGGTCTCCGACGGAACGATCATTTCGAGCGTCGGTGCTAATCCGCCTCTCGGGGCACAAAGCGCGGGGAACACCAACTTCATCGACTTCGGCGCGGCCCATCAGCTTCAGGACGGCGCCAGGATTACCTTCCTCGGCTCGGGCGGCGGGCTGACCAACGAGCGCGAGTACTCGGTGGTGGTGCGCGACGCCAACACGGTGCATCTGGGCGGGAATTGGTCGGGCGCTGTCAATACCGTCTTCGACACCATCTTCCTGCCCAACCACCGCTTCGTTTCGGGCGACCCGGTCTACTATCATGCCAACGGCCCTACCTCGGTCGGCGGACTGCAAACCGGCAAGCGGTACATCGTCAACGTCGTCGATGAAAACACCATCAAGCTGAAGGATCCGGCCGTAACCACGCCCGACAGCGTGTTCAGCCGCGGCGCGGTGTCCGGCAGCCCCACCACCATCACCAACAACCACTCCTTCCAGAATGGCGACGCGGTGACCTATCGGCTGGTCGAGCCGGCACTGTTCACGGCCGCGCTGATCGACGTCAACGTCACCAACACAGCCCCGTTCACCTTCGTGGTGGATAACCAGGATCGCATCTTCATTGAAAATCATGGGTTTACTGCCGGCCAGCGGGTCGTCTACCGGACCGACGGCACGAATCCCATCGTGGTGAGCGGCGGGCCCAACCTGGTGGACGGCGACGTCTACTTCGTCGTCAACGGCGGAACCACGAGCCTGGGAACGTTCCCGGGCTTCACCTCCGATCCCAACTACATTCGCCTCGCCCGGACGCTCAACGAGGCGATTGGGTTCATCGATGACAAAGGGACGCCGGATCCAGCCGACGACGAGTACGTCCCGCCCAGCCCCATGGATCTTGTGCGCGACGCGAACAACCCGGACCTCCACAGCCTGCGGCGGGAGGCCAACGAGCCACTCAGCGGGCTGACGGAAGGTCGGGTCTACTTCGTCGTCAACTCGACGCCCGGCGTCAGCTACCAGCTGGCCCTCACCAGCGGCGGCGTCCCGATCACCTTCTCCAACAGCGGCATCTTCGGCGGCACGCACCGCTTCACTATCGACGGCGTGGATCTCACCTCCTCGGGCGGATTCGCCGACGGCGGCCACCACCTGATCCTGGATATCCATAACGGTGCGACCGGCAGTTTCAGCGGCATGGGCGGGGCGCGCGGCTCTACCGCGGCGCCCTCGGGCGACCTGAGGTTCGCGGTCAGCACGTCGGGGGCCGCCGGCGGTGCGATCACCGTGAACAATGCCAAGGCGGACGGGGTTGCCTCCATCGATACGGACTTGACGGTCAACGGCGCGACCATCATCGGCAACGGCGTGGTCATCGAGACCAAGAGCTTCATGAGCGTCGCCGCGGTCTCCGACAGCACGGCCGGCGGCGGCATCTCGATTGGCGAGTCGGACACCACGGCCAAGGGAACCAACAACAGCGACATCACCATCAATCCCGGCGCCAACATCCAATCGACCACCGACCTGCGGATCAGTGCCACCATCGACTCGACCGTCACCGCCGCGGCGCTGACCGACCAGGCTGCCTTCCTCGGTTCGGGCTCGGAAGCCGACGCTGAGGCCGGGCTCATCTACAACGTCACCAACACGGTCAAAGGGCATCTCGAGGCGCGCGGCGACATCGTAGTCGAGACCCGTACGAAGTCGAACGTACAGGCCGATGCCGAAGCCGAAGCTTTCGGTCTGTTCGGCTCCAACGCGGAAGCCGATGCCGACGCGCGCATCGGCACGCACAACTTCGGAAGCGGCAATGCGGCGAGCGATGAGAACGCGGCCAGCCGCACGATCATCGGCGACGGCGCCAATCTGGTGGCGAGCAGCGTCACCGTTGCCGCCTACGTGGACAAGATGCGCGCGCGTGCCTTTGCCAAGACGAGGGCGACTTCGGCGGGCGGCAAGTCCGACGCCGCGGCACGCAGCTACGCCGCGGGCATTGACCAGGTGCAGCTGCTGCACGGTTCCGAGATCACCGGCAACGAAAGCATTCTGGTCGAGGCCGTGACCAATCAAGTCTCGATCACCTCGCACGCCGACGGCCAGACGAACGCGGCGGGCGGGAAAACCGACGTGGTCTCGCTCGCCGAACTCAACAACCGCGCCAAGATCGAAGGCTACTGGGAGGCACTGCTGCGCAGCACGAAGGTCGACGTCAACGCGGTGCAGAACTCGCCGGTCGCCTCGGCGACGTCCCGGCGCTCCGGCGCATGGGTCGACTTTGGCGGCACGACGAAGGACGACACCACGAACGCGCGGCGCGAAATCTACTGGGAGGGCCACGTCATCCTGCTGGGCGAGCCGAATCCGGAGCTGGAGATCGACGAGAATGGCAAGATCGTCAAGCTGACCAACATCGAGTTCCGCGGCGTCAACGCCGGCAAGGAGATCGGCCAGACACTCTGGGCCGCCGACGGGTCCAACCCCCAGGTCGTCCTGGACGACATCATCTACGACCAGGCCGGAAGACTGACGTTCTTTGCCAACGAGGTTTCGGACGCGCCGGACGGTGTGATCTGGGGCAATCACGGCCTGGTGGACAGCCAGCGCACCTGGGACTACGTGCGCATCATCAACAGGTCCGCGTTCGGCCTGGTGATCAACCATATCGACACCAGCGACGGCGCTGCGGTGGTCGACATCATCGTGGATGATATCCGCTTTACCGACCCCTTCCCGAACAACGTTTCGCTCGATCCCGGCAGTCCGGGCGTAACGTTCGAGTTCGATGTCTACCTGTTCTATCCGCAGACCATGGTCGAGATCCGCAATCTCGTTGCGGGCGGAAACGCGGACAGCGATATCATCCTGCTGGGCGGCATCGAGAACACGATCGGCTGGACGATCATCGAAAACCAGCGCGGCCACGTCCGCGTGGACGAACGCAACCTGGTCGTGGAGCAGGGCGCGCTGCCTGTGGCGATCTTCGACAAAGGGCTGATCCGCACCAACAGGCTAGATGTGGACGCGTCCGGCGACATCGGCAACCAGAACGCTTTGAACGGCCGTAAGCCGCTGATGGTGGAATTGGTGCGGATTACGCACGCCACTCAGGTCGGCGAGACGCCTGCGCTAAAGCAGGTGCACCTGGAGGCCGATGCCGGCGGCGATGCCGTACTGGACATCACGTTGCACGACCGGTCGCAGACCCCGGCGCTCGGCAGCCTGGCCGTCACGATCCACCGCATCACCGCAGGCGACGATGTCGACGTGGTGGTGAACGATTCGAAGGCGGGCGACAATCTGTCGGACATCGAGGACCGGCGGGTCGTCCGACGACGGCGTGCCGCAGATCTTCCTGACCACCAACGGCAATATCACAGCCACCGAACTGATCGGCGACATGCTGGTCGGGCACATCCATTCGACGGAAGGCAACGTGACGCTGGCCTCGGGCCGCCGGATCCTGGATGCCGACGGTCTGCCGTCGATCGACGTCACGGGCAACAACATCACCCTGATTTCGGGCGTGGTCACACCGGAAACGCCCGTTCCCTCGCTGGGCGGGATCGGCACACCGACGGACTTCCTGGAGATCAACGTCGACCGGAACAACGGAACCGGCGTGCTGAACGCATTCGACGCCAACGCGCCCTCCAACGGCGGGATCTGGATCAGCGAACTGATCGGCAATCTGAAAGTCGATACCGTCGATACCAAGGCCAACGTTTCACTACGCACCGTGGGCGGCTCGATCGTCGATGCGCGTAACGCCGGCGCGGGTGACAACGCCGCCAATGTGCTGGGGCGATCGATCTATCTGGACGCCAACGGTGCGGGAGCCAGCATCGGCACGGTTTCGAACGACCTGGAGATCGACTCGCGGCGCGGCTCGCCGGCCAACACCGATTACGTGGGACTCGAGGCCACGAACAACATCTATCTGACGGAGACCGCTGGGAACCTGCGGCTGGTGCTGGCCCATACCTACACGGGCGACATCCGCCTGACGGTACGCGAGTCTGCTGCGCTGGGCGAGGACTTCGAGCTGCTTCCTTCGGGGACGGCGCGGTTCGCGGAGAACAACATGACCGCGCCCGGCAACCATCCCGATGCGCCGCGCGTGGTGCCGCGCGGTCAGATCTTTGCGGAACAGGGGTCGGTGCTGCTGTTGGTCGGCGACAACGTCAACCTGCATCAGAACAGCGAGATCATGGCTGCCCACGGCATCGATATCTACGGCGACGTCTCGGCAACCAATGGTGATATCGCCCCTCTGGTGAACCTCGATCCCGGGTTCGGTACCAACATGCTTCTGCGCGGGCGGATCATCGCCGGCGCCGTCGTCACCCCGGGCAGCCAAGCGGGTGGCGCGCCGGTGGGTTCGGCCGTCCCGGCATTGACGGCGCCCGTCCACTTGACGCAGATCTGGGGCAACTCGGATGTCGATACCTTCCAGTTCGGTGACCCGAGCGGTGCGAGCGGCGGCACGACGCACGGCGATGACGGCTATATCTTCATCGGCTCGAAGACCCGGGTGCGCGGCAGCCAAAACCTCGATTCCTCCGTACCCGACGGCGAAGACCGCTTCCTTGTCTACTATCTCCAGGACGCGGCAGTCACCACCGGCCCGGCGACGGGCGTGGCGGTGGATGTCGTGGTGCCCGACCCCGTCGTGGTTGGCGGCACCAAGACGATCACGACTTTCGTGCCGATCGCTGCCGAACACACCTTGACGCTGGACGGCCAGGCCGGAAGCGACACGTACAAGATCTACAGTCTGGGGAGCAACGGTCCGGACGAGCGCAACTACGTCATCAACGTGCTCGACACGGGAGCGCCGGACGACGGGGCGGACGAGCTGTACATCTTCGGCTACGACTCACCGGATAACGGTGTCGACCCGTCGTCGCCGACGGGCGAAAAGTTCCCCGTCGACGACATCTTCTTGCTGCGCGCGGCGCGATTCCTGCCCAACGAAACGGCCGACAAGCCGGGGTATGTGGCGATCCTGCACGGAAGCCTCGCCCCGTACCGCGATACCCTGGTCGGCAACGAAGATTCGGTGAAGGTCCAGCGGATCAATTACGACCGCGGCGTGAACGGCCGACTTACCGTCTATGGCATGGGCGGCAACGACGCTTTCTTCTCCGACGACACGACGGTGATCGTGAGGCTGGACGGCGGCGCGGGCGACGATATATTCCAGATCGGTCAGATCTTCGGCCTGAAACGCGACCAGGCGGAGGGCCGGCTGCTGGAGCAGGATGTCTTCCCAAACCTGATCCCGACCACACGGGGATGGCTGAGCCCCGGGATCGGCGAGCCGATGGTGGTGCAGGGCGGCACGGGCGACGACGAGTTCACTGTCTACGCGAACCAGGCCGAGCTGCGTCTGGAGGGTGACGACGACAACGACCTGTTCGTGGTCCGCGCCTTTGCCCTGGCGGCGGTGGTGGATACCGATGCGAACAACGACGGGCTGCTGGACATCAACGACATTCTGAACCCGACGATCGACGTCAATGGGGATGGCGTCATCAACGCGGCGGACGCCAAGAACTCGGACGACTGGAGGGATTGGGTCCTGGTCACGGACGAAGACGGCGTCGCGGTGCCGATCATCGGACTGGGATTCTCGACGGCTCGCCCGGTCGACATCCGCGCCGGCGGCGGTGACGACGAAGTGCAGTACAACGTCAACGCGCCGGTCTCGGTCGACGGCGGCACGGGCTTCAACAAGCTGGTGATCCTGGGCACCGAATTCGCCGACGACTTTGTCATCACCGACAAGGGGATTTTCGGCGCCGGCGTCAACGTCCGCTTCACCAACATCCAGGTGGTCGAGGTCGACGGACTGGAGGGCGACGACGAGTTCTTTGTCCAGTCGACCGCCTTCGGGGTTTCGTACCGCGTTGTCGGCGGGCTGGGCAGCGATACGATCAACGTCACGGGCGACGTGGTCGAAGACATCGTGATGCGGGAACTGGAGGGCGTCAGCGGCGCGGTGGATCACCTCGTCCGGTCCACGGACCCGCGCTACAACGGCCTGATCGTCGACGGCTTCGACTACCACGTCGCCTCGTCCAAGGTCGGTGGCGTCGTCATCACCGAGCCCAAGGGATTCACGTCCGTTGCGGAAGGCGGCGGCCCGACCGCCGTCGACAGCTACTTCATCCGCCTGGCGGAAGCGCCCACGCATCCGGTCTACGTCACCGTGTCGCTGGCCCGGTCTCCGCAGGAAGAAGAAGACGACACGCTGGTCAACCCCTTCCCGCTGCACGATGGTCCGGGCGATTCGATCTGGATCAGCAAAACGCCTCCGGCGGTCATGAATAATCCGGTGGACGCGGACTTCCAGCGGTTGGTCGTGATCAACGGCGTCCCGACACTCATCCCCAACCGAGCCGTGGTTCTGACCTTTACCCCTGGCAACTGGCACCAGGCCCAGCAGGTCTTCATCTACGCACCGGATGACAACCGTTCGGAGGGTGACCGCGTCGTCGTCTCCCAGCATACGGTCATCTCGGCCGACGACACCTACGACGGGATGGCGGTTCGCAACGTCGAGGTCGCAGTGCGCGACAACGACACCCCGGGCATTCGGGTGACCGAGATCGAGCAGGGTTCCTTCGATCCCATGACGGGGCAGTTCATCGAGGACCGCCGCACGCTGGTGATCGAAGGCGACGCCGTCACGGAACTGCGAGACGAGTTGCTCGTCCAACTGGCGACAGGCCGTGGAATCGACCCCGGCGATGAAATCGTCGTCCGGCTCAACTTGGACGAGGACAGCGACCAGCAGATCCGGGTGTTCAATCCGCTGGACGATCCGCGTTTCGACGTGGACGCCAGAACCATCACGTTCACCGCCGCCGACTGGGACAAGCCGGTGCTGGTGAGTATCGGGGCGCGCAACGACTTCGCCAAAGAAGACCCGTTTACGGCGGTGATCTCTTTCGTTCGCGACGCCGATCTGACGATCGACGCCAACGGCGACTATCTCTTCCCGAACCTGCGCTCGGGCCACGGCCTGATTGCCATCGAGGTGATCGACAACGATACCCCGGGCGCGGTGATCCTGGAAAGCGGCGGCAATACACTGCTGATCGTCGATAACCTCGATACGGTGGTGGACGAGACGAAGACCGACGACTACTTCGTCCGGTTGACCATGCAGCCGGCGGCGGGCACCACGGTTGAAATGGCCGTTATCACGGACGGGCTGGCGGATGTGCTGACGATCGATGGCAACCCGGTGGTCCTGCAGGAGATTGGCGGTCTCCGGCCGGCGCAGCTCTTCAAAGGCAGCATCATCTTCGGGGAAGAGGACGGCAAGGGGACGCTGACTCGCGGCACCGGCGCCGACTTGGGCAGCTTCGCGGACGAGGGCTTCAAGGCGGGCGGGCTGATTCGCATCTTCGGCTCGGGTGCGTTGGCGGTCGACGACGACTACATCATCGAATCGGTCACTGAAGAGACCATCACGTTGACCACGGCCTTCACCGGCAGCGGCAATCCGGCCGAACCCACCGAGGTGATGGACGACGTGGTGCTCAGCAATCTGACCCGCGAAGGCATCTTTGAAGGGCACGTCGAACTGAACGCCGCCGACCGGCAGCTCATCCGCACCGACATGTCCGGCTGGCTGGCCGACGGCTTCGTCGAAGGCCAGCGCGTCCGCGTCACCAACCTTGCCAATCCGGTCGAAACCGTGGATCTGAAGATCGCCATCATCCGCGGCGACAACGAGACGTTCGACGAAAAGCTCGAGTTCACGGCCGAGACGCCGCTGCCCGCCTGGTGGACGGGAATGCTGAACGTCTCGGTGACCCGCATCGCGGCTGTCGTGGTCTTTGACGACACGAACTGGTACGTGCAGCAGACCGTCGAACTGCGGGCCGATCCCTATTTCGAAGTGCCTCTCGTCCGCCAGGGCGTGAAAATCTTCCCGGTCTCGACGCACCTGCTGTCGAAGCTGAAGGGTCCGCTGGCCGTCGAGGGGGGCGTCACCGGCGCCGACCGCTCGCTCAAGAGCGGTCTGAAGCTGCCGGGCGAGGCGGATGATTTCCCGCTGCAGATCGGCGCCCAGCCGCCCGAGTCGCAGCAGATCGACGTGTTGAACATCTTCAACGACTCGAGCCGGCAGAACCGTTCCGGGCAGATGACCCAGACGACGCTCACCGGCTTCGGCATGGCCAGGGACCTGGACTTCGCGGCCCTTCTGGGCATCGACGTCGAGGGAGTGTTCGGAGAATCGGCGTTCGTGCCGGGCGGGATCAGCTTTGGCAAAGTCAACTTCGGCGACGGTGGGTTCGGCACCGACGCCAACCAGAGCACGGTTGAGGTCGTGAACCTGATGCTCGGGCAGGGCAACGACCAGCTCGATATCCTCGGCACGCTCAACCCCGCCCCGCCGGTGTCGGCCAGGCAGGTGTTCGACTTCACGCCGGATGGCGCGGGTGGCGGCACGATCGAGCGCCGCGGCTTCGATTGGAAAGGCTCCGGATTCCTGGTCGGCCAAGCCGTCACCATCGAAGACGTCGAGGGCACGTTCCTGGTGGTTGCCATCGACGACTTCGTCCAACTGATCGACGGGGTGGAGGTCGTCGACCCGAACGATAACAGCATCCTGGTGTTGGAACATTTGAGCGGCGAGACGCTTCCGGCGCTGACCGGTGAAGTGCGTACCGTGATCGGTATCGACAAGCCGGTCATCACCGCCGGTTCGTTCAACTTCGCCCACGCCGTGTCGGTGACGGGTATCATCACCGTCGCTGGTCCTGCATCGAACGCCGAGGCCGACAGTGGCGTCGTGGCCCGCGTCACCGCTACGGTAGGTGGAGAAGGTGTCGACTGGCGCGATGCGGGCTTCCTGCGAGGCCAGACTGTGACGTTCGGCGGCCACGAGTATACGATCGTCGCCATCCTCCCGATCCGAAATCCGGTTGACATCACCGAAATCGTCACGCCCAACGGCATCCTGGTGCTGGGCAGCGGTCCCGCGCTCACCCTCGGAACCACATCGGGCACGGTCACGGCCACCGTCCCCGGCTTCACGGTGACTCGCAGCGACAACGGCAAATGGGACGAGGACGGCTTTATTGTCGGGCACCTGGTAAAGGTCGAGACCGGCGGCCTTACAGGGCATTGGCGGCTGGTCGACATCTTCGATGGCGGCAAGGCGATGACGCTCAAGACACTCGCGGATGCGCCGCTGCCCGAGGCAACGGGCGTGGAGAGCATCCTGTCGGTCGCCGGCCAACACGGCGGCCTGACGGTGGTACATGGCGGCGGCAACTCGCCGTTGGAGATCAAGGGTCCGATGAACGCCGCCAATGACGTCGAGTTGCCTGACGCCGGCGTCGGCAGCAGTCTCACGCGGTTGGACGGCCTCGCCTGGCAAGACGCCGGTTTCGTGGTCGGCCATCGGGTGCAGATCATCGGCGAGACGGGCACCCGCTTGATCGTTGGATTTGCCGACGCCGACCAGAGCCTGTTCGAGGATCCCTTCGCGACTCAAGGGCAAGGCAGCGTGATGCTGCTGAGCGGTCCGGCCATCGCCGCCGGCACCGATGTCCAGCGGACGGTGCACGTCGCCGATCCGCTCCGCACCGAGGCGGCGGGGACGATGCGCATCGCCACCGACAGTTTGACGCGCACCGCGGGCGACTGGATCGCTGACGGCTTCTACGTCGGTCAGCACGTCTGGATCTCCGGACTGGCCGGCACGTTCACGGTGACGGACCTGAGCGCCACAGTCATGGGATTGGGGACCGTGGCGCTGGCGCCCCAGGCGAATGTCGAACTGACGGTATTCGGCTTCGATCCCGAGCGCGACGGCGGCGTGCGGATCGGCGGCGACCACGTCACCGTGGGCCGGGCTACCACCGGGACGTTCGATCTGGAGAGTGAACGGATCATCCGACACGACGGCACGAGCTGGCAGGAGCAGGGTTTTGCCGCCGGTCTGCACGTGTCGATCGCGGGCATCGAGGGCAGCTTCACCATCGCCGGGTTCGATGACGATGCGATCCACGGCCCGGGTTCCATCCTGCTGCTGGCCCAGACCGATGCGCTGACGCCCCAGGATGGCGTCGAAACGACGGTGGCGTTGAGCGGGATCGGCGGCCCGGACTCGCCGCTGGTGATCTATGGCGACACGTCGCAGGACGGCGTTTGGTACAGCGGCCAGCCGCACAATGTGCTGGGCTACAACTTCGGTCACAAGCCGTTCGATCCGTTCCCGCTGTTGCCGCTGGGCGAGAACGAGGACGCGGTGTGGGTGTTTCCGCTGGCCAACCCCTACCAATTCAACGGCCACGACATCATCGATGCCAGCGCGCTGTTTGCGGGCGTCGCCTCGCAACACCTGCCTTCGGTCGGCCTGACCATCTACGGCGGCCCCGGTGACGATCTGATCATCGGCAGCCAGGCGGGAGACCACTTGGCCGGTGGCTCGGGCAACGATACCATCCTCGGCCAGCGCGGCCCGGACCATATCTACGGCGACTCCGGCGTCAACGTGGACATCCTGACCCGCGCCTTGTCCATTCCGACCATCGACGGCGGCGCCCCGGCGGGAATCCTGCCAGGCGCCACTTTCGGCACGATCAACCCCTATCCCTCTCCGGTCAGGGACTCGATGCTGGCCGGGCGCGACGTGATCTGGGGCGAAGGTCCCGATGCGGCCTTGCTCGCCGCCATGCCAGACGATCTGGCCCACATCTTATTCGGCGCAGCGGCGCGCCAGGTGATCTGGAGCAGTGGCTTGTCGACCGCCGCCGGCCAGCAAGGCGACTTCGACGACATCATCTTCGGCGACCACGGCGAGATCGTCCAGAACGTTGCCGATCCAAACTTGCCCAATCCGCTGCCTCAAAAGATCCAGACCACGGCGCTGGATACCGTCCTGTTCATCCACTCGCGGCGGTTGCAGAACGGCGGCGACGACACGATTTTCGGCGGGCTGGGCCGCGACATCCTGATCGGCGGCGCCGGCCACGATATGGTGGATGGCGGCGAAGACCAGGACCTGATCTTCGGCGACAACGTATACCTGGACCGACGCATCGGCGACATTACCAATCCGCGTTTTCAGACGCTGATCGGCGGGCTGCTGTACAGCCGATCCGACCAGGACCCCGCGCACGCCGGCGTGCCCGCTCCGACCGCCGACGAAAGCGGCCAACTCCTGAACGACGAGATAGTCCGCAACTATCGAGACCCCGAGGGCGCTCCCTGGTGGGCCGAGTACCTGATCGACTACAGCTTGCTGCACAACTTCTCGTTCGATCTGGGACTGGCCGGCGTCGGCAGCTTCGGCAACGACTACCTGGCCGGCGGGGCGGCCAGCGACATGCTGTTCGGGCAGTTGGGCGACGACGTCATCCAGGGCGATGGCAGCATCGTGAGCGCTTTTATCGGGGCGTGGCGAGTCGGCGCATCACGTACGCCCGGCGGCCCGGACGACCCGCTCGGCCCGCTGACGGCTGTGCCTTCGTTCGAGGCCGCGACGGACGGCGACGACTACATCGAGGGCGGGGGCGGCGCCGACGTGATCTTCGGTGGATTGGGACAGGACGATATCGTCGGTGGCAGTTCGTCGTTCTTCAGCCTCGTCGATCCATCGATGCGGCCCGACGGCGGCGACTATATCTTCGGCGGCGCCGGCACGCGCATCGACCGCAACAACTTCGTCGGCAGCGAGTTCGGCACCGTCGACGACGACCCGATGATCCCGCTGTCGCAGAGCCACGCTCGCGACGCAGACACCATCGCCGGCGACAACGCCAACATCATCCGCATCGTCGGGACGTTTGGCGAGGACGTGAACCCGACAGGCAACCCGGCCACCCCGCTGTACGTCTCGTTCAACTACGACAACCCGGCGTTCGGCTACGATCCCGATTTGAAGATCGTCGTCCGCGGCGTCACGCTGCTCGACTATACCCCGGGCGGCCCGGACCTGCGGCCCGATCTTTTCTCGCTGACCGACCCGAACGATCCGGACTTCCGTCCCATGTTCGGCAATGACCTGTTCGCGCCCATCTGGGCCAAGGTGGACATCGGCGGCCACGACGAGATCCACGGCGGCAGCGGCGACGACACGATCTATGGCGGCGGCGGCAACAACCGGCTCTTCGGCGACGCCGGCGACGACGACATCATCGGCGGCTGGGGCAACGACTGGATCTCCGGCGGCACCGGCGACGACGGCATCCTGGGCGACGACGGCCGGATCTTCACCAGCCGGAATACCGCCGGCGACATCACCGCCTACAGCGAACCGCTGTATGGGATTCACTTCTTCCTGGCGGAGGATCCGGATCCGAAGAAGCCGCATATCATCCACGGCAACGTTCTGAACGAGTTCATCTACACGCCGGGCAAAGTGCAGACGGCGACGATCAACGTCGGGGGCAAGCTGAAGAAGACGGTCGACCTGACGCCGTTCAACCTGACGCCCAGAGTCGACGAGAACGGGTTTTCGCAGGCCCAGGACCCGCTGTTCCGACCGCTGTTCGGCGACGATATCATCTTCGGCGGCCTCGGCGACGATTCCATCCACGGCGGCTCGGGCGACGACGCGCTCAGCGGCGCCGAGGCGCTGCCCGTTTCGTACGCGCCACGCTTCGACCAGCAGGGCAACCTCGCCGGCCTGGTGCGCATCGACTTCGACCGCCCGTGGAACCCCGGCAACGTGCTGTTCTTCGCCCGCTTCGGCGAGGACCACTTCCAGGACTCGTGGAACGCGCCGAAACCGGTCCAGAGCCGCATGGGGCAGTTCTACCTGTACGACGAGTACGATCCGCTGCGCGCCATCCTGTTCAACGCAGACGGCACCGTCTGGAAGGAGGGGCCACCACCGATCGAGCGCCAGTACTTCCTGAACTTCCGCAGCGACGAAGGCCCGTTGGTGTACGGGGCGGTGGCGTTCGCGCCCAACGGCACGCCGATCGAGTTTGCCTATCGCGCGACCGACGGCGACGACGTCATCTTTGGCGATCTCGGCAACGACTGGATCGTCGGCGGTACCGGACGCGACAACATGTACGGCGGTTGGGGCAACGACCTGATCAATGCCGACGACGATCTCTCGACCAACGACTGGTTGAACGACGTTCCGGACACGCACCCCAGCTACGAAGATCGGGTGTTCGGCGGTGCGGGCCTCGACATCCTGATCGGCAACACGGGCGGTGACCGGCTGATCGACTGGGTGGGCGAGTTCAACACCTACCTCGTTCCCTTCGCGCCCTTCGGCATCGCTACGGTCAGCCGCCAGATTCCGCCCCAACTGCCCGAATTCCTGTACGCGCTGTCGGCCAGCGATGGCGCCGACCCCACGCGTGCCACCGACACCGGCAACGATCCGGCCCGCAACGGCGAGCCGGACGGCGAGCTGGGTCTGATCGTTCAACGGGATCACGGGCTGTGGCAGGACCAGACCGGTGGACCCACCGATCCCCAGCCCGGCAACATCCCCGGCGGGCGTCGCGACGTGCTCCGCAGCGCCGATTTCAACGACGGCCAGGCGCAGGGCCTCTTCATCGACAGCGGCGATTGGCAGGTGGTTCAGGGCCGATACCAGGTCTCGCCGAACACGGTCCTGGATGTCCTGAATATCCAGCAGCACCGCTTAAACAACGGCAACCCGGTGGTGTACCGCCACGGTTCGGGCGGCACCGCGATCGGCGGCTTGGTCGACGGCCAGACCTATTTCGTCATTCGGCTCGATAATCACCACCTGATGCTGGCGGCGACCCTGGCCGACGCCCAGGCGGGCCGGGCGATCGACCTGACCAGCAAGGGCAGCGGGACCTCGCACTCGCTGACCAGCTCGCAGCGCACCGTCTCGTTCGATCCCGCGTCCGCCTTGCAGATCGGCGGCGACGCGGTCGCCGTCATGTATGTCAACCATTGGTTGCCCAGCTACTTTGAACTCCGGGCCACGCTCAACGGCGGCAAGCCGACCGGGGGCCTCAAATCGAACGCCTACTTCATCTTCGACTACCAGAGCCCCGAGGACTTCAAGTTCGCCGGCATCAACATCTCCAACAACAAGTTGGAGATGGGGTATCGGGACGCCAGCGGGTGGCACGTCGTCGCCCAGGCCAACGCCCAGCTCAGAGACGACACGGACTACGACGTGCTGGCGGCCATCAACGGCACGGTGGTGACCATTCTGCTCCAGAACAGCTCGGGCGGTCCTGGGCAGGGCAACAACATCTCCTTCACTTACGCGTTCCCCGCTCGGGTCGACGAGGATGGCAACAGCTACGGGCTCAACCGCGGCATGGTGGGTCTGGGGGCCGACAACTCGATCGCCCGCATCGACAATGTATTCGTCCAGGTGCTGCCAGCCGAGATCACGTACGAACGCACCGAGGACTTCACGGACGGCAGCGTTGGTCCGTTTCAGGTGCTCAGCGGAGACGGGCAGGTCGTCGGAGATCGATATCAGTTGACCTCAGCGGCTGGCGGGCATCCGGCGCTCAGCACGACCGGGCTGGCCATCGGAATGGACTCGTTGCTGCAGCTCGAAGCGACGTTCCGCACTGATGCGGTTGGGGGCATCGTCTTCGACCTGTACGGACCGGACGATTTCAAGTTCGCGGCCCTGTCGGCAGCCACCAATCAGGTGCTGGTCGGTCATTATACAGCTCGCCGCGGCTGGCAAGTCGACGCGACGGCGTCCTGGAATATCGATGCCTCCGCCGATTACACCCTGGGGCTGACGCTGAAGGGGACGACGGTCAGCGTGACAGTCAACGGGCAATCGGCGCTGGGCCACAGCTTCAACGGCCTGGTCGTCGACGGCGATTTTGGAATGCTCGGTCGCCATGGAGTCAGCTCCTTCGACCAATTCACGATCAAGACGAACGATCCCGGGTTCGCGACCTCAGGCGACGGCGAAGACGCTTCGCTGGAGGCATTCATGACGTCCACAACGACCGATTCGCCGAATCCTTATAATGTCAATACCCTGGACGTCAACGGCGATGGGATTGTCTCGGCTGCCGATGTGTTGCTCGTGATCAACTGGATCAATGGCCACCACAGCGGCGTTTCCGCCAGCGCGGGAAGCGCGTCGCGTTACGATGTCAACGGGGATGGGGTGGTCTCGGCGCTCGATGTGCTGATGCTCATCAACTACCTGAACACCGTCGCCTTGGACAACGTCGATGCGTCGTTCCAGGGCGAGGGCGAAGCTCACCTTGCCCGCGCTGTCTGGCAGAGCCCTGCCGTCGAAGATCGCTGGGAGCAGCCCGAATCGACTACGGAATATGAGGTGGATGACAGCATCGCCTACAGCGTCACGGAAACGTGGAAACGACACATGGTTGCGACACCAGAGGACCAAGAGGAACCCGTCCAACTGAAATCCTTCAACGCCCGAATCGTCGATGAGGCGCTTGACCAGTGGCTGCAAGAGTTGTTGCGAGCCGATTCGGATTCTCGCCATTCCAAGTCCTCAGACGCCGGCCTGGCCTTTACATCTGGGAACCACGAATGAAACCTCCCATACGCCAGGAAGCTTTGGGCGAGCAAAAGCGTGCCGAAAAAAACCTGACGCTTTTTCGACAGGTGGGAACGCTGGACGACATGATCGATTTCGAACATTCGTCAAAGCGGCTCACAGCCATCTTTTCGATAACCGGTTACTCCTGGGAGTGAGCCGGCATGAGACGCAGGGCAGCCGGGATGAACGGATCGTCCTGACCTGCGAAAGAATGGGGATGCCCCACAACCTGTTGGCGTCTTTCCAGCGGGATCTTGCGGACGCCAATCACGTCTACTTCGGCGCCGAAAAGGACGAGCACGCACTGCTCTTCAAAGCGTATCTGGAGTTTCGTGACAGGGCTGAAAGGGAGATGGTCGATGCCCCCGTTGCCGGACGGTCCTTTCTCTTGTTTACCGGCTACAAATGGGACGCTTTTTCACCCTCCCGGCAGGCGGTTACGCGGTACGACTGGCATACTGCACTGACCATCCCGATCATGCTCGATCGCTTGCGAATGATGATCGAGTCCAGCCATCACCAGGCGTTGCTGGAAACCGTCCAGGGAATGATCGAGCGGGCGTCGGAGCGAATCTCGCACAGCGAGATCCAGTTTCTCAAGGTTACCGAAGAGGGCAAGCCGAGACGATCGTTCGACATCAACGTGTACAAGGCCGGACTTCGATTACAGGATATAGGCCCGTCCTTGTTCGGCGCGGTAAAAAATTACGCCATTCCCGTTGCAAGGTTTCAGGCCCTCTACGAAAGGATCAAGACCGAGAGATTGGGGCATCTGGCGGGAGGCGTCGACCGGAAAAACAAAGATTTCATGACCGTTTACTATGGTGTGAAAAAGGTTCACAGCAACCAATTCGGATCGGCCACGATGGTTTCCCATGACCGGCCAAATGAAATTTGACTGTCATTCCCCCGCTCCCGTCGCCGGGGCAGGCCGACAACTTAGGTCCGCCATGACGAACACGTATGACTGCTGCGTTCTTGGTTCGGGGATCGCCGGTGCGGCCAGCGCGATGGTATTGGCCCGATTGGGCCTGGACGTGCTGGTTGTCGAAGCCGGCCAACACCCCCGGTTTGCGATCGGCGAATCGCTGGTTCCCACCACAACGCTGGGTCTTGATTACCTCGCCAGGACCTATGGGATTCCCGAGCTGCGACAGATTTCGCACTACCCGTGGATGACCGAGTCGCAATTGACGGGTTGGCCCAAGCTGGGCTTTTGGTTCGGTCACCATCGAGCCGGACACCCCCTCGAAGCTGGCCGGGAGATGATGTTCATCACGCCTGGCTTACCCATGGGCCCCGACGTTCACATGTTGCGTGAAGATGTCGACTCCTTCTTGGTGGCGCGGCTGGCCGACTACGGCGTCGAATATCGGGACCGAACGTCGATCGCCGACTGGCAAGTGGGCGCGAAACGGGATTCGCTCGTCCTGGAAAGGGAAGGGCAGCGGCGATCGGTTCATGCGCGGTTCGTGCTGGACTGCTCCGGACACGCCTCGGTTCTCGCCAAAATGCAGAACCTCCGCGACTCGGCGACGCGTCTGCGGACGAACACGCGGGCCGTGTTTTCACACTTTCGCGGAGTCCGATTTCTGGAGGAGGTTTTGGGGCAGCCGTGTGGGCGGTTTGGCACGCGGCGCGACGCCGGCACGATACATCATTGTTTCCACGGCGGCTGGTTTTGGATCATTCGTTTCGACAGCGGGATTTGCAGCGTCGGCGTGGTGCTGGATCGCCGATTGCACCCCGACAACAACGTGAAGGCGGAGGACGAGTTTTGGTCGTACGTCGACCGGTTTCCCACCGTCCGGGAACAACTGGGCGGCGCCGTGCCGACGCGACCGATCGTGAAAAGCGGTCGTCTGCAATTCACGTCGCACCGGATTTTCGGCGAGCGTTATCTTCTTGCGCCGCACGTAGCTAGCTTTGTCGACCCACTCTTCAGCACAGGGATGGACTTAACGACGGTCTTCATTGCTCGTATGGCGCCCGTGCTCGCGTCCCTGGCCAAAGGCGGTGACCTGCCCTGAGAACGCCTCGGCGCCCTGGACACCTGCCACCATGCGGAAATCGACTGCATCGATCACCTTGTGCACGGCATGGTCTGTTCGTACCGAAGCCCGGATGTCTTCAAGCAGTATTGGCGTTGTTGGATCCATGCATCTCTGGTGCAATACTTGAGCCAACTGTCTTCGGATCCGACGAATACGCCCGGATTGCTCGCCCACTACGGCGCTTCACTTCCCTCCTGGAGCAGCCAGCTGGCAAGGATGTACCAGGCGGTCACCGACGAAAACGTCACCAGTCCGGCCGATTTGGCGCAGTACTTGAAGGCGACCATGGACGCGCTCCCGGACCTGAGCGCCGATGAAGAGTCCAACTGGGAGATCGGATCGCCGGATGCGTGTTGTCCGTTCATCCGCCCGGACAAATCCATGGCGTGGTTCGAACGTCTCGCGTCCACCGAGCCGATCCTCGCCGCGCGAACTCGATCGGAATTACTTGCGCGGTCCATCCAACGATTTCGAGCCGCCGAGGACGAATTGATTCAGCGGTACCGGGCATCCGTGGCGGATGGCACACCGTTTCACCGGGGCGTGGATTTCATCCGATCTCAACCGTTCTAGGCGCGGGATGGACATCGATCGACTGACGACAACGTTGCAAGAGCGGGTTACGGGAGAAGTGTGCTTCGATCACGAGTCTCTCGTGGGAGCCTCGTGGGACTTTGGAGGGGTCGCGGAATCGAAACCGCAGGTTGTTGTGTGGCCGGAGAACGCGGACGACGTGATCGCGATCGTCGGGACAGCCCCTGAGATGAAGACTTGGTTGTCCGTGCGCGGCGCTGGGCACTCGCAAGGCGGCCAGGCGCTCAACCGAGGAGGGATCGTGATCCAAACGCAACGTCTCAATCGCATCCAAGCATTCAGCGAGACGGATCGTTGGATAACGGCGGACGCGGGAATGCTGTGGAGCGATCTCGTGGGCACGACCGCTGAACATGACCTGTTGCCTCCTGTGTTGACGGACCAACTGAAAGTCGAATACGCCGACGGATTGGCAGGCACCGTCCGCCCGGCAGGGTTGATTCCTCGAAATGAACCGGCGTTCGCGTTCATCTGCGGGGCTGCGGACGGGATGGCCGACGGGCTCGGCCCCGTGGCCGCGATTCGGGACGACGATGGCGGTTCCCCCGGCGATACGCTCGCCGAATACGCGTATCTGGGCATCGGCCGGATCGTCCAGGAAGCCTATCCGGAGCCCGAAGTGCGGCTGGACTACGATTCGGGCACGCCCGCCGAGTACGCGGGATTCGACCGTTTCGACCGCGTGATCGACCATGTCTGGTACGCCTACGCCGCCAGCGCCGACCGAGACCGCTACACCTACGGCTACGACCGGGCCTCGAACCGCCTGTACCGCGAAAACACGCTCACCAGCGGCCGGGACGAATTGTACGGCTATGACGGAGTCGACCGCCTGATCGCGTTCCAGCGCGGCGAATTGAACGCCAACAAGGACGGCATCACCGGCACGCCGGCCCGGGAAGAGGACTGGTCGCTGGACATGACCGGGAACTGGCCGGGCTTTGTGCAGAAGACCTCCGGCAGCACGGACCTGGATCAGGGCCGCACGCACAATCCGGTCAATGAGATCACCGCCATCACGGCCTCGACCGGCGCCGACTGGGCCGACCCGGTCCACGACCCGCAACGGCAACATGACCACCATCCCGAAGCCGGCCAACCTGGCCGACGGCCTGACCGCCATCTACGACGCCTGGAACCGGCTGGTCGAGGTCAAAGACGGCCAGACAGTCATCGCGCGCTACGAGTACGACGGCCTGAATCGCAGGATCACGAGCCACATCGACAGCGGCGCGCCGCCCAATCCCACCGGGATCGACACCTACGTCCACTACTACTACAACTCCGCCTGGCAGATCCTGGAGACCCGCCAGAGCGATACCCCATCGGCCCAGCCCGAGACTTTGCAGCCCAAGCACCAGTACGTCTGGAGCCAGCGTTACATCGACGCGGCGGTGCTGCGCGACGAGAACACCGGCACCAACGGCCTGTGCGACGACCAGCGCTTGGACTACCTGAACGACGCCAACTTCAACGTCACGACGTTACTGGACACCAGCGGTGCCGCGGTGGATCGTTACGTCTACTCCCCCTACGGCGTCGCCACCATCTACGACGCCACCTGGACCAATACTCGTAGCGTTTCCACCTACGCCAACGGCATCCTCTACACGGGCCGCGAACTGGACAGCGAGACCGGGCTGTATTACTATCGAAACCGGTATTATGGTGTGGAGCTGGGAAGGTTTGTGAGCAGGGATCCGGGCGGCTATGAGACGGGAGATGTCAATCTTCAGCGGTACGTAGAGAATTCGCCGACGGGCAGCACAGGCCCGTATCGGGGGATACAAACGAAGCACACCGAGGGCCATGAGGCGGGCGTCCAGTTCTGAGGCGTACTCGAGTACGATTGTGAAAGTCTCCCCGCGGTTGTAGAGGGCGGGGCTGATGGCGTTGGCCATGACTTTAATGCACTGTTTTGGGGCTGGACTGTCACGTGGACGTCTCACACCATCCCAAGTCTCGATACGTTTACGCGTTGCACCACAGCCGGGCGTGACCAAGAGCGATATGTGGGCGTTGTAGAGGGTGTAGTACATTTGCAGTTTGTCTACGGGATCAAGGTTGGCCCTGTACAAGTCGGTCTTAAGCCAAAGATGGTTGGACCGCTGGCAATAAATTTTGACACTGGTTGGTTTGATTGCGGTGAATGCAGCTGCGATTGAGGCAAGACTGAAGGGTGCATGATGACATATGCGATAATCATGTCGTTTGGACGTTTGCTGGCGATGGTGACGTTGTGGTTAAACGCATGTATCTTCGTCGGACTATTTCTGACGTGGTTCGCACCCGCGTTGGACATTCCTGTGGTCCTCGGCCAACTCTCTAGTGACACCAAGGGGACCGAGGTGACTGGCCGGAAACCCCCGCCACGATCTAATCCTCGTTCAAGTAGCCCGGCGTGCTCAGTGAGAGAGAAGCGCGGCGTCTGAGAAGGGACTCGTGATAGGGTTTTGCATTCGTCCGCGCTGTTTCCGGCGACCGTTGCCGAGCGAAGATGAAAGGCCGAGCATCGTATCGTCGGACTCGGGGAAGCGTACGAACGTAATCGGGACCGGGGTCTTGCAACGGGCGTCAAGACGGAACACGGCAGAAACGGTCGATTTTCGCCGCAGGCGCGGACAGCCAGCGCCCGACGAGTGGGAGGTCGCAAATAGCGGGATTCTCGTGAGTCGGCAACATCGGTGTGCCATGATCGGAGGCTGAGCGAGTGTGTTGAGCTTAGCTGCTATCATAGATCATCACCGAGTCTGTCGGCGCGGGCACAAAACCGAGGTAGGTCATCGGCTGGCCGCAATGGGGACAACTGGGAGTCCTGACGATCGGCAACGGTTTGGCTGCTACCACCAGCACGTAAACGAGGGCCAACGTGGTCGTCACCAACATCTTGAACATCTTGAGCCACTCGATGTCGATTCCCCGCTGCGGATGGGCGAAGCCGTAGTGACGGACTTTCTGAAAGCCGCTGGGCAAGACGTGCTGGAGAAACCGCCGAATGAACTCGTCGGCCGTAACGGTCATGGTGCGCCAACCGCGGCTGCCGCTCTTGCGAAAGGTGAACGTGACGCGCCCCAGGCCATCGAGGCCGGGTTCGCACTTGATCAGCCGGCGGTTGCTGATCGCCACGCGGTACACGTAGGGTGCCAGATAGCGGAGGGCCCGCTGCCCGTCTCCAACAGCCTTGCTGTGAACCACCCAGGGTTTGTCGCCGATCGCTTGGCGCGCCTGTTTGGCCCGTCCACTGGCAGCCAATGAGTGCAGGAATTTGGCGCGATAGATCACCGAGGCAGGTTTGACCGGGACGAAGAAATCGACGCGGCTGGACAACCAGCGTTGTCTTGCCCTCGTGCCCGCTGCCGCCGATCAGGAAATTGATGTAATCGCGCTCGACCGTAAACCTCGGGCAGGTGAGCGTACTGGTCGGTTCGTCACCGCCGTAGAAGCTGTTCGCAAGCCGGTCCCCCTTGAAGCCACTCACTTGCATCTGCCGAGGCAGCGTGCCGCGCGCCGGACCGGGCCCGAACGCCTCGCCGGCCACCGTCCAGCCGCTACCCTCATAGCTTTTCCACTCGAAGTCGGCAATCAGAATGTCGGGGTCCGCCGCCGGGGCGGGGATGGCAGTTGCCAGGCAAACGGCCAGCGCGGTTAAACTTTTCTTGAACATGGTTCATGCCTCCAAACTGCAAGGTACGTAAACGCATTGCAGATGTCGACATGTCGTTCCGGGGCCGCTTCTGGCGGGAGCGTATCGCAGCGAGACGAAAAAGCAGGATGCCCGGTCCCAGCCGACCGGGCTGCCTGAAAGGCGTTTCGGCAAGCGCCTCCGCAGGCGCAGCCACGACAAGCGTCCAAGTGAAGAGGCATGCAGACCTCATAAATAAGTCCCGTCCGAGCCTGTGACGTCGAAAGCCGGCATATTGTGGCATCGCGTTTACTCCTTCTGTTCGCGAGAAATATCTTATTGGGATACCTTTTTCGCCGCGAACATGGGGGTAGTCCCCCGTGAACGGCCAAGCTTATTCTCTCGGTTCTGCCGCAACGACGCGCACCTCGCAAGAGGCCGTGTGCGAGCCGTCGGTCGTGGTGGCGGTAATCCGCGCCGTGCCGGGGGCTAGCGCCGTAATGACGATCTCGCCCTCGGTCCGGTACGCGGGCCGCGTCTTTTGCGGGTCGATCTCG
>SKKK01000560.1 GCA_007121535.1 Planctomycetaceae bacterium | reverse complement strand
ATCTCGCACGTCTGGAACGGTTGATCCGTCAATGTCCACGGCTGGATTCACTGGACGAACTGGCCCTGTAGAGGCGTGCCGGTTTCGCAGCGTGTTCGCCGCGGCCGTCCAGCGGTTGGCCGGTTTAGCGACGCGGCAGCGGATGCGTTGGCGCGACTTGATGTGGATGCTGATCTCGTGGGCCATTCGCCGCCGCCCGTATGACGAGCGGCCCCGACTGGTTCAAGTCGCAATGGAATATCAACCTGCCCCGAATAGTCAAGAAGAGGTACAAACCATGAGCACAACGTTAGGACAGACACTAGAAGAACTGGCCGAACAGCAAGGCATCGAGCGAGGGGAGCTAGCTGCTTCGCGGCGATTGCTTTGCCGCCTGCTGGAAAGGCAGTTCGGCCCGGTGGCTGACGAACTCCGGCAACGGATTCACCAAGTGGAAGACCTGGATCGGTTGGAGCAGGCCATTGTGGATTGCCCGAACCTCGACTCGCTGGACGAACTGAAACTGTGATGCTCCCTGGCCGTTGGGACCGCGAAAGCCTGCCTCATGCATGAGATCCCGCTGACGGACAACGAAAGGGGAGTATCCGAAGGAATCAATTCGCCTACCTTTGTTTGCACTTGGAAGGGCTGACACAACCGCTCGGCGCGGGTCTCCGACCCTGCCGAAACCGTCGACCGAAGGTCTCCCAAGCTAGTTTGATTAGGACTCTTAAAAACGGAAGAACCTGAAAGCCAAGCAATGAAAACGAACCATCGTCGTGGGTTTCTCCGAAGCATCACTGGCGTTATAGGCAGCGGGCTTGCATGTTCCGCTTGGTCGACCGGTGCGACCGAGTCGGACGAGGCCGAATATCTGGTGACGGACTACGGCGCGAGGCCGGATCGCGACCAGTTGCAGACCGGCGCGATCCAAGCCGCGATCGATGCGGCGGGGCGACGCGGCGGCGGAACCGTCCGAATTCCCCGGGGACGCTTTCTCACCGGGGCTTTGAAGTTGCGGGACAACATCCGGCTGGTTCTGGACGACGACGCGGTTCTTCAAGGCAGCAGTAACTGGCGAGATTACGGCCAGGGGCGCTGGCTCGACGGGCTGATCACCGCCCAAGACGTCCGTAACGTGCAGATCGCGGGACGGGGACGGATCGATGGTGCCGACTGCCACAACCCCAAGGGCGAAGAAGGATTTCGCGGACCGCATACCATGGTGCTGACCAATTGCCGCGGAATCGCAATCGAGGGGATCAGCCCGGCACGCTCCGGCAACTATGCGATCCTCTGTCGCGAATGCGCCGAGGCCGAGATCCGCGGCGTGTCCGTTCGCGGCGGACACGACTCGCTGCACGCCCAAGCCTGTACGAAGTTCACCGTTCGTGATTGCGATTTCCGCAGCGGCGACGATTGTCTGGCAGGTTGCGACAACCTGGACTTCGAAGTCACCGGATGCAAGATCAACTCGTCGTGCAACGGGTTCCGGCTCGGCTGCGTGAATTTGCTGGTCAAGGACTGTACGTTTTGGGGACCGACCGAGTCTATGGTTACGATTTCGAGCGGGGCTTGTGGCAGACGGGCCAGCCGGCCATGCGTCTGCGGTTCGTCAACGTGATAGTCACCCGCATCGCCCAGCCGCTGCGCGTGCTCGGCGACGAGCAACGGCAGTTCGAGTTGACGCTGGAGAACGTCGAAATCACTTTGCGCGAAGACCAGCAGGACCGGCCGGTGCTGGATCTGAAACGCTTTGGCTCGCTTGCGCTGAGCAACGTACGCCTGCAAAACGATGGGCAGAGCCCTGTGCTGCTCGCACGCGACGGCAACAAGATCGTGCTCGACCGCGTTTGTTGGGTTCCCGAGCGCGACGCCCCGTACATCATCGAACGGATCGACACGGTACGAACGGAACGCGACACCCCCAGACCGCGACAATGAATCACCTTACGGTCTTCGACAGGCTGCGTGATATCCGTCACGGACCTGTCAAAGAACACCGCGAAGTGCCCACGGTCAAATATCCCGGCCGAGCCTCCGCGCGTTATTTGACACTCAGCCGCCCGAATATCCCGTCGCCCCGTCAAAGATCTTTCGCCGCAAGTGCTCGACACTACGCCCGTTAACTGCTCTGATGCAACCCAAGTGCCCGCGCGACATCCGGCACGCGACGGGTAAAATAACGCCATCCGGCGCGCAGGCTAAATTTGGTCGTTCGCCACCTAAGGAGATCGACATGAACTATGCACTGTTGCCGTTCCCAACGTTCTCCAGAGAATCCGATTACGCCGGTCGACCGGACATTCGCGATGCTCTTGCTTCACGTCATCGTAATGTTGCTCCGATTGCGATCGACAACCTCGAATTGTTGAATCACGTCGCCGAAACTCTTCGCACCTTACCATGGGACTTCGCCGTCGATCATTGCCACGAACAAAACGGCCAGCTCCATCTGGCAGTCATGGCTCATGATCTCGGCCGCAATCTCGGATTTTGAAATCAACCTCGACTCCCGCCGCCCCGTGATGCGGGTCGGTTACAGATGGATGACGTTGGTCGGCGCGGTCTTGACGCTGGCCGCCGTAAATGGGACAATCTCGGTATGGATTTCGAGGTCATCGGTACCATCGCGAACATCGAAGTGATTGCGGTCGGACGATCGATCCGAGAGCTTCCGCGACTACGGCGGGTTTACGGGACAGGACGTTGGAGGAAGATCAAAGGCGTCGCGACGGTACGCCTTGACGACGGTCTCCTGTGTAAGGCCGAATTGCATTGGTACGAGGCCCACGGTATCGGCAAGCGAGAAATGAAGATTCAACGGTTCATAACGTGATGTCATGGCTCGAAAGAAAGAAAACGTTCAATTCGCCATTTGCGTGAGCAACGACGGGTATCCGGCTTCGCTCGAATTGCGCAAAGTCTACCGGCTCGTCGCTGATCCGCTCGCGGCAACGCGGCATTTTGTTCGTGTCGTTGATGAGTCCGGAGAGGACTACCTCTACCCGGAGGAGTTCTTCGTTCCCATCGAGGTCCCGCAGGCCGCTCAGGGGGTGTTCGCTCACGCGTCCTAAGCGGGCTAACGAATTGCGAGTTTCATCGTCGCAGCAGAACAACGGGGATGCACGGGAACCGCGATAAGGTCGCGCGGTATGGCAGGTCGTCTGGCGCGTCCCCGTGATCTCGGTCGGTGAATCCGCAGAGATGAACTCCCCTCACTTACACCTACCGTTGAATTGACAGCCCCGGAAGATGGAAAACCTCACTACGGCCCAAATCATCACTTGCCGTCGGCGGTTTCGGCGGGGGCTGAGACCCGCGCCGAACAGCAAACAGCTTTGTTGCGCCCTCTAAACGCAATCCGGGTAAAGGGGGCGGCTGACACAACCATGGTTGGCTTGAGTCACGGTGGCGGCGAAATCCAGCAGGTAACCGCGACGGAATCGACGGGCTTCGGGCCGCCATTGCTGACGGCGCTGGCCGAGTTCCTCGTCGGTGACGTGCAAGGTGATTTCGCCGGTTGATAGATCGAAGGAGATCTCGTCGCCGTCGACGACCAACGCGATCGGACCACCCACGGCGGCTTCCGGCGCACAATGGACGCCGATCGCTCCGTGCGAAACCCCCGAGACACGTGTGTCGGAGATCAAGGCCACTCGACCGTCCAGCTCGGGTACGGCCAGTGCGGCCGAAGCCACCAGCACCTCGGGCATCCCCGCCGCGACCGGTCCCAGGTAACGCAGAACGATCACGCTGCCCGGCCGGATCCGGCCATCCTCGACCGCTTCCGCGACCGCCTTGGCATCGTCGAAGCACATCGCGGTGCCGCGAAAACGAGGCTCCTGCATGCTGGAAACTTTGAAGACGATGCCGTCGGGGGCCAGGTTGCCAAAGCAGATTTGCATGTCGGCAAACGGCTTCAGCGGCGCTTCCTTGGACGCGACCAATTGCTGATCTTCGGGCAGGTCTGAAGCATCTTGGAGTACTTGACCCAGCGTCTGACCCACTACGGTCGCTTGATCGCCGTCCAGCAGACCAGCTCGCCACAGGTGCTTCAGCAACACCGGCGTGCCCCCGATTCGGTGCAAATCCACCATCGTCTTTCGTCCCCGCGGCGCGAAGCCACAAAGCACGGGCGTGCGGGCGAAAATCGATTGCATGTCACGGAGCGTAAAATCCACCTCGGCCTCGCGGGCCAGCGCCAGCAGATGCAAAACGCCATTGGTGGAACCGCCGATCGCCGCGATCGCGGTGGCTGCGTTTTCGAAGGCGCGGCGCGTCAGCAGGTCGCGTGGGCGGAGCCCGGATTGCAGCATGTTGCGCAAATGCCTTCCCAACTGATGACACTCGTCGTGCTTGGCCTGGTCCACCGCCGGAATCGCGCTGCTGCCCGGCAACATCAACCCGATGGCCTCCATGGCCACACCCCAGGTATTGAACGAGGCGGCGATGCCGCAACCACCGACGCCGGGACAGGCCGTGCGCAGAATCTCATCCGCCTCGGCCGCGTCCATTTCGCCCACCGCCACCGCCGCCTGGGCATCGTAGACGTCCAGGATCGAGATCTCCCGCCCGCGGTGAACCCCCGGCATGATCGTGCCGCCACTGATCAATAACCCCGGATAATTCAAGCGGGCCAACGCCATCGCGAATCCGGGTCCGTTCTTGTCACAATGATGCAGTCCGACCAGCGCATCGTAACCGTGAGCGCTGACAACGCATTCCGCCGCATTGGCGATCAGATTTCGTGACGGCAAGCTGGCATTACCACCCTCGTGACCCTGGGTGATGTTGTCGCTGATCGCCGGGACTCCGAACGGCAGCCCGATCAGCCCCGAGTTGCCGCATCCTTCCGCAACCTGCCGAGCCAGATCGTAGGCGTGCAGGTTGCATAGATTCCCATCCAACAGCGGAACGCCGATCCCGATCTGCGGCTTATCGAAATCTTCCTCGGTCCATCCCAGACCGTAATAAAAGGCGGTGATCCCGCGCTGCCAGCCACGGGTCATATTCCGGCTGTTCCAATTCAAGGGGGCGTTCATCGCGACGTGCTCCAAAATTCAGTAGTGACTGTCCGTTCGGCGCGGGTCTCCGACCCCGCCGGAACCGCCGACCGCAGGTCTCCCCGTCCAGTCTTGTTAACGCCGTTCGAGAAATAACTGTCCGATGTCCCCTCGCCACTCCGGGGAGAGGGCAGGGTGAGGGGGCCGAAAGTGCGTCAGTTATTTCTCGAACGGCGTTAACGCCTGTTACAGTCCGGCGAGGCGAGCCGTTTCGTTGTAGGGCCGAAGACCGGCCGAGGCGCCCAAGCCGGTAACGCAGCAAGCACCAACGGCGGCTGCCAACCGTCCGGCTTCGGACGGCGACATGCCTCGCAACAGCCCGCACAACAACCCGGCGTAGAAGGCATCTCCGGCGCCCGTGGTATCCACGACGGGGCCGGGCGGTCTGACCGCCGGGAGCTCCAGGAATTCACCCGCGGCCGGACTCAGCAAAGCACCCTCGGACCCCAGCTTGATGCCAAGCAATCCGGGGGCTCCGCATTGCCGATACCGCTCGATGATCCGTTGCGGGTCGGTCTGACCCGTTTGGTGCACGGCTTCCGAGCGACTGGGAATGTAGACGTCCAAATGCGGTAGGATTCGATCCAATGGCTGCATGCCGCCGCCCTCGCCCGCAGCGTCCAACGCCGTCTGGCAACCCGTCTTCCGAATGGCCGCACACACCTCCGCCAGATCCAACTCGAGATTGGGCATCAGCGAATAGTAACCGATCAAGGTCATACGGCTGCGGGCGAACAGATCCAGATGATCCAGGAAGGTGGCCTTGGTCATCTGTTTGGGAGCCCCCACACAATGCGCGAAACTGCGTTCGCCGCTGGGATCGACCATCACAGCCGTGGTGCTGGTCGCCCCGGTGGGATGCGTCATCAAGTGCTGAGCGTCAACGCCCTCGTCCGTCAGCTTACGGCGGATCACGTTCGCCCAATCATCCCGGCCGACGTAGCTGAACGCCGTCACGCGCATCCCCAGCCGCGCCAACGCGATGCCCGCATTCGATACGATCCCTCCGGTGGTCACCTCGATCGGGTCCGTCTGCAGCAGACGCCCGCCGCCGATCGGAACGTCCAACGGAACCGGTCGCACGAGGATATCGACGACACAAGAACCGCACAGCACACAGTCGATCGTTTTTTCCATGATCAACTGCCCATCAAATGCTTCAGGACGGCGAATTCCAATGCCTCATAGTTGCGATCGTGGATGCACTGCTGTTCGATGTGCTTGGGGAACGTTCGCACTTTGTCCAGCAGCATCAGAAATACCTCGCGGCTGTTCGTCAGATGCAACGTCGCCTTGTCCGCTTTCTGAGTCCGCATGACCTTGACATCCAGTCCGACGTAACGTTCCGTCTGAGCGTAATTGGCCAACTCCAGCACGCGAACCTGATTGTAGGCCGCTCGCAGGTTGGCCGCGCCGAACGACTTGTCCTGGTCGTACTTCAAGCCGTTCTGGTCGTTCAAATGCACGCTCCACAACTTATCGAACGCCAAGGCAAAGGCCATTTCGTCCGCCGGATCCAAACCGGCCAGCACCGCATGAGCCGTCTCGATCAATCCTCCAACTCGACTGGGGTCCTTCGTCTGAGCCGAGATCGCCAACGCATGGCCGATCGTCGGCACGTACGCCTGATCCATGGGCTCGTTGGGCTTGGGTTCGATTGCCAATTGAATCTGAGGATCGTGGTCCAACATCTGGTTCAAAGCGTCCACCAGATGATGGTGCGCATCGACGGCGTTCTTCGACTCGCGGATGTACGTGCCTTCGCGAGCCAGCCACAAGACGATCAACTTCGTCCCCAGCAGGTTGGCGATGTCGATCGCACGTCGAGCCCGATCGATGGCCCATTGCCGCAAAGCCGCGTCGTTGGCCGTGAAGCCTCCATCGATCCCTTTGGCATCCTCCCACAGTCGAGGTGCCACGAACTCGGCCACCAATCCCTCGTCGTCCAGGATCTGCTTCATCGCCGCACATTCCTGCTCGATCTGAGCAGCCGACTTCGAGTCGACATCGGCAACCGCATCATCGTCATGAAACTGAACCGCGTCGAACCCCAATTCCTTGTACAATTTCAACTTCTTGCCGAACTCGACACTCGGCCGAACCGGCGGCCCGAACGGATCGGCACCCTCGTGAATGTTCCAAGGACCGAACGAAAACCGATATTCCGCCGTCATCAGTAGCTCCTTTTCTGCTTGCGTTGCCGATCGAAAGAACCGCTTGTCCGTCCCGGCGTCTTACATCTGTCGCGGTGGCTCACCTACCGGCTCAACCGACACCGGCCGAACCACCTCCCGCGCACCACCCCAGCATTCGGGCTGCGAGACACCTACCATGCCTCGCTAGCATACAAGATCAGCCCGTCTACACGCAAGCACTACTCCCCGAAAGAACTGTTTTGCATTTCTTCTAACTTGTTCGGAAGATTTTTACCTCCAGCGGGTCACATGGATCATCAAGAATTTGCTGTTTGGATCTGACCTCGACCGTCTTTCGCTGGACCACTTCCCCATTGGACTCCGATCGGCTAAACTCCCATCGGACGGTTCCAATCGCCGTATCCACGATTTCGAGGTTGTAGCTCAGTCGGTAGAGCAACGGACTTTTAATCCGTAGGTCCTGGGTTCGAGTCCCAGCAACCTCACTTTCGCCCCGTCTCGCCAAGTCCAAACAGGAAAACGACTTGCGACGGGGGGGTCATCCTCACCGCAATCGGCGTGCCGTTCGCCACGTTTCGCCGTCTCGGGTGTCGTTTCGCCGTTTGCGCGGTGCCGATTTGGTGCCGAGTGAGATTCTTTCCGGTCATCCGTACCGGTCGCCTGAAGTTCCTCGGGGGCGTCTGACGGACCGTTCATCCGGCGCTCGCGTCTGCCGTTCGGCTGGCGCGGTAATTCGAACAATCGAAATTTTCGGGCGGGAGCCCCGTTGGTTCCGTTTCATCGCTTGGGTCTTAGCGATCCCCATCGCCACTTCGCGTCCCTCGGACGAAATCGAGTTGGCGGGTTTTGCGAGTACGGCAGCATGTGGTAGATTCTGCGTTTGTCGTTCGCTTGGCGAGTAACCGGTTTACTTGGATCGTTCGCCTCGTCCGACTGTCGCCGCGAGGACACGTTTGATTCTACGAGTGGGGTCTTTACGCGAAATCTTGGATAGCCACGTTCGCAGACCTTGGGAATCGAGCATATCACGGTTGCACAATGCGGTTCAACGGGAAGACGAGAACCCGCGAACAACCGAAATACACCGAAAAAGACAGCATTTGCGCCCATAGCTCAGCCGGATAGAGCAGCGGACTTCTAATTGAAAGAAGGCTGCTCTTCAGGCACCTCGAAAACGCAAGAAAACACGGTAAAAACAAGGATTTGTTGCGTGTCCGCCCAGCTTTGAGAATCCGGACAAATCCGTACATTTCAGCGGGGGAGGGTATCGCGATACCCCGCCCAACCTCCAAGTGCGACCATCATTTGAAATACTCGGTCACTTGCCGCGGTTTCCGTTTTCGTCGCCGTACTGGTGGCGGTGGTACGAACGTCCGGCCAGCCATGAATGCATCCATCGCGGCTTGGCTGATCCGCCACCGAGGACGCTTTGAGCGCTTGCTTGCCACGTTGATCGCTTGGAGTTCGCCCATGTGTATCCAGCCGTGGACTTTCATCTGATCGACCCGCAGCATCTCCGCCACTTCAGGCGGCGTCAAGAAGAACGGCTTGGAAGCCAACCGCCCACCAACCGGGTACCGAATGTCGCACAAATCCCCTGTCTCTGTCATTCTCGTTTCTCATCGTACATCTCCAAACAAACAGTAGCCGAGCCCAGCCCATTGCCGAGCCCGTAAATCTGGCCGCATCGCGGCCGTGTTCGCGTTGTCTGCGTGCCAATGGCTGGCCAACGGGGGGCGTCCCGCATGTCGTCACATTCCCCCCCTGACGGTACGGACTTATGGGGCGATTTCGCGCGGAAGGTGGCGTCCGGCTGTTCTGCGTGCCAACGAGGACGGCAACGTGAACAGGCCCCCGAACGGGTGTGTAAATGCGTTCTTCTGATTTCCTGACGGCCACCGGCTCTTTGCCCATTCCACGACGCCCGACAGGTCATCAGGCCATTCCTCGAACGAATTGTGAGTGGCCGTCGCTATCCTGGTCATCGGGGGCTGCCCGCAAAGACGCCCGTACTTATCAATTGTCCGCCATCTCGTCGTTGCACTCTTGAAGTCCATTCTCGCTGTTTGTGTGTTCAGCCAATTCCAGGTCCCTCCGGTTTCCGCGTGCCAATTTGCCCGGTCACGAGTTGTAAGAATCCGTCGAGATTCGACTTCGCTGTCAACAGGGTGAATTTCGCCCACGCCCAGCGCCCTTTCTCGCCATCAAGCTGCCGATCAGAGGTCCGGCAAATACCGGTACTCACTGGCCCTACCCCGGCTTCCTTTCCGGACCAACGCCACGACTTCATCGGCCTGCAACGTCAGCCCTAACCAATGATTCGCCGTATTCCGATCTACGCCAATCAGTCGCCCGGCTACGCGACAGGCCAGATAGAACGGATCTTTGCCCGCCTCGCGTTGAAGCTCCCGGCATAGCGCCACCAGATTGCGAAGCTCGGGTGTGTCGTAGCCGAGAGCGCACTCCGGACACGGCAGCTTCAGGGCCTTCTCGTACATCTGCGAGATCGGCTCCTGCCCGGCCGGATACTTGGCGCTGTCCCAAGCGTAGAGGAAGTCGGTCCAGCTCTCGTCAAACGCCTTGGTCCGAATGTTCGGCAGGGCGCGACGATGCCATGCGGACACGTGCGGTTTCAACTGCCGCGCCGGCACGTCCTTGGTGCCGTACAGCGCCCACAGCTCCCGAGCGAAGTGGAACAGCAGCCGCTTTCGCGTGCCGACCTCCGCAGGCAGCGTTCGCTCGATAGCCCCCGCGATGTCCCTGTGTGACACAGAGGACACAGACTCCACAGACGACTCAGGATACCCAGCATGTGTCACGGCCAGTGCATCCAGCCGCTTTACGAGCCACGGGGGCGGCTCGGGGAGATCATCCGGCGAGCACTCCAGAGGCGTGAGCCACTTGTACTGCCCACCGTCGAACCTTGAAGGCTCTACGACGATGTATCCGCCGTCTGCTCTCGTGTCCACCTTCGTGGCAATTTTCCCGACTGTGTTCCGATAGCTTCTACCGGCAGGCTGTTTGAATACGTAGTGCCGTCCGCCGCTTGGCGTTTCCTGACAGGGTGCGCCGGCAAGATCGTGCATTTCATCCGGATCGGCGGACAGGCAGCCACCGACATCCATGTCGATGACCACCAACCCGTTCGTGACCAACCCGATATTGGCGTTTGGCGTCCGAGTAAACCACTCGCTGACCACTTCCTCATCTGTCGCGGCATCCTTATACCCGTTCGGCGTCAGCGGCTTCTTCTCGCCGACCGCACATGGGAACACAGGATAACCGAGTCGGGTGTAGAACAACGCCGCTGTCAAGCTGTCTCGAAACATCACATCCTCCCCCGCTCCGTCAACGGTCCTCGTTCGCTCGCACCTCAGCGGCGACGGCATCGTCCCAGGAAAGCGACCGATCGGCCAACAGACGCCTCTCGATCCGTTCCCGGAGATCGTCGGGGATTGAGCGGGAGCGGGCGTCGGCCTCGCTTTGGCGGACAAGCTCGTCGAACCTCTCTCGAACCAAGTCTGCTCCCAGGATTCGCAGATAGTTGTCCTGCAACACCCGATCGTCCGGAATCACCTTTTCTAGGCCAATCTCGTCCAGCTTCGACTCGATCCACGCGACGAAATCACCACTCGTGAAGGCGTTCAACTCGACCCGTTTCCCGGCAGCCAGAAACTCGATCTCGTCCTCAGTCGCCCCGTTCTTGCGTAAGTTCTCGGCGGGGTCTGACTTCAGCCGAACGTGTTCCCAATCGAGGCCGTAGTCCTCCACGTCCTTCAGTCGAAGACCGAGGTCGATGATCTCGAAGTTGTTCTCGAACGTGTACCGCCGCGTATCGCGGCACAACGTGCCGAGGATGCTGAACCCGGCTTTGTCGAAATCATGCAGAACCAGCAGCGGGATGTTATGCTCGCCGCAGATCCGGTCCACTAGCATCCGGCTTGCCGTCACCGACAGCCCCTTGGTGGACATGATGGCCACGTCGTAGCGCTCCGCGAGTTGCACCCTCTGAAAAAGGGGCAGGAACCCCTCCTTCTCGATAAACAGCAACGCCTGGTAGCGGTTGACGGGGCCGCACGTCGGCAGCAGGCCCGCGCCCGCAATACGCAGCCGATCTGGGGCTCTCCCAAACTCGACCTTCTGCAAGTACTCCCGAACAGGGATTGTGCCAAGCGGCAGAATTAGTCCGGTATGCGGCTCGTGGAGGTTTCCTCGCGCATCGAATACCACGTCCCAATCGGCCGTTTCATCAGGATTTTCCTTCATGTAGTTGGGCAGCAGAATTTGTGTGAAGTATTTGTCGTCCAACTGGTCTTCACCCGTAGCCTGAAGAATCCAACCTCGGGCCGCGTACATGATCTGCCGCACCTGAGCCGGTAGTGTGCCACCGCTACTCGCTTTCACGTAGGCGTCGCGCATGTACGCATACGCCACCGTCTTAATCGTAATCTTGGACCCCCGGTGCAAGGCATCCCGTCGGCGCAGGTGCGCGGAAGTTTGACGATGTTCCCGCCCCCGCTGTTTCGCCCAAGCCTTTGTAACGTATTGAATCAAACTGATCACATCTTTACCTCGCATGTCTCTGCTCCTTTTCCAAAACTAGTGCCGACTTGCCACGATCCGAAAACTGCGGTCGCGGATGAGTCAAATGAAGAAAAACAACCACCGGTTGCATCCCGTCCGCCCATTGGTCAATCAGCAGGCCATCCAGACCTAGCTTCGACGAATCCAGTTCTCGAAACGGATCACAAATTGCCGGTGAGAAATTGACCCCCGTCACCAATCGCCGCTCATTCAGCGTCGGGCACCACGCGAACGCTGCCTCCAGGACGGTCGGAAGTCCATCCGAAACTTTCGCTAGCTTTTTGTACCGAAACGAATCCATCTCGCAGCCGAGTGAATCGAATCTTCTCGCGATCAAGTCCCTTCCGATAACGCCAAGCTTGGCCGCCGGAACCGGCTTCGATTGCCTCTTCATCGCATCCAGGAGGCGTTGCACGACGGGTCGGTCGATCCCCTCCTCGCCAGCCAAGTCAGCCAGCTTCGCACGGCTCAAACCGCATTCTTCCAGTACCTTCTTCTGCTTTCCCGTCCCCGACAGCCCGCGAAACTCAGCCACGAATTCACGCACAGTCCTCTGGCGTCCAGTCGCCTCGTCCTTCGCAAGGTACGCCGCAATGAGACGCTCCAAATGCTCCAGGCCGTACCAGCAAGGGGGCGTAGGATCGCTGGGACGCCACTTCGCCCATCTCTTGTCGGCGGTGGTGTATGCACGGTGCTCGTCATCCCAGCGCACGCTGAATTCCGCATGGGGATTGAGCCACGCGAAGTTCTCGACGAATTGTAAAAACTGCGGTTTTGCTTCCCGCAGAATTGAACAAGGTGAATCGTTTCGATCCTCTCCATTTTCGCGGACACCGTTCGCCCAATAGACGCAAATGGCCGTTCCATTGCCCGCGATTTCGTCCGGGTACGGAGAATGCCTGGGTTTCGCCTTCTGCCGAATCGGATTGACCTCCAAACCGATCTTGTGCCGCACTGCCTTAGCGGAAATCTCCACCACTGGTCCGCGCCGATCAGGGTCGAGGGCGTAAGGCATTGCCAAAATAGTCTTCAATGCGTTCCCCTGCGCCCCGCGATCCGGAGCGACGTAGGCTTCCCGAGACGAAACCCGCGTGGTGAAATCCAGTACGCCCTCGACCACCTCCGGTGGAATTCCTGGCCCATTGTCCGAGACCGTGAATGTTCCGTCCTTCACAAAAACGTCGATCTTCGGCGGGATGCCCGCTTCCTCGCAGGCGTCCAAAGCGTTGTCGATCAACTCTTTAGCAAGCACCAACGGCCAGTCGTCCGGCTGATGGCTCGTCTGAGCGATGAGTTCCTTCTTCGACAAAAACTCCCAACTTCGATCCGTCGTAAACGCGGTCCGGTTTAGTTTCTGAGAACCTTCCATAATCTCTCCCTTCCTCCTTGGACTCCAACTCTTGCCCCTCCAAAAATGCTGCTCGGGACACTCTTGGGGACACCACCAGGCTCGTGTGGTGCAAATCGCTGTCTTGCTCCCAAGCAGCTATGATCAAGTCTACCGCTGACACTTCCCCCTGGTCAGTGACAATCGGGGGACAGTGCGAACCTCCTTTCCTCAAATGGCCCTTGGGCTACGGAGTCGTACCGAACGCCGCCATGCCCCCACCTTTGCTCCGCCGGAACACCAAAAGTGACATCGAGTCAGTAAATCAGGCCGTTTCCAGCGGGACCAAAAAAATGCCCCGGCCGCTGGAGACGACCGGGGCGGGGGATGCGCAGAGACGCGCAAAGAGAATTCGCACAAGCGATGAGTTCAATCCCTCGCGTCTCTTATCCCCCGCGCCCCAATTTCTCCAGCGGAGCGACAAACATTCCTCGGTCATTCCTGGCCGACAACAAGACGTGCGTCGCGGCAGGACCAACCATGCATATCTTGAATTTACTGACAGCGCGTCAGCTTAGGAAGGGGTGAGGCACCCTTGAAAAAAAATCTTTTCGCGAACCCCCTCGATAGAGCGGATTTTCAGGTCATTATCGGCTCCCAGGAGTCCACTAGGGACAGTCCAGGGACACATCACGAATCCATGTCGCCGAAAGGACCGTTCCCATTGCAGAACGAACGGCCAGATACAGGCGCAAGCCGTGCGATCCAAATGGCACCACCGCAGAATGAAAACCGGTTGCGACGCGAGCAGCTCAGTACAACAGATCTTCATCGCCACCAGGGGGCTCGTCCGGTCCGACGACCGTTGCATCGCCTCGAATGTCAGGGAATAGTCTGTTGATGAGATCCCGAGGTGGGCTATCCGAACGCCAGTAGCCCACGCCCGTAGTGTTCTCGACCATCCCATGCTCCATTAGCTCATACAGGGCACCTTTCCGGTAGAGTTGGCGGCCCCTGTCCTCACCGCCCCACAATTTCTCGGCGAGTTCCTTCTTTGTCATTGCCCGTCCATCAAGAAGGATCAGGATGTCGCGTTGAAGCGGAGTCCAGAGCTTCTGCGGCGGCACATCCACCGGTTCATCCGGCACGTCATCGGCACTCAGCAGAGGCTCCAGATCCACGCTTTCGGATTGCGGTATGGACTCACGGATGATTTCCAACCGTTCGTCGTACTCAAGAAAGTTGAAAAACTCCGCCCCCCAGTACCCAAACGCCCTTTGCGCCATTCGCCGGATAAACTGGTCGGTCTCCTGCCAACCCTCTTCCAGCAATTTGACACTTTGCTCCAGCCGTTCATCGCTCGCATCGGTGTCCCTGAGCCAATCCTCGGCATCCACCCATCTCCTGATCGCCACGACAGCATTGAAGACGCGACTCAGTGGTCCGTCAATCAAGGGCGTCAGTACCTCGTCCGCCAGGAGCACATCCAACTGGCCCGCCAGATTCTCCAGTTCCTCCGTGTCTTTCCAATCATCCACGGTCGGCCCACCGAGGCAATCGTCCTTGATGAGTGAGATTTCGCCGATGACATCAGTAATCTTGGTCAGTTTGTCGTACAGCGCAAAGAACGCAAATTGCTTCCCCATGACCAGCCACTTTCTGACGCACGTCTGCCACGCGAAGACGGCTGCTGATCTCCCCCGCGACAGATTTTGTAAAATCTCCCAACTCCCGCAGCCCCGATTCACCTTGTTGACACCCCGGCGGCATTCCACCCTCGCCGGGTCGTTCTGTAACCGTTCTCGCCCTCAGTCCACCGTCACGCTGTCATCCAACCCCAGTTCTTTCAGCCCCGAACTGGCCTCGTTCGCCTTGCTGCCGGCCTGGTCCCCTTCGGCGGGAACTTCGAAGCTGACGCGGACCTTCAAGCCGGGTGTCGAGACGAAGCGGCTGAGCACCTTCGTGTAGAAGTTCATCCATTTCTGGGGCGGGATCTCACCACTCCAACGGATCGTCTGTTTCTCCGGCTTGGCTGGCAGGGACGGCGTTCCTGTAGATGACGGGGGCGGTGCAACCGCTGCCTTGGTGATCCGAACCTGGGCAATCGCTTGCAGCCCGTCTGTCGAGACCTGTACTGCATACTGCCCCTCGTCCTCGCCTGCCAGGAACACCCCCTCCTCGTCTACCGAACCGCCCTTGGCTGTCCAGGTCGTCTGGGGCACCGTATACGGCTGACCGTACTGGTCCCGCGCCGTGATCGTGAACGAAGCCCGCTCGCCCGGTTTCAAGGCCACCTGCTCCGGCGTTACCGTGATCTGAGCCAATCGCGGCGGATCGACCAGCTTGTCCGCATCCTCCTTCTTCAGGATGAACACGCCGTCGTCGATCTCGACCTCGCTCTCCGACAGGCTGGCCTGATAGCGGACCAGCGTCAGACGCCCCTTGTCGTCCTTCGTGGCGTAGCCCAGCAGCCCCTGACTCACCCCGTCCGCAATCGTCCGCTTGACCGCGTTTCCGTCCAGCAGACGAGGCAATTGGGGCGACGAGTAGAACGCATCCCGGACGCTTTTGGTGGACCACTCGGCCAGCGCCGGCGGCCAGTACCGCAACAGCTTGTTCGCCCCGACCCCCTTGGTGATCTCGTCGGTGCGGATCAGTTCGTTCAAGATCAGATCCACCATGCTCTTGGCCATGCTGGACGTGACCTGCCCCAAGTCGATCTGACGCAGCTTGTTGTCCGGCCCCAGTAGGAACAGATTGCGGTAAGCTCGCCAAATGGTCTCCTTGAAGTCCCCGTCGGCCCGTTTCAAGTTGCGGGCCAACAGGCGTGTCTGAGCCTCGTCAAGACGGGATTTGGTTTCGGTGTCGTCCTCGATTCCCTCCCAGGCCAGCAGATTCCGAGCTGCGTCGTGAATCGCATCCGCCGAATCGGGCACCGCGAAGATCAGCGCCGACTTGAACGTCCGCCCCGAAGTGCCGCAGTCCCGGACCAGTGTCTCCAGCAGCTTGGGCGTCGATTTGTCCTTTATGGTATGCTCCAATCCCAGCACAGCCAAAGTCAGGATGGGACGGTTCGGCAGATCGTTGCTCCGCTCGGGAAAGTAACGCCGGTCGATGTCCTTCGGTCCCTCGCCGAACAGCTTCTGGATCTGCTGTTTGACCCGGTCTTCGATCTCCGGGTCTTTTACCGCCCCGCGACGAGTGACCAGGATCTGGTTCAGGTTGGGCGTCAGTCCGAACCGGTACTGGTTCCGGTCCCAATTCAGGTAATAGCAACTGCCGACCAGTCCTTCCAACACGTGATCGACATCCGCCAGGTTCAAATCCGGATTGCCGACGCTCGTCCGGATCTCCGGCAGCGCCGCCTCGGCCTTCGACTGGCTCATCCCCCCGTTCGACTCGAACAAGATCGTCGCAGCCACCTTGCGATGCAGGCTGAACCGCTTGATCGTATTGCTCGATTCCCGGTCCAAACGCACGGCATGCGCATCCGGCTTGCCCGCGATATCCGTCGTCACCGGGATCTCCAACTCGGCCGACCCCAACTGCTCGAACATGGCCGCTCGGAAAACCGGGTCTTCCAACGGAGCCGAGCCCAGGGTGATCAGCGGCTCGCGCAACGCTTTGCGATGCTCGTCCTGATACGCATGGGCGACCCACAATGCCAATAGCCGGAGGATGCCCCGAGTCCGCTGAAAGCGCGGCAGGCTCTGCCATTTGCGCTGAAACACCGATAGCACAGACGGATGGAACGGGTAACACGATCGGAACGTTTCGCGAGCCGTATCGGCATCGACCCCTGCCAGTTCTTGAGCATGATCTATCGCCCACTCGGCGTACGCATTGGCGACTTTCAGGCCCTGGTCTGAGATTCCCCACCACTCGAACAACCGGCGGCGGATGATCTCGGAAATCTCTGCTCCAGCCGACATCATGATCGCCTTGCCCAGCCGGTCCAGCAGCTTCTTCAGGGCTGCGTGGTCCCGTTCGTCGTCCGGGTTCATCTCCAGGAACTCCGAGGCCGGAATCGAGACGCATAGCACCATATTCTTCCGCGCACGAGCCTCTTCCGACAGGTTCTGCAAGAAGTCGAAGAACTGATCCCGCAAGCCCATCTTCCGGCCCCGGCTGACGTAGTTCATCAACTCGTCCATCAGGATCAGCGTCGGTCCATCGGGCAGCATCGCCCGAAGTGCATCCCCCGCCGGCGCTACTCCTTCGGCCTCGTGTCGAGCCAACGCAGCCAGCGCCCGCTCGCCCCCCAACTGCCACGCGATTTCCCCCCAGGGCGTCTTCCGCACCGGCTGGCCGTTCCCCCCGCGTCCTTGAATCACATCGAACTCGGTGCCCACAAACACCGCCACGTCCGCTTTGGGCACCTTTGGCACGCGGGCCTTCGCGAGAATCCGGTCCACGCCCTTCCACGACTGCGCCCGTTCGCCGTTGGTGGCCAAGTGGTAGACCGTGGTCTCTGAATGCGTTTTGCCCCCGCCGAACTGAGTCGCCATGTTGAACACGGCCGAGGTCTCCACCTGGACGCCCGACAAGCGGCGGACCACCTGCGAGCACAATTCCAGCAGGTTCTCGGTCAGGTACGTCCGCTCGAAGAACCGCTCCGGATCGCTGTAGTCCTTCGACACGTTCTCGCGGCCCTCGCGGATATGATCCAGATGCACCGCGAATTCCGACGCATCCATCGGCCGGTTCTCCCGCAGATCCTCTCGCGGCGTTACGATCTGATACCAGGGCTTCAGAGCAGCCATCGTTTCCCTTTCTGGTCATTCGGTCATTTTGTAGTCTCATGGCTCGTCGCCTACTGAGCATCCGCCGAGCTTTCTCGTGATCCACCAGCGGTTCCAGCGTGATTCGATATCCCGTCGTCATGGCTCATACCTCCGGAGACCGAATCCGCAACCGCCCGCGTTCAGCCGTCGCGATGGCCCCCGCCTGAAGCTCTTGGCCGTGCAGGTTCAATACATGCAAGCAGACGGCGGCCTGTTGACGTGCTGCGACATTCACCAGCCGCAAAATCCCACAGTGCGGTGTCCCTCGAAGAATGGCCAACTCGCCGAAGTCCTTGTCCAGCGTAACGAGCACTCGCTGCGTGGAATACGCGAAAGCCAGGATCTGCTCGTCGCCGGGATCTTGTGGCCAATCGCCAGCCCAAACGACATCGTGGCCCGCCGCCTCGATATCATCGCGAGCCTTGCCCCACACGCAACTGTCCAACAAGACCTTCATCAAGCTGACTCAACCAACAAAGGCTCGTACCGCTCGCTTCCAACCACCCGTCGAGCATAAACCAAGCACGCTTGAACATCAGCCGCTTCGAGCCACGGATATCCTTCCAGGATCGTTTCCGGCGTATCGCCAGCGGCCAACATCCCCAGCACGTGTTCCACGGCCAACCGCCGTCCCCGGATGATCGGCTTGCCCCCGAAGATCTCCGGATTCACCGTGATTCGCTCAAGCAATCGTTCTTCGTCCATCATCCCACTTCTCCAAGAATCCCACCACTGCTCTCTGCCCACGGACAACTGCCCAACCTAAAACCCCCATCCCTTCTTCCGCGCCAGCACCCCGTCCACCCAGCGTTTCTCGTCGCTGCCCTTAGGGTACAGCGCCGAAAGCGACTGTGCCAGCTTCCAGAACCGGGCATCGGTGCCCGCCCCATCCTCGACCAGGAACCGCTTGATCGCTTCGCTGCGTCCGGCCGCAAACAGGGTCATCGCCTGATGCACCCGGTCCAGCACCGTCGCGCCCAGCGGCGGACCATGCATCTCCGACCAGCCACCCTCGGTGGCCTCGACCTCTTCCAGATCCTCGAACAGCGTCTTCTGCGGCGATTTCTTCTTCCGCCGCTTGCCAGTCGGGGCAGCCTCGTCCTTGCCGAACAGATGCTT
>SKKK01000308.1 GCA_007121535.1 Planctomycetaceae bacterium | reverse complement strand
TCGTACAACACCTTGTGCCAGAACCGGGCGTAAAGAAGATGCAGCACCGCATGCTCGGCGCCTCCCACGTACAGATCGATCGGCATCCAGGCGCGTTCCTTTTCGGGATCGACCATCGCATGCGAATTCTTTGGATCGATAAACCGCAGATAATACCAACACGAACCGGCCCATTGCGGCATCGTATTGGTCTCGCGGCGGTAGCGGACGCCATCGATCACCGGATACAGCCATTCGTCGGGCGCTTTGGCCAAGGGTGGTTCCGGACGACCGTGAGGCCGATAATCGTCCAGGTGCGGAAGGTCGACCGGAAGATCGTCCGCCGCCACCGCGCGCAACAAACCCGTGGGCTGGCCGTCGGCGTCCAATTCATGCAGGATGGGAAACGGTTCGCCCCAGAATCGCTGGCGGCTGAACAACCAATCGCGCAGCTTGTAGTTGACCGCTTGCCGCGCAACGCCAGCCGCCGCCAAATCATCGGTGATCCGCGTTTTGAATTCCGGCGTGGCCAACCCGGTGTAGGATCCCGAATTGATCGCCAAACCGTCGCCGGTAAAGCAGGCCTGACCGTCCAGAACCGCTTGACGTTCGGACGACGCCTCGTCCCCCGGATCGACGACGGGGACGATGGGGATCTGGAACTTCAGGGCGAATTCAAAGTCGCGAGTATCGTGAGCAGGTACGGCCATGATGGCCCCGGTCCCGTAGGTGATCAGCACGTAATCGGCGATCCAGATCGGGATCGGTTGATTGTTGACGGGATTGATGGCGTACGAGCCCGTAAAGACGCCCGTTTTCTCTCTGTCTTCCTGGCGGTCGCGATCGCTGCGCGATGCGGCGCGACGGCAGTACGCTTGCAAGGCGTCGCGTTGGGCGTCGGTCGTCAGACGCTGGACGAACGGGTGTTCGGGCGCGATGACCATGTAGGTGGCGCCGAACAGCGTATCGGGGCGCGTGGTGTAGACCCGCAACACTTCGTCACCCGATTGCCCCGGATATCCGTTTGCCTTGCGAGCCGTCCGCCAGTCCGCATGGCCGTCTTGCGGCCCGATGTAGAAATCCACCTCGGCGCCCGTGCTGCGGCCGATCCATTCCCGCTGCATGTTCTTGATGCCTTCGGGCCAATCCAGCGGATCCAGATCCTGTTGCAACCGATTGGCATAGGCGGTGATCCGCAACATCCACTGCCGCAACGGCAGCCGTTGCACCGGATGGTCGCCTCGTTCGCTCTTGCCGTCCTTGACCTCTTCGTTGGCCAGCACCGTGCCCAACGCGGGGCACCAGTTGACCAGCGCGTCCGCCTGGTAGGCCAGTCGATGCCCGTCCTGGTATCGGCGCACGGCTTCCACGCCCGCCGACTGCACTTCGTCCGGTATCGGCAGATCGGCGATCGGACGCCCTCTCTGCTGCTGTGGATCGAACCAGGTGTCGAAGATGACCAGGAAGATCCATTGCGTCCAGCGGAAGTAGTCGACGTCCGTGGTGGCCAGTTCCCGATCCCAGTCGTAGCTGAAGCCCAGCATCTTCAGTTGCCGCCGGAACGTGGCGATGTTCTTTTCGGTCGAAGCCCGCGGCGGGGTATTCGTCTTGATCGCATGTTCCTCGGCAGGCAAACCGAATGCATCGAACCCCATCGGATGCAGAACGCTCTTGCCCCGCATCCGTTCGAAGCGGCAGACGATGTCGGTCGCCGTATAACCCTCGGGGTGCCCCACGTGCAACCCGTCGCCACTGGGGTAAGGGAACATGTCCAGCACGTACCGTTTTTCACTCGTGGGCAGATCGGGCGTTCGGAAGGTGTGATTGTCTTCCCAATATCGCTGCCATTTCGGCTCGATGATCGCGGGGTTGTAACGTGGCATGAAACCTTCTCGTTGTGACGCAAAACAAGACGTCGAACCGCCCGTTCTCGTTGTTCGGCGGATTCGCTTGGAAAACCAAACCAGAGATTGTAACGGTCCGCCCCGATTTCACCAACCGGGGCAGCGAGCCGTTCATCGACGCCAATCCTATCGAGAGCCAAGGCGTGGCAGACACACGAATTCCCGATTCTAACCGAAGGCTGGCCCAGCACCGCTGGAAGTCATCGGCTCCAGTTTCAGGGGGTACTTTCCATAGGTTCGCACCGTATTCCACATGGCCAGGTAGTTTTGCGGTTCGACCTTCGAATGGACGCTGTTGCTGGAGGACAGGATGAATCCACCCCCAGGAGCAGCGACCCGCAAAACCTCCTTTGTTTGCCGGACCACTTCCTCCATCGCGCCGAAAGTCAACAGATGAGCGCAATCCACGTTGCCCTTCATCGCAAAGCGATTGCCATACTCCCGCTTCATCCATCCGATATCCAGGCAGCCGTTGGGGTCGATCGGATCCAGACAGTCGGGCGATGCATCCAGGATCATGTCCAGCAATGGAAGGATGTTTCCGTCGCTGTGCTTGACCGTCATCAAGCCCTGCTGCTTGAAGCCCGCAAAGACGCGTCTCAGCCCCGGATACAACAGTTCACGAAACGTCTTGGGTGACATCAACGGACCGTCGGTCGATGCGTAATCGTCGCCCGTAAACACGAAATCGGCGCCCAATCGAGCGCATTCCCTGGCATAATCGATGTTCAAATCGACCGACATCTGCACCAGCTCTTTGATCAATTCCGGCTCGGCCGCCAACGCCAGCAGGATTTCCTGAAACCCCATCAGATTGCGCGGGATCGAAAAGACGTCGTTCAGATGAACGCCGATGGCCAGTTTTCCCTTGTAGCGGTCGACCAGACGTCTCAGGCTTTCGAAGCGATGAGGCGCGCGAGGGTCGGGCGGTTGGTAGCGGCGCAGATCACCCAGCGATCGGATCGGGCCTTCGACGGCGATGACGTGTTCCTCTTCAGTCTTTTCATAGACGATGCCGTATTCGCTGCGAAACCGGGTCTCGGAAATCGATTCGCGTCGGAAATCCGGTTGTGTCAGGATGGCGTCCAGTCCCATGCGCAGGGTGAATTCTTCCATCGAACAACCCGGCAGAATCGCTCGGCGCACATTGCGGTCCAGAATCCACTCGAAGTGCGGCACTCGATCCGGCTGTTCGTTTCGCAGCGCCGTCATCACACGTTCGTAGCAAGTCATCTCAGCCATCGAGCATCTCTCCTATCAGCAGATCCGGATTCCAGCGCCCCACTCAAAGGCTACCATTGTGGCGATTGCTGCGTTCCCGGTAAAGGGCTCGATATGGTCGTTTGCGCGATCTAAATCCGAGCAACGGGTGCCATCGAATTTGCAGAGGTGCGGTTTCTGTTCCAAACTTGACGCGGCCCACTTAGTTTTTCGCAAAAAAAGAAGATGATTTGCTTGACAACCCATTTTTCGTGAACTAAACTCGCGACCGACTTTTCAGCGCCGTTGCGAATCTCGAATCTTTCGTTCTTTTCGTGTGTGAGGGCGTGGAATGATGCGGGACTCTTGGTTGTCGCGAGCGTTTTCGAAGGCTTCCAATGCTTGCTCTAAGACGTTGCAACGCAAGAAACGATTTCGTTCTCGCGAGCTAAAACGTCGAGCAATGCTGGAAAGCCTCGAATCAAGGCAAATGCTCGCTGGTGACACTTCCCCCGAAATTACGGGTGGCGATTGGGGTGACTTTCACCAACCTGCGCCGCATCAAGTTTCGATGGACGACCTGAATTCTCTGGATATGGACAGCGATCCAATTGCCTCGCTGACCGTTCAAACATTGCCCGATCTTGGTGCTCTCGAACTCGACGGTTCCCCGGTCCATGCGGGACAAGAGATTCTTGCGTCGGACATTCAGTTCGGCCACTTCAACTATGTCCCGGCCCATGATGTTGACGCGTCGTACAGCACCTTGTTCAGCTTCTCGGTCAGCAATGCCTGGGGGGCATCGACGGGTTGGGCGTCACTGGTTTTCCATGTTGAGGTGACTCCCGATTCTCCACCAAGTGTTATTGCTGGCGAACTCGCGCCGCAAGCAGAAAATGCGTGGGAGAATGGCTCTGACATTGATGTCGGGGACTGGTTGTATGGCGACAATTCGGAGTACGATTACGACTGGGAGGACAGCTACGACTGGGGGTACGACTACGACTGGGAGGACGACTACGATTCGGCGTACAGCTACGACTGGGAGGACAGCTACGACACCCAGGATCATTCGTGGGATGATGGGGACTACGAATGGGAATCGGATTACGAATGGGAATCGGATTACGAATGGGAATCGGATTACTTCGCGGACTATGACAACTACGTATGGGACGATGCGTTTCCAGAGTCTGGTGAGCCTGTGACGGATGGGGCGACTCAGAACGGTGAGCCGGCAGATGATGAGCCGCTACCGAATGAGCCCGCTGACGATTTTGAGATCGTTGAAGCGACATTTGCCAGTCAGGGTTTCTTCCATACTGCCGATGATTTCTGGTTGCCTGAACTGGCGTGGTGGCCGGATGCGCCGAACGTACATCGGCCCACTTTGGTTAGTTTACCCGCGAATCCCGCTGGTGTGACTCGCGAGGAGCTTCCAGATTTTTGGGAGCCGCCCGTGCTTACTTCCCCCGTCGCGTTGGAAACCTACAACGCGGCGGTGACTGCCGCTCACTCAACGTACTCGCAATCCGTTTCCGACGCGGAATCCGCTCACACCGAAGCATTAGCCGTTGCGGGAAACGTTTTCAACGAAAGCCAGGCTGCTGCGGCCGCGGCACGACAAGCGTCGATCGACGCTTTTTCGGCTCAGTCTTTGGAACCGCTGCAACTGGCGGAAATGGAGGCCGACTATGCCCTGATGGACGAAATCGATCGCGTTACCCAGTTGGCGGAAACGGAACTGGAGGATGCGAGTAATCGCGCACAGTATGTCCGCTTCATGGCGGACGATGCAGCAGAAAGTGTCTTTGAAACCGCAAGGAATGCGGCCACCGAAGCGTCGATGAATGCTTCGATGGCGATCGAGCAACAGAGGATGGACGCGCAAGAGCAACTTGACAATCACGAGATCACTCAGGCCGAGTTCGACGCGATTTCCGCTGCTGTGAATGCCGATCTGCAGGCGGAGTCGGCACGCTTGGCGGCTGAACTCAGCGAGTTGAGAAAAACTCGCGACGACGCGCTGATCGAACACGCGGCAACCGAATCGATTACCATCGCCGCTGCTCGAATGGCTGCCGACATACAGATCGCTCACGCGGGGCAGAACGAACGGGACGCTCTTCGCCAGGCCCGACGCAATCTCGCCTTCGCGGAGATCGCCAACCAATTTGGCTACAGGCAAGCGGCTTCGGCAGCGAACGTCCAGTATCACCGCGATTTGGCCGATGCACGGGAAATCCATGCCAACGCAAGAGCGGATGCTGACGCTGCCAAGGCGATCGCGATCCGTAATGCCGCCGCGACGCGCAGTCGGGCCCTTGCGTCGGCGGCAGCGGAATTAAACATTGGAAACGCCAATTTTTCTGCGGATTCGGAGATCGATCGGCTCGCAGGTGAAACCTCGGCAACGGCTGCTTTCCAAGTCGCTGCAGTCAATGCTCGCCGAGCTGCAACCATCGCCGAGGCAATCGCCCTGCGCGATCGGCAGCATCAAGTGATCGATGCCGAACTCGCATTGGATGTCGCCATCATCGAAGCGGCGGCGGAGACGACAAAACGCGATGCGAACGCCGGGCGAGATAAAGAGCACGATCTGGCCGATGCCGCGTCCAGCTTCCGTATGCAGTTTCTTGCTATGCAGGAATCCCAGTCACAGGAGACGCACGACTACCACGCCAATGCCCAGCAGCAGCGCGAGAACGCTCGGCGACAATTCCAAACGGGCATAGCGTCGGTGCAACATCTGCGAGCGACCCGCAATGCCAATGAATTGAAGGATAATCGTAAAGCGTTCGCGTTGGCTCAAAACAAACGCGACCATAACCTGATCGACCAGGAAACGTTCCAGTCCCAGACGCAGACGCTGGTGAACGAGGCGAACCAAATCCGCACGCAGATCGCTCGCGAAACCTTTGGAACTTCCGAT
>SKKK01000426.1 GCA_007121535.1 Planctomycetaceae bacterium | reverse complement strand
CTTGGTAAAAAAGAACTTACAGAATTCAGATCAATCTTGACGTGGAAATCTGGGCAAGTATAATTCGGACAGTTGGCAAATTCGGTAAACTCGGAGAAACCGGACGAGCCTGCCATTTGGATCGTTGTAGGAAGGTGTGCTATTTGAGGGCATCGCGAAGTCTTGTTCATCGGGGTAGCTAAGGACTAGCGCAACTGGCTAGGAAGGATTGTTGAAGCCATGACATCGAAAACGGTTTTCACGACGGGCGAAGCAGCGAAGATCTGTAAGGTCAGCCAACAGACGATTATCCGCTGTTTCGATAACGGCACGTTGAAGGGATTTCGCGTCCCTGGCAGCCGTTTCCGCCGCATTCCTCGGGACCAATTATACGCTTTCATGAAAGATAATGGCATCCCAACCGATGCCTTGGAAAGCGGAAAACGCAAAGTTCTGATTGTGGACGACGATGAAGAACTGGTTGAATTGCTGAGTGACGTCTTTGCCAAGGACGGTCGTTTCGACATCCGTACGGCAAACAATGGGTTCGACGCCGGGATGCTGGTGCGCGAATTCCGCCCTGATCTGGTGGTGTTGGATGTCATGCTTCCGGATATCAACGGCAAGGAGGTCTGCCAGCGGGTCCGCAGCGACGAGACGCTGGAAGAAGTGAAGATCATTTGCATTTCGGGGATGGTCGAACAGGACAAGATCGCCGAACTACGAGAGGCCGGCGCCAACGACTTCATGCACAAGCCGTTTAACGTCGATCGGCTGCTGGACCGCGCGTGTGATTTGTTGGAGATCGAGCGAGGGGTGATGAGCTGACCGGAAGTCGATGAGACGATTGCTTGGACTGAACTGCTGCCGCAGTGGCTGTCATCTACCGTTGACCGAGACAGCCTCCGCTGAGTTGATCGAGGCATTATTGCAGGACAATCCAAGTTGTCCAACGGGGGGGGTGGCATCTTTGTTGATGGTCGAGCCTCCGCTCACGTTATGGTGCGTATGTCGTGCGGGTCGTTGGCACGACGAACCACCCGATCGACTGGACGACGTAGCCGTCTGGCTCGTTTCACACGGGCTGACGGCGTCGTATTGGGACGCCAGTTCTGCCGGCTCGGTACTGGTGACCGATCGCGAATTGCGGCAGCAGTGGGCCGCGTGGGCGGCAGATTCCTTCACCTCGGCTCGATACGCCGCGCGCTTGGCGGGCGAGCCTGAGGCGGGACCAGTTCTTCTGTGCGGGTTGTTGCAGCACGCGATGGCTTGGCTGACCAGTTGCGGCGCCCCGCCCGAAACCGTCTCGGATGTTTTCCCCGGCTGGTTGACCGATTGGCTGCAGCAGTTGCAGGGAACACCCACGCCCGGCACGGCCCCATCATGGGTTGCACAAGCTCGACAGCAATGCGGCTCGGTACAATCTGCCGATGCGGATGGCCACGGGGTCGAGTCCGCCCCGCAGGATCTGGGGCCGGACATCGAGACCGTTCGTCAGCGATGGCTGGATCCCGCCGATGTGGCGGGACGGTGGTTGCCTCGCATGATCCATCGCCTGGACCGTCTTCGCGGGTTGGAATCCGAGTTTTCGACGGTGCTGGAACGGGAAAAGTTGGCGGCGCTGAAGGAATTGGCCTACGGCGCCAGTCACGAGATCAATAATCCGTTGGCGAACATTTCGACGCGGGCTCAGACGCTGATGCGGGACGAACCCGATCCGGAACGACGCAGGAAGTTGGCCGTCATCAACGCCCAAGCCTTTCGGGCTCACGAGATGATCTCCGATATGATGCTGTTCGCCCGTCCGCCCATGTTACAGCGAAGTCCCTGCGATCTGACGGCGATGGCGGATCAAGTGATCGCCGAGCTATTGCCGGACGCTCAAGCTCAAGGCACGTCGCTGGTGCGTGGCACGTCCGATCTGCCGGTGATCGTCTCGGCGGATGCCGATCACCTGTCGGTCGCATTGAAGGCCCTGTGTACGAATTCGCTCGAGGCCTTGGGAAGGGACGGGAGCATCGAGGTGTCGGTTCGGCACGGGTCGCCGGATGCTCCGCTTTGCGCTGGGGAAGATTGGGCCGAGATCCTGGTCAGCGATACGGGACCGGGCATTCCGCCGCAGGTTCGCCGCCACCTGTTCGATCCCTACTTTTCCGGCCGCGAGGCTGGTCGCGGCCTGGGTCTCGGGTTGTCCAAATGCTGGGCGATCGTCGACCAGCATGGCGGTCGCATCCGCGTTGAAAGCCAGCCGGGCAGTGGAACCACTTTTTCGATCATTTTGCCGGTCAAGGCATGCACGAACACCCCTACGGTATCTTGAGTTTGTTGCCGCCGGTGGCGGCCATCCTGCTGGCAATCACCACTCGCCGAGTGGTATTCTCGCTGGCATCGGGCGTGTTTTTGGGGGCGGTGATCCTGGCCGACGGGAATGTATGGCGAGCCATTCCGTCGGTGTTGGAGGATCACTTGTGGACCAATCTGATCGATCCAGCTCATCTTCGTGTGTTTGCCTTTACGGCAATGATGGGGGCGATGGTCGGGGTGATCCATCGCTGTGGCGGTATGTTGGGGCTTGTGATCTTGCTGAGCCCCCTGGCTCGAGGTCGGCGCAGCGGGCAATTGACCGCTTGGCTGCTGGGGATGGTCGTCTTCTTCGACGACTATGCCAATACGCTGCTGTTAGGTACGACGTTGCGCCCGATGGCCGATCGCTTGCGGATTTCGCGGGAGAAGCTGGCCTATCTGGTCGACTCCACCGCCGCGCCGGTCGCTGGTTTGGCACTGGTCTCGACCTGGGTTGCCGGCGAGATCGGTTTCATTCGCTCCGGCTTCGCAGGACTGGAGTCCGAGGCGGTTCAGGTCGATGCTTTTCGTGTTTTCGTCGCGACCATCCCTTATCGATTCTATGTACTGTGGTGTTTGATCCTGGTTCCTCTGGTGGCCTTGTTGGGCCGCGAACTCGGTCCCATGTGGCGGGCCGAACAAAGGGCTGCCGCCCATCGCCCACCCGACATGGAATCAAAGCTTGACGTCCAAGGACGATCTTCGGAGCCAGTTGCGCCCGGCGGATGGGACCAAGCCGTCCTGCCCGTACTGGTTGTGATCGTCGTTACGGGCATATTGTTGATCACCACCGGTCGACAAGCGTTGCGCGACGAGGCGGCCGAGCCAGCGGCGCAGCTCGCGTCATCCGCCGGCCTCACCGTCACCCACATGGGTGATACGCCCGCTCCGACCACGATGGGAGAACCGAACTGGATGGACAGTTTTGCGGCGGGCGATTCCTACTTGGCCTTGCTCTACGGTTCATTGGCAGGTCTGGTCTTCGCCTTTCTCTGGGGCCGGCTGCGAGGCGCGATGCCCGCCGAGGAGCTTCGCATCGCCGGGATGTACGGGGCCAAGCAGATGCTGCCGGCGCTGATCATCTTGTGGTTGGCGTGGACCCTGTCGGGGATGACGGATCAGGAGGGACTCGGCACCGCGATCTATCTGGGCCAGATACTGGAAGGCCGCATCACGGCGGCTTGGCTGCCGACCACCGTGTTCCTGCTGGCTTCCCTGGTTGCCTTCGCGACCGGAACCAGTTGGGGCACGATGGGAATCCTCATGCCGCTGGTGGTCCGGATTGCCTGGCAGATGCTGGAAGCCCAAGGGCGGCCCGTCGACCCTTACGACCCATTGCTGCTGGCTGCCATCGGCAGCGTGCTGGCAGGCGCGATCTTCGGCGATCACTGCTCGCCCCTATCCGACACGACCATCCTGTCCTCGCACGCCAGCGGCTGCGACCACGTCCAGCACGTGCGCACTCAGGTGCCCTACGCCCTGCTCGGCGCAGGCGCCGCGATCCTTTTCGGCACGCTGCCCGTCGGTTACGGAATCAGCCCCTGGCTGCTGCCGCCCTTGGCTGTGGCGGCCATGGCGGCATTTCTGCTGCTGTTCGGCAGACGGGTGGATGCCGGAATTGCATGACGGCAGAAGATCAATGGGCTGCCAGTTGATCCTGTGCCAACGCGATCGCCCCGAGGACACCGGCTTGATTTCCCAGTCCCGGCGGTACGATGTATTGGTCGATCTGCTCCAGAATCGCCGGGGATTGGACATAGCCGTTCAGCAGTTGCTGGACGTTTTCGCGGATCATCGGGAACAGATGCAGTTGCTCCATGACGCCGCCGCCGAGGATCATGCGTTGAGGCGAGAAGGTGCAGATGTAGTTCACCAGAGCGAACGCCAGGTACTTTGCCTCCAGGGACCAGGCCGGATGATCGGGCGCCAATTCCTTGGCCGACGTGTTCCATCGTTCTTCGATGGCCGGTCCGCAGGCCAGACCTTCGAGGCAGTCGCCGTGGAACGGGCAACGGCCGGGATACGGATCCTCGTTCCGATCGTGCGGAATGCGAACGTGCCCCATTTCAGGATGGATCAGCCCGTGCATCATCCGACCGTTCACCAAACCTCCGCCGCCGATGCCTGTGCCGACCGTCAGGTACAGAAATGTGTCGAGCCCTTGGGCGGCTCCCCAGCGCGCCTCGCCCAACGCGGCTACGTTGACATCGGTGTCGAACCCCAGCGGCAACCCCAGTTCCCGACTGATGCGACCACCGAAATCCGTGTCTTTCCAGCCCGGCTTGGGCGTCGACGTGATGTAGCCGAAGCGAGCTGAATCGGGCTGCGGATCGACGGGGCCGAACGAGGCGATTCCCAGCGAAAGGATCGGGCCGTGATGCGTTTGCTGTTCCCGAAAAAACGCGATCGCCTGCTGAATCGTTTCGTCGGGATCGGTGGTGGGAAACCGCGTTTCCGCTCGAATATCGTCAGGCCCGGTGCCCACGGCGCAGACAAACTTCGTCCCGCCCGCTTCGATTCCACCCACCAAGCTGGCCATGATTTTCTCCCTTCTCCATCATCCAAATGATCCAAACCACGCGAACGAACAGAAACCGCCAATCTTCCAATGTTTTCTCGGTTCCCACTCGGAGCCAGTCCCATTCTTCCACAGCCTCGTACCGATCGCACATCCCACGCCGGTGACTCTGATACCTTAACATCTTTCGCAGCCAAGTCCATCCGGCGAAGCGATTCAGGTGCGACGGAAGGGGATCGGGAGTCGTTTTCGGGCAACGATTGTGTGGGTCCCGAGCGCTGACTCCCGATTCCATTGCGTCATCTGTGAGCCTTGACAGAAATCAGGTATCTTGGCGGCGACGATGGTTCGAAAACGAGGGACGGATGGATACCAACAATGTGGGCGTCATCGGTGTTGGTCTGATGGGTACGGCGCTGTCCGAGCGTTTGCTGGACGGTGGGTACACGGTGTGGGTCTACGATCGCTTGCCGGACAAGGCCGATCCGCTGGTAGCTCAAGGAGCGCGTTGGGCGGATAACCCGTTGATGGTCTGCGATCGGGTGCTGGTCAGTCTTTATACGACGGACACCGTATTGGAGATGCTCGACCAACTGGGCGACGCCCTGCGACCGGGGCAGATTCTGATCGATACGACGACGGGCAACCCGGAGCAGACGGAGCGACTGGCCGCCCGACTGGCCGCCCGGGGCGTTCATTACCTGGATGCGCCGATTTCGGGTTCCAGCCAGCAGACGCGTCACGGCCAGGCGACCGCCATCGTGGGCGGGGCGAAGGAAACCCTCGAAACGTGCCGTGACTTGTTGGACTGCTGTGTGCGGCAAACGATCCACGCGGGACCGTGCGGCAGTGGTTCAAGGATGAAGCTGGTCAGCAATCTGGTGCTCGGCTTGAACCGCGCTGCCTTAGCCGAGGGCCTGGCGTTCGCTCGCGCACTGGGAATGGATTTGCATGCCGCTTTGGAGGTGCTGATCAACAGTATGGCCTATTCCCGGATCATGGACACGAAAGGCGGGAAGATGGTGGAAGGAGACTTCCGTACCCAGGCCCGCCTGTCCCAGCACTTGAAGGACATCCGCTTGATTCTGGACGCGGCGATCTCCGCCGGACAGTCCCTGCCGCTGACCGAAACGCATTGCCGATTGCTCGAAGCCGCCGAGCAGGCCGGCTTCGGCGAT
>SKKK01000509.1 GCA_007121535.1 Planctomycetaceae bacterium | reverse complement strand
GGCAGCGGGGATCAACACGTGGCAGAACAGCTATGAAGAACGGACGCTGGACGATATCGAGTTGGTTCGCCGTGCGGGAATCGGGTTCCATTGGCTGTGTCTGGGCAAGCCGGACTGGGCTTCGCACCCCGAGCGGATCGAGCGGGCGGCCAGTCGGCGCCCCATCGGCATTGCTCCCCATGGAGTGCTGGCCGAGCGGTTACATCGGCAGAAAAAGGTTCCGGTGCTGCTCGACCAGTTAAAACGCATCCGTGCGACCGGCGTTCTGGTCGGCTTGTCCGCCCACAACCCGGCGTTGATCGAACTGGCAGAGGACCGAGACTGGGACGTGGATTACTACATGTGCAGTCAGTACTACTTGACGCGACCTCGCGAGGAATTCCGCGAGATGCTTGGCGAGGTACCGATGGGCGAAGTCTATCTGCCGAGCGACGCCGATCGGATGTTCGAGGTGATTCGCGCCGTCCGAAAGCCGTGCCTTATCTACAAAGTTCTGGCGGCCGGGCGAGCCAACCTGTCCGCGGCCGGCATTCGCGAGGCTTTTCAATTCACGCTCAGCCGCATCAAGTCCACGGATGCGATGATTGTGGGGATGTTTCAGGAGTTCGGCGACCAAGTGGGGATGAACGCCCGCTTCGTTCGCGAGTTGTCCGTGACTCGCTCGTGACTCGCTGATCGACGGCAGTGTTCTTCGCTCGGTGCCACCTGAATGATAGATTACGTGAATGGCGAAACCAACGCCTTGTCTCTTCCACAATCTCAGGCGGCGCGGATCAGCACGGCGCTGGCTTGGCCATGGGGGGTGACGTTCAGGTTCAGGAAGCAATTTCCGGCGGGCGTGTCGGTTCCTTGAGCCGCGGCAACGGGACAGTCCGGATCGGGCGTTTCGTAGTTGCGGATCGGAAATAGCGAACCATCGCAAAGGGCCAACAGGCTGGCGACCAACTCGACCATGCCGCCCGCGGCGCCCAGGTTCCCGAAGTAGCTCTTGGCCGCCGTGACGGGGACTCTGCGGCCATTTTCACCAAAGACGGCAACAATGGCCGCTGCTTCTTCGATGTCATCCTTTCGAGTCGCCAGGCCATGGGCGTGGATATGTCCCACGTCGCTCGGTTTCAAACCCGCCTTGCTCAAAGACTGGACGATCACATTCTGCAGCGACTGACGGCTGTTTGCCACGCCTTGCCGGGTCATCGAAGCCGACGAGCCATAACCGACGACTTCGCCCATAATCTCGGCTCCACGCGCCCGAGCGGTTTCCCAATCCTCCATCACGATCGTCGCGGCGCCTTCGCCCAAGACCATGCCCTGGCGGTCGCGATCGAAGGGACGGCACAACCGTTCCGGCTCGCCTTCCCCCGAAGCGATTTGCTCTTGCAGTGCAGTGTGCACCGTACGCATCGGGTGCAGGCGGGTCCCGGTGGCGCCGGCCAGCATGATGTCGGCATGCCCACGCTGGATCGTGCAAAACGCTTCGGCAACCGCCAGATTCGACGAGGCTTCGCGCAGCGTGATCGAGTTGTTCGGCCCTCGCATGTCGTTGTAGATCGCGATATGACTGGCTGGCATGTTCGGAAGATACTTCAGCAGCCACAGCGGCGTTACCTGAGTCAAACCTTCGCTGGCCCAGCGGCGGAAATCGAAGTGTCCCGCGTCGTCCAGACAACGCCGTACGCCCTCGGTGAACTCCTGAGGCTCGGTCATGATGTAGTCCGAGCCGTAGACGGCGCCCGTGCGGTCCACGTCGTAATTGCCCGCTCGCAAACCGGCGTCCTGCAGTGCCAGTTGGGCGGATGCGACCCCCATCTGGATCTCGCGGCACATGACCTTCAACCCCTTGCGGATTGTCCGCTTCTGTTCGGCGGACAGGTCCCCGAAATCGTCGATCTTGCCTTGAAAGTCCCAAGCCTCGGCAGCGCACCGAAACGGCAAAGCGGTACTCGGCAGGCATCGGATCGGCCCTACCCCGCTACGGCCCGCCCGGAGGGATTCCCGCAACGTTTGCTTGCTGTTGCCCAACGGGCTGATCAATCCGGCGCCTGTGATCACAACGCGGCGTGATGCAGTCGACATGGTAAAACAGTATCCTCGTGGATCAGGTGGATTTCCAATGGCACAGAACCGACTCGTCTCTTGGATCGACTAAGTCATTCTAGTTCCCGCACGCAACAAGTCGAGGCGATACCGGAAAGCCGAATTCCCCGTCCTGACACTCGGATTCGCTCGGAAATGCCGGTCGCCCCAAATCTATCCACGTTTGCGACCTCGCACCCCGAGGCCTGTCATTTCGAACGCGATGTGGCAATGGGCCGTCGGACCACCCTCAGCCCACTGACCTCACCCCCTGTCGGATGAGGTGCGGTGGCTGCCAGCGGCTCTAGCAAACAACCCACCTCGGTATCCGAATTTGCCAAGATTCGGTTCCCCGATTCAATATATTCGGGAGGCTCCGGCAAACGACCCACCCGGTCAAGCCGGCGGTTGGGGCTTGTGCTCTGTTCGTTCAAACACCACAATTGACGCAGCGCACTGGGACGTACGCCATCGCGTCCGCTCAGCACGAACACGATGTCTCCCGTCGTTTCCGCCAGCGTCTTGTCCATCAAATCTCCGCCTTGATCACCGCCGTCACAATGAGCCACGCGAACCTGTGGATATACGGTCGCCAGTTCGCGGGCCACATCGATGGTGTGGTCGCTGGACCCCTGATCGAGCAGAAGAATCTCGAATTGGTCGGTCAAATCGTTCAACAGTTCGAACAACTCTTGCACGTTTTCTGCGAGCGTCCTCTCGACATTCGCGATGGGGAGAATCAAGCTGAGTGAGCGGCTCACGATGGCATCCTTTCCGCAGGTTGACTGCGAAAAACGGAGGAAGGGGGCTCTGAGGCTTGATCGGTGAAAATCGTTACAAGACTGAAGTAAAGACGTGACCGTTGCGGTTCTCCCGCCTGGGACGAATGTTTCGGCTGGGTCAAACAGAGCGGGTGGCAGACACGTAGGTAGTTCATACAATGAAAGGGATCGGTGCCACTTGCGTTGAGCCCCGCTAATAGGCCTAGGTTCTGTACAAGAGGGGGCTACTCCCCCCCCTCCGGGCACAGCGTCTTCCCAGTTTTCAGCGTGGCCTACAAAGGGGCTGCCCCCTTTTTCCGAAAGAGCTTAGTTTGGGTAGTGAGATATGTTGAAAGCCAACGAAGTTTTGGACAAGGATTTTTTGGATGCTCGGTGTATGTTGCTGGAGATTGCGGCGTTTTTCGACCGGCTGGATGCAGCCGCCCAGCGCGACGGCGACGACACGGTTGCCGGAGATCAGCGTCTGAAGCAGATACATCAAGCATTGCAGTTGCTGACCGAACAGGAAACGACACCCGATCGGGTCGAACGGCTGTTACATCTCTTTTCGGACAAGGACTGAGCGGAGCCACACCATGCAGATCATTCAACCCCATTACCACGGTATTGCACGCACGGCCCAAGACTACGAGCGGATGGCGATGGCAGGGGTCGTCGCCGTTGCAGAACCTGCCTTTTGGGCGGGTTTCGATCGCAAATACCCGGAGACGTTCATCGATTATTTCCGACAGATCAGCGAATTCGAGCCGACCAGAGCTGCCCAATATGGTATACGGCATTTCTGCTGGGTTGCCGTGAATCCGAAGGAGGCGGAAAATCCGCCGCTCAGTTACGAAGTGCTGAAGCAGATGCCGGAATTCTTCAATAAGCCCAATGTTTTGGGCGTCGGCGAAATCGGGTTCCACAAGACGACTCGGAACGAGGAGGAGATTTTCGAGGCGCAGATCGAAATGGCCTTGCAACACAACCAGTTGATCCTGATCCACACGCCTCATTTGCAGGACAAGGTGCGTGGTACGCGCAGGACGCTGGAGGTACTGGCGCACATGAAGGTCGATCCGGCTCGGGTCTGGATCGATCACATCGAAGAGCATACGATCCGTGCGCCGTTGGATGCCGGCTACTGGGTCGGTTTTACGCTGTACCCGATCACCAAGTGCTCGCCCAAGCGGGCGGTCGACATGTTGGAGCGTTACGGCAGCCAGCGCATCATCGTCAACTCGTCGGCCGATTGGGGGCCCAGTGATCCGTTTACCTTGCAGCAGTGCATTTTGGAGTTTCGTCGCCGAGGTCACTCGTTGCAGGAAGCGCTGGAGATTTTCCACAACAACCCCTGCCGGTTTTTGGGACAGAATCCCAAATTCGACATTCAACCGATTCGCGTCCAGCATGAGGACTAAACGAAATTTCCGCTCGGCTTGGATCGTTCTTCTGGGGATGGCGTTGGCCGTGCCAGCCGCGGCTCATCCGATCTCGATCACCAAGTCGCTGGTCTACGTCACGCAAGACCGGGTGACGGTGCACCTGGAGCTGTTTGTCGAGGACTTGTTTCTGTTCCACGACGTGAAGCCCAACGACCAGGATTTCTTCGAGCCACACGTGATCGAAAGCGGCATCGAACAGCACGAACCGTTCCTGCTGGAACGTTTTGTCATACGGGATTCGCAGGGCGAGCCACTGGTCGGTCGAACCGTTCGAGTCGATCGATCCGACTTGCCGGCCGAGGGCGTGGCGATGGCCGAATTGATGGCTTACGCGCTGACGTTCGTTTTCGAATACCCGCTGGACAAGCCCCCTGAATTCCTGACCTTCAGCCAGCACTTTGCCGACGGTCGCTTGCTGATTCCGGCCGAGATGCAGTTGAACGTCCAGCAGGAGGGCGCGGGCGAGCCGTTCCAGGAGGTATTGTATTCCGATTCGCCGCAGACCGTTCGGTTCAGTTGGGACCATCCACCGTTGTCGGCCGATGCTTCCGAGGAACAATTGCAAGCGTGGTACGAACGTCAGAAGGAAGAGATGTTGGGGATCACCAGCTACAGTGCGGTGTACTCGTTCTTCTACATTGAAGACCACCAGATCCGACACGAGATTCTGATCCCGCTGTTGACGTTGGACGAGAGCGTTCTGATCGCTCGCGCCGATGAAAGCTTCCTGGAGGTTTCCGAGCAGGATTTGGCGGCCGAGCAGATCGAGGCCTATTTCCGAGCGGGCAACCCGGTGGAGATCGATGGCGTGCAGGTCCAACCGGTGATCGAACGCGTCGACTTTTACGGGTTGGATTTTCGCGATTTCGCCATCCGGGCGCCGCGCTCGCGCGTCAGCATGGCCAGTGCTCGGGTAGGCATCATCCTGTCGTATCCGACGCTGGGCTCGCCCGGCACGATCCAAGTCACCTGGGATCGGTTTCACCGCTACCTGAGATCCGTGAACATGGTGGTGTTCGCCTACGAGGACACGCAGCGGATCGAATTGACACGGATCGGTGGTCGAAACGTCTACCGCTGGCAAAACCCCGGGCGTCCTCCGACTCCGCCGTTGCAGCAAGTGGATCTCCAGTTGCCGCCTCGGCCGACGTGGTCGTTGTCGCTGATTTCGTTGGGGGTCGCCGTCCTGATCCCGGCGGTCGTTTGGTATGGCCCGAAGGCTCGATATCGCGGTCCGATCGTGCTGTTGTTGATCGGCGCCGCCGTGGCCACTTGGCCGCTGGCTCAGTGGAAACTGCCGCGTCCTTTCGCAGGCACGCCGCAGTTGGACGAGCAGCGGGCGGCGGCAACGCTGGCCGCGTTGCATCGAAATATCTACCGCGCGTTCGATTACCGCGACGAAGAGCAGATCTATGACGCGCTGGCCAAGAGCGTGGATGGGCCTTTGCTGCGCGAACTGTATCTGGAAATCCGTCGCGGTCTGGTGATGCAGGAACAAGGCGGCGCGGTCGCTCGCATCCGCGAGGTAGAAATCATCGATGGTGAAAAACTGCCGCGTCAACGAGTTCCCGAAAACCTGGATCCGCGCGCGTTTGTCTACCATTGCCGTTGGACCGTCGCCGGAACCGTGGAACACTGGGGCCACATCCACGCTCGCACGAACGAGTATCGGGCGAACTGGACCGTCGAACCACGCAATCACGCCTGGAAGATCACCGGTTTGGAACTGCAAGACGAACGGCGAGTCAGTTTCGAAACGAGTTTGCGAAGAATGTAAGCACCGGACCAGGTCCTTCTCGGTCGAATCGGCGGAAGTGGGCGGGGGTCGTTTTCGGCTGAGCCTCCCACGTGGTAGATCGTTGGCCGAAAACGACTCCCGACCCCTGTGACCCCGTGCAGCGAGCGGGGGTCCCTACCGAGTCCCGCTGGGCGCGCGGGACCGGTCGCGTATAATTCAACGGTGGACGCTGTAAGGCAAGGTTCAGGAAATCGACGAGAATCCAACGAGATGCCCGACGAGTTACTACTGGACGTTTTTTTGAAATTCGGGATCGCCGCGGCGCTGGGGTTGTTGATCGGTTTGGAGCGTGAGAAGGCTCACCGAGAAGATGAATCGCCCGGGGTGCGCGACTTTATCCTTTTGGCCCTGATCGGCGGGCTCACCGCCTTTATGGCCGACCACTACGAGAACAGCGCGATCCTGATCGTCGGTTTTGTCGGAGTTGTCGCCCTGCTGATCTCCTGCTACTGGCAAGACCGTCAGGGCAGCGATGCCGAACGAGCGGGGATCACGACCGAAATCAGCGCGATGCTGACGTTCTTTTTGGGTGTGCTGGTGATCAAGGGCGCCGGGCTGATGGCCACGGCGATCGGAGTGGCTGTCCTGGTCGTCCTGTCTCAGAAAGGAGCGTTCGGGCGGCTGAGGAGCCACGTGCACCAATTCGAAATCAATGCGGTGGCCAAGCTGTTGATCATCAGCTTTATCGTGTTGCCCGTTCTTCCCAGACAATCGTTGGATACCATCGTCACCTTCCCCGTGGGACGAATCGCCAAATGGGACGAAACGAACCGGCAACTGACCGTCGATTTGATTCCCGGACTGATGTACGAACCAAGCCAGGTATTGACCGTTTACGGTGCACAAGCGCGCCGCCTGGGCACGTTGCACGTCCAGGACACGTCCCAGCACCGTTTGGTGGGCCGCTATACGGGCGACCATCAGGAAGACCTGATCGTCGACCTGATGCTGACCGCCGAACCTACCGGACGCTTGCTGCGCGTGGCCCTGTCGGCCATCCAACCTTACCGGGTGTGGTTGATCGTCGTGCTGGTGTCGTTCATCAGCTTTATCGGATACGTGCTGATCAAGTTGATCGGGGCCAATGCCGGTATCGGCTTGACCGGGCTGATCGGCGGACTGGCCTCCAGTACCGTCACCGCGGTCACCTTCGCGCGGCGCAGCCTGGAAGCACCCGACTGGAATCGGCGATTTGCCATCGCCGTCATTTTGGCCTCGACCATCATGTTCCCTCGGTTGCTGGTCCAGATCGCGGTGGTCAATTACGCTCTGATGCGCAATATCCTGGTCCCGATCCTTGTGATGGCCGTCGTGGGTCTGCTGGTGGCCGCCTTCTACTTCACCCGATCGACTCGGCAATGGGTCCCTACCGAACCGTTGCAATTGAGCAATCCGTTCAGTCTGAAAGGAGCGTTGTCGTTCGCCGGGATCTTCGCCACCATGTTGATTGTAACGCGGTTGGCGATCGAGTATTTGGGAGACGCCTGGTTGCCGTTGATCGCGGCGATCAGCGGTCTGACGGACGCCGACGCGATCGCGTTTTCGATCAGCGACGCCCACGCGGCGGGATTGATCGGTCTGGACTGGGCCAGTTTCAATCTGGTGCTGGGGGCGCTGACCAATACGCTGGTGAAACTGGCGTTCGTCTTTTGGTTGGGGCATCGAGGCTTGTTTCGCGAGGTACTGCTAGCCTTTCTGATCATCGGGGCTTCCGGTATGATCACGATGGTGTTTTACTACGATCTTTGGACATGGCCGTAGACCGGGCCGACGGCTGCTCCCTTTTTTCTGCAAGGAGACCTTCGCATGATTCACCGAACGGGCACTTGGCTGATTGGCGCCATCGGGTTGTTGGTCGTGATGACCGGGACGGCCGTCCCCGTGGTGGGCCGCGCCGAAGACGAAGCGACAACGTTCGTGCCGCTGTTCAATGGTCGCGATCTGACCGGCTGGCATCCGATCAACGTCGGCCCCGAGACGTTTACCGTGCGGGACGGGATCATCGTATGCACCGGGATACCTACCGGGCTGCTGCGCACCGAGAGGCAATACGAGAACTTCATCCTCGAAATCCAATGGCGGCACATGCAGGTTGCCGGCAATGCCGGATTGTTCGTATGGGGCGACGCTTTGCCGGCGGTCGGTTCGCCGTTCGCGCGGGGTATCGAGGTCCAGATCCTGGACAACGGCTATGACGCCAAAGGCAAGGATCAGTGGTACACCACGCACGGCGACGTGTTTCCGGTTTTGGGCGCGACGATGACGCCGGCCGGCCGGATCTGCATCAACGGCAGACGCAGCTTTCCCATCGAAGACCGCGTCAAGGACTCGCCGCAATGGAATCATTACCGAGTCGAAGCTCGAGACGGCGAGCTGCGTTTGAGCGTCAACGGTAAAGAGGTCACGGTCGCCAAAGACTGCGTACCTCGCAAAGGCTACTTGTGCCTGGAATCCGAAGGATCCGAAGTCCACTTCCGCAACATCAAGATCATCGAATTGCCCTCGACCAACCCATCGCCCGAACAAACGGCGATCGAGGCCGAAGGATTTGTCCCGCTGTACACCGGCGTCGATTTGACCAACTGGCGCGCGGACCCCGGCCACGAGGGACGTTGGCAACCCAGCGATTGGCGATTGGTGTACGATGGTCACGACCGGGCGAGCGACAAGAATCTTTGGACCGAACGGGAATTCGAGGATTTCGAGCTGATCTGTGATTGGCGATGGACTCGCGAGCCGGAAGTCGAGCCGCTGCCCCTGATGCTGATCCGAACCGATCGATCGCTGCCCGCAGAACTGCAAGCCGCATTGACCGCGGCTCCCGAATCCGATGCGCCCATCGGTCGCTGGAACCGTTTCGTCATCACCGTACAAGGCGATCGATGGACGGTCGTGCGAAACGACCAGACGGTCATCGACGATGCTCGATTCCCCGACATGCCGCAACGAGGCCCCATTGCCTTGCAAGCCCAGAGCGCCCCCATCGAATTCGCCAATATCCTGATCAAGGCCCCTCATACGTCGAGATAAACACCAGGCCCACTACTTCTTCTTGCTGGAATCGGGCGGAAACCGGGAATTGCTCCCCCACTGGGGCTGGACAACGTGGTCGGTCGTCCGCAACAATCAGGGGATGGTAAAACAACGCCTCCATCGGTAGACCATTTCCCTACGGCGAACGTTGTATGGCTTCCAAAGACTTCGATATCGACAGCCTGGCAAACTATCTGCACCTGACACCGGCTCAAGTGACCAAGATGGCCGAGCGTGGACGTTTGCCCGGCCGAAAGATCGGCGGTCAGTGGCGGTTTTCTCAAGCGGAGATCCACCATTGGTTCGAAGAAAAGATCGGAGCTTCCGATGCCGAGCAACTGGAGCAGGTCGAAAACGTGCTGGATCGTCGGGCGGGCAAGTCCAGCAGCGCAGTTCGCATCGCGGACCTGCTGGCGATCGAGGCGGTGGCGATACCGCTGGTGGCTCGCACCCATCATTCGGTCATCGACAAGATGACGCGATTGGCCGCCAACACGGGGCTGCTTTGGGATCCGGAAAAGATGGCCGCCGCTGTGCGCGAGCGGGAAGATCTGCATCCCACGGCGCTGGATATCGGGGTGGCGCTGCTGCACCCTCGCCGCCCGATGCCCAGCATCCTGGCCGACCCTCTGTTGGCTTTGGGACGCACGCATCAAGGGATCCCCTTCGGCGGCGCCCGAGGAGATCTGACGGATGTGTTTTTTCTGATCTGTTCGACCGACGATCAGGTCCATCTGCGGACGCTGGCTCGACTGAGTCGGTTGTTGAGCACGGACGGCTTTCTCGCTAGTATCCGCAAGGCAGACGATGCCGCCGAAGCTTTGGCGAGCATCTCACGGCTGGAAGCAGAATTGTTTGGGGAATGATTTGACGAATAAATGGCCCGCGACGCCAATGCCCAGCGATCTGATCGACCCGAACCTGATGCCGCGACGGCCCTCGGTCCTGCTGATCGGAGACCATCGGCATCGCGACTTTTCCGACGCGGTCCCGTGGCTGGACCAGCACTGCCAGTTGCAATCGGCTGCCGATCTGGACGCAGCCGGCCAGGCGATGCGCCAAGGCGGTTCGCCTCAGATCGTGCTGTTCGTCCAATCGCGGCCCGGCCAATTCGCCCAGGCCGATATCGAAACCATCCATGCCCGCTCGCCCCTGTCCCGGCTGGTGGTGCTGTTGGGCAGTTGGTGCGAAGGCGAGATGCGTACGGGCAAGCCCTGGTCAGGCGTCGTGCGAATCTATTGGCACCAATGGGCCGCCCGAATGATCCCGGAATTGACTCGCAACCGCACCAGCGGCGCCGGCGTCTGGCAACTGCCTCGCACCGCGTCGGGTACCGAACAGTTCGCTCAAGCTGCCGAAGGTCCTTGGCCTCGCGGCCAGGGACTGGTGGTGATCCATACCCGAATGTTTGGGGATTACCAGGCGCTCAGCGACGCCTGTCGAGCCGGCGGTTACTCCTGTGTCTGGGATCGGCCGCAGCAGGCGAGCTTTGCCGACGGGGCCAAGTGCGTGCTTTGCAGTCTGATCGGTGGCGACCCGGACGAGACGTTGGTCGTCACCAACCTGGCCAAACGCCATGCTTCCGTACCGGTGATCGTCTTGTTGGATTTCTTGCGCTGCGACGACCACCGCCGCATGCAGGCAGCCGGAGCCGCAGCCACCTTGGCCAAACCCCTGCTGGTTAGCGACCTGCTCTGGCACATCGACCACCATCAGACAGGTAGGCAACCAAGCCTTGTTCTGTAATATTCTGTAGCTTTCCAAAATCCCTGCATCGCGAGCCATCGATGTTGCACGAAATCCCATTATCGACAGAAATTTCCCCTCCTAAAGGAACCTATGCCTTCGTCAGTCTGGGCTGTCCGAAGAATTTGGTGGACAGCGAACGCATGTTGGGCTTGCTGCAAGTGGACGGCTATCAGCTTGTGACCGAACCGGACGGGGCGGATTTCGTGGTGGTCAACACGTGCGGATTCATCGAACAGGCGCGGGACGAATCGTTCGCGACGATCGACGAGATGTTGGGTCTAAAGGCCACGGGCAAAATTCGCGGCGTCATCGTTTCCGGGTGCCTTGCCGAAAGACAAAAGCAGGAACTCCTGGACCAGCGTCCCGAGATCGATGCCCTGGTCGGTGTGTTTGCGCGAGAGGAGATCACCCGAGTTGCGGACCGATTGATCGGCCATCTGGACGAGCAAAGGACCGTGTTTCGCCCGGCCCCCATCCGGCCGCTGCCGGACGGAGATCGGTTCCGGATCACGCCCCGGCACTATGCTTATCTGAAGGTCTCTGAAGGCTGCGATCGCCTCTGCACTTTTTGCGCCATACCAAAAATGCGGGGCAAGCACGTAACGAAGCCGATGGATCAGGTCATCCGCGAAGCGGAACAATTGGCCGCCGATGGCGTCCGCGAGTTGATCATCGTGGCTCAGGACACCACGTATTACGGCATGGATCTGTACGGCGAACCTCGATTGTTGCCGCTGCTGGAACAGTTGGAACAGGTCGATGGCATCGACTGGATCCGGTTGATGTATTTCTACCCCAGGTACATCGATCAGCCGTTGGTGGAAACGATCGCCCGATCGCAAAAAATTCTTCCGTACCTGGACATGCCGCTGCAGCACATCAACGATACAATGCTGCGCCGAATGGCTCGTCGCGTCACGCGGCAGCAGACCGAGCAGACGTTGGAGTTGCTTTGGGGCAGCATTCCGGACCTGACGATGCGGACCACCCTGATCACGGGGTTTCCGGGTGAAACCGAGGATCAGTTCGAAGAACTGTTGGAATTTGTCCAGCAGCAGCGATTTCAGCGACTGGGCGTCTTTACGTACTCGCCCGAACCGGGAACGCCGGCGGTCAACCTACCAGACGCGTTGCCTGATTCGGTCAAGCAACAGCGGCGTGAACGGCTGATGACGGCCCAGCAGCAGATCGTGTTCCAATGGAACGGGCATCAATTGGGGCGACAACGTCCCGTCATCCTGGATGCGCCGGTTGCGGGCGAGCACAACGTCTGGATCGGTCGATCGCCATCGGATGCTCCGGACGTGGACGCGCTGGTCTACGTCACCGGCGGGCGTTGTTCGTTGCAGGTGGGCGACATTGTTTCCTGCGAGATCGTTGCGACGAAGGATTACGACTTGATCGGTGTCGCGTTGGGGGAGGGCGAGTAGCAGGATGGCGTTGATCGAATTGCGCAATCTGACGAAATCGTTCCGAGTCTATCAGAAGCACGAGGGGCTGATGGCGTCGTTGCGCGGGCTTTGGCGACGGGAATATCGGGATGTCCAGGCGGTCCGTGGTATCGACCTGGATGTGCAGCGGGGCGAATTCGTTGCCTTCCTGGGTCCCAATGGCGCGGGGAAGACGACGACGTTGAAGTTGCTGTCGGGCGTGATCAATCCCACGTCAGGCTCGGCGCTGGTGATGGGGCACGTGCCTTGGCAGCGACAGAACGCTTACCGCCGCCGCTTTGCGCTGGTCATGGGCCAGAAGAATCAACTCTGGTGGGACCTGCCCGCTCAAGAATCGTTTCGGCTGCATCAGCAGATCTATTGCATCGCTCCGGAGGCGTTTTCGCGGACATTGGACGAATTGACTTCGATGCTGGATGTCGCGCAACTGCTGCGCCAACCGGTCCGCGAACTGTCGTTGGGCGAACGGATGAAGATGGAATTGATCGCCGCGCTGCTGCATTCGCCCGACGTGCTGTTCTTGGACGAACCGACGATCGGACTGGACGTCGTCGCCCAACATCGCATTCAGAAGTTCCTCAAGGAATACCAGCAGCAGCGCAACGTCACCATCCTGCTGACCAGCCACTACATGAAGGACATCGTCGCGCTGTGCCGCCGCGTCGTGGTCATCGCTCACGGCCGCATCCGGTACGATGGTTCGCTGTCGGGCATCCGCGACAGCTTTAGCAGCCACAAAGTCGTGACGTTGCAATTGGCCGAGACCGCCAGCACCGACGGCTTCCACCGCTTCGGGGAAGTTTTGGAGATTCAGCCGCCGCGAATCAAACTGAGAATCGATCGTCCGGCGGTTGCCGGAACGTTGGCGGCCATCTTGGCACAACACGCGATCGAGGACGTGGCGGTCGAGGATCCTCCGCTGGAAGAGGTCATCGCCGACCTGTTTTCGCAAGCGGCCCGCGGCAGCGACGATCCCATGGGGCTCGACAAAGTTTCTTCGGCCGTGGGAAGCGTGAGATGATGGTTCGCGTGGTCACTTGGTGGACGATCCTGCGGATCGCGTTGGAAGAGCGTCTGGTCTACCGCGGCGACTTTGCGCTGGGAACCCTGATGCGATTCCTGCCGATCATCACCCAGATCTTTCTGTGGTGGGCCGTGTTTGAAGCCATCGGCGACGGGCAACGATCCGAAGGCCAGATCGCCGGGTACCGTTTCGAAAACATGGTCGCCTATTACCTGCTGACCATGGTCAGCCGGGCCTTTTCCAGCATGCCCGGCCTGGCGTCCGGCATCGCTCGGCAGATCCGCGACGGCGAAGTCAAGAAGTACCTGATCCAGCCGGTAGACATGATCGGCTTTTTGCTGCTGACGCGCATCGCGCACAAGATCGCCTACTATTCGGTCGCCCTGCTGCCGTTCGCCCTGGTGTTCTATCTTTGCCGCGGCTTCTTTATCGACGGTTGGCCGGACAGCACCACGTTGCTGTTATTCGTTGCCACATTGATCATGGCCTTCCTGCTGGGCTTCTTCTTGGAAGCCACGATGGGCCTGATCGGATTCTGGTTCTTGGAAGTCACCTCGCTGTTATTCATCTATATGCTGTTGAGTTTCTTCTTGTCGGGACACATGTTCCCGTTGGACATGCTGCCCGAACCCTGGTTGAGCATCGTGAATCTGATGCCCCTGAAATACCTGGCTTTTTTTCCCGCCGCTGTGTTTCTGGGCAACGTTCAGGGGCCCGAATTGGTACAGGGTGTGATGATCCAAGCCGGCTGGGTCGTGTTCTTCATCATCACGGCCCGTATCGCATTTGCCCGAGGCGTAAAACGTTATAGCGGCTTTGGAGGCTAAAAGGCGGTAAGAATAACTGAGCGGAATGGCGCTAGCCACCGTTTCCCGAGCGGAATGGCGCTAGCCACCGTTGCCCGAGCGAAATGGCGCTAGCCACCGTTGCCAAAACGACGGGAAAAACGGAGGCTGGCGCCTTGCCGCTCATCCGAAACCACGACAGTTATTTCTTTACCACCTTCAAAAGATACGGCGCGAAAAATCAGGCAAAGGGGAACGAAAATGGCGCAACGAAATCATCCCGGGTGGATGGAATCGCTGTATGACAAGCTGGCCAACGACCAGGACGGCCGGGTTTGTGAAGCCATCAGCGACCAGGCGTGCCGCGAGGCGCCCGGGAATTTCTTTCGAACGGCGGTGGCCAACACGTTGACCAGCATCGGTGACCGCATGGCCAGCGCCAAGACCACGCTGCCTTGGCTGCTGTCGCACTTGGCGGCGCCGGCTTGGTGCATCAGCTTGCTGGTGCCGATCCGCGAATCGGGTTCTATGTTGCCGCAACTGGCGATCGGCGCGTTGGTTCGGCAACAGCCGATCCGAAAATGGGTTTGGTCTGCGGGCAGCAGTGCCATGCTGGTAGGCGCCGGTCTGGCATGGTTTTCGCAGACCGAGCAATCCGTGGTCTTTGCAATCATCCTGTTCGGCGGCGCCGCTCTTTGGTTTGTGGCCGCCGCCGTGTACGCCACGATCGTCGAGTTCCCGGGCGAAACGGGGGGCGGAATCAACGGGCTTCAAGAATCGTTCAACAAGTTGGCCTTGCTGTGGAAGGATCCACCGTTCTGCAAGTTCGTGATCGCCCGCGCTCTGGCGATGGGCTCGGGATTGGCGGCACCGTTCTACGTCACGCTGGCTCGGGAAGACCTGGGTCACGCAGCCGCGTACCTGGGAGTGTTTATCGCGGTCGAGGGGCTGGCGGCTTTGGTCAGCGCGCCGGTTTGGGGTTACTTTTCGGACCGGTCCAGCCGTTTGGTCTTTGCATCGGCCTGTGGATTGGCCAGCCTGCTGTCATTGGCCGTGGCGATTTGGTCGTTGTCGGACCTGGCGCCGGGCCTGTCGCGGTGGTTCTATCCGGTTGCCTTTTTCGGGCTGGGCATCGCGCATGCCGGAGTCCGTCTGGGCCGCAAGACCTATTTGGTCGATCTGGCCGAAGGCAATCGACGCACCGATTACGTGGCCGTCAGCAACACGGTGATCGGCGCGTTGTTGCTGGCCTCGGGACTGATCGGCGCAGCGGCTGCCGCATTCTCGGTGGAAGCGGCGATCCTTTTGCTGGCCATCGCCGGATTGATCGGTTCGGCTTTGAGCTTGACCTGGAAAGCAGTCTCATAAGCCCGTTCACTCTTCTGTCTGGGCCCCAGCGGCTTCCGCTCGGCGGATCGATTCGGGAACGTCACGCATCTGCGCTTCGGTCAGCGTCACCCGGGGACGAAAGTTGGGGTGCCCGATGTATTCGGCGTTCAAGCGGCCCCAATACGAAGGATGAAACGGAGCGTTGACATCCAACCAATTCACCACCTGGATCTGTTCCTCCCGAGTTAATCGGATGTCCGGGTGCGACTGACGCAAGTGTTCGGCGTAACGCTGCAACCGCTGATCGCGCAACGTGATTTCCTGGCTGCTGATCATCGCGGCCAGCGGACTGGTCAGCGAGCCGAACGTATAGGGTGGCAGGAAACCGCAAGCGTCCTGCCCCAACCAAGCAGCATCTTCGTCCCTGGCGCTGCGGAACCCCAGCAATTGTTTCGAATCGTCGCTGCGGGCCAAGAGCTGATGGTACGAAACGCTGAACAGTCCTTCGGGCGTGCCCAACAGATTCAGATCCGCCTCGGCTACCTGATCGTTATGGCATTCGACGCAGTGCCGATCCCAGATCGGTTGAATCTGGCGTTCGTAATCGAATACTCGACCTGCCTGAGCTTCGCCGGGTTGAGGACCCGGAACCGAAGGACTACGCAACGAGGCCAGGGGGATGCCATCCGTCGGCGGCACCGATACATTGCTGGTTTCATGACATCCCACGCACGATCGCACCTCGCCCGGCATGTAATTCACATAGGTTCGTTCGGTCTGCACGGCCATGAAGTTTTCGTCCAGAGCCTGGAAGTAGATGGCTCGCATGGCCGGCACGACGAAGTGGGCGGAACCGTCTTCTTCGACCGGTACGATCCCGTGTTGGACCTTGAGTCCCAACGTACCGTCGCCGATGGCCGAGTGGGCGTGGCCGCGCCGGTCGTTCCAGGACTTTCGCGCCGCCCAAGGTCGACCGAGCTGTTCCAGGATCCGCAGATACTTGATGTCGCCGCGAGCGACGTCTTCCATGCCGCGGTAGACATCGGTCACCATGCACGTCGCCAGTCCCTGTTCGGCCAACGTTTCGACCTCCGTCATTCGCACCAACGGCGGGACCGGACGCGGGGTAAGGGCAAACGGATGCCACAAGGACACCGTGGGATCTTCGTACAACGGTTGCGTTTGGCCATCGCCGTCCAGCAGTTCCAGTTCGTACCCGGTCGGCGTGCTCCAATCCAAACCGGGCGGTTTTCGCGAGACGACGAACAGATCTTCGCTGATCGGAAACGGATCCTTGAACAATCGGCCCATCGTGCCCTGACGGTCATAGACCCACTGGCCATCGTCGCCTCGGAAATGAAAGCCGTTGTGGCCTAGGGCGTGGATGTCCGGCGTGATGAAATGCATGGTGTCCGGTGACCGCAAGTCGTCTCGCATGTCGATCTGGATCACGGTTCCCATGGCATTGTTCGGGCAGCAATGCGATGTGCCCAAGAAGACGATCTTGCCGCGTGCTCCGGGGATGGGACGGCCGTAGATCAAAGTTTCGGGAAAAGCGATCGAGTTGCCGTACACCTCGACCGAACCACTTCCATCGGGGTTCATCGCCCACAGACTCTTGATGTTCCCCGCCGGTTTGTCCAGGTATTCCCAGCGATGGTAAAGAATCCGTCCATCGGGCAGCATCACGGGACTCTGCTCGTTCAGCGGACTGTTGCTCAACGGACGCATCTGGCTGCCGTCCGCTTCAATCCGGTACAGGTTGGTGACCGTGAACTGGTCGCCCGCAGCACACAGCACACCATATTGACAACGGGTGGTCACAAACGCGATCCCTCCGTCGGGAAGATAGCAGGGATGCATGTCGTCGGTAGGACGGGCAGCGTCTTCGTCCGGCTCGGTCAATTGCCGCAATCCGGTACCGTCCACGTTGACTTCGTACAGTCGATAACCTTCGCGAGCCGAGGGCTTGAAATCGAAAACGATCCGTTGGGCGTCGAACGAGACATCAAAGCGGTTGACCACGCCGGTGCGAGTGAATTCGGGGACCAGTTCCCGCACGTCACCGGTCTGGAGATCCAGGATGCACAATCCGCCGCCGGGCATCCAACGGCTGTTGACGTGCTCGGTGTAAACATGGTCCGCCGAAAGCGTATATCGACGGACGAACACCAGTTCGCGGACGCCATGATCGACCAACCGTTTTGCCGCGTCACGATGGAACGTCCGGGGCGCTTCGAGGGCCGGCGGCACCGGCGGAACCGCGGCTACGGCCGGAGCGGAGGGCTTGACGAACTCGGCGCGATCGGGCATCCGGGGCCGAGTTGCTTGGACGCGAAAATCGACCGTTCCACGGACCGCACCGGTAGTCAATCCGACCTGGACCGTAAACCGCGCGTACTGGCCGTCCAGCTTGAAATGCAGCATCGACGGCGCGTGAGCCCAGAATCCGCGGTCGAAAGTCTGACCGGCGATCGAAAGCGGGCGGCCGCGGTGGTCGCGATTGACCAGCAGATTGCCCCAGCCGACTTGAGCCGCAACGGGCTCGACCGTCGTCAGATCCAACGTGTTTCCCTGGTCGTCATACAGCAGCGGTTCCGCCCAAATCGCCTGGTCGAAGTCGTAGCAATCGTCGCCGTACGTAGCCACTAGATAAAGGTCGCTCGCGCCGTTCAAATCGACGGTCAACCGCCGAGCTTCCATGTTCACGTTCATGATCCCCGACGCGACGGTTTCGAACGCCGGCGGCTCATCCGCCGGTAGCAGACCCGGTGCGAGAACCAGCACGACAAAAAGCGATAACAAACGACCCGTGTTCATGAAAGCAACCTCTTTACCGTGCATCTTACCAGCGTCAAAGACCATGTCAATTAACTAGATCCACAAAGCATCTGTTGCATGCATGGGATAAGTCCGAAACCGTGATTGGGACTCCATTTGGTACATCACCACCGAGAGTATCAGTTTCCGGTCCGTTCGAGCTTGTGTCGCCACTTAGTGTCAAAATAAGTGCCACCCACCTTTTCAATTCGGTGCACAATAGGTGTCGCTAATTTTCCCTTTGAGGTATATGGCACCCACCTGTTCTGATATTACTTTCCCCCTTTTTACCGGCATGGATCGTACGGTGCAAATGGGTTAACGGATACCGGCTGATTGACGCATTGCAATTGCCCTTTTAGGTGGATTCTTCGGCAGGAATCAACTGAGACTGCGGGCATGAAGAGGTGCCGATTCACTGACGCTCTGCCATTGGCCAGCGATACGTGCCATCCACCTATCGGTACCGATCACGCGGGCGGCGCGCGTGATTCAACTACTTGCGAGGACGTCGCCGCCGCCTCGCGTGCATCGGATGGTTACGATCTTCGCTTGCCTCCAGGAGACGACCCGCCGTGCCATGTGGCCGACGGTTGCCCTGCGGGCGGTGGTTCTTACGTCGCCATCGTGATACACGGTGGTTTGGCGAAAGGCCAGTGGGCAATACCATCATCCCGAATGTGGCCACGCGAGCCGACCTATTCGTTTCCGTGGCTATTGGTGACTCGGTCTGCCCAGCAAACGGACCTATGCTTGCGGT
>SKKK01000505.1 GCA_007121535.1 Planctomycetaceae bacterium | reverse complement strand
CTCCCGACCCCTTCCGCCCACCACTCCACCAGAGCACCCACAGCACGGGCCACACGGCGAACAAGACGATCCAGGTGGTCTTGGTCAACAGAGCCAATCCCAATCCGGCCCCGGCGGCGACCGCCCCCGCCCACGTCGGTTCGCGCAGCCAGCGCCAGTAAAGATACGCGGCGGCGACCCCCATCGCCGCCGCACCGGCATCGGGCCCGATCGTCGCCGCCCAGGCCAACACGTTGGGACAGAAGCACCACAGCGTCAGCGCCAACAGACCGGCCGCCGGCCCGTAAAGCTCGCCCGCCCACCGCCAGCACACGTAACCACCGATCACACTCAACGGGATGCACATCCAGCGCGCGATCACAAAGTACCACAACCACCGCCGCTCGCCCCGGTCGTTGGCCGCGATGAACTCGCGTCCCAAGTTCCACTCGGGCCGTATGCTGGGTCCGTCCGCGTACTTCGACCACCGCAACTCGGGGCCGCTCAGCACGACCGGCAACGCAGCCCACGTGCGGACCAGCGGCGGGTTGACGCGGTACACGTCGAACCGCCCGAACCGCCAACTGTAGAGGCCCGCCGGCAGATGCCCCACCTCGTCCAGCGTAGGACTGGTGCGCAACGCGATCCAACCGACCAACACGGCATGCACCAACAACAATCCGGCGGCAAGCCCCGCAGATCGACGTTGTCCCCGGGTACAAGCATCACCGTTCACCGGGCCGCCTCGGCTGCCACGCATGCCTCTTCCTCGACCACTCGGAACGAAATCAGCCGCTCGACGTCTTCCGCCGAAACCGTCGGCGACCGTGGCGGCCAATACCAGCCATAATAGGCCGGCGTCTGGTAGTACAGCAACTGCCGCTGCCGCCATTGGTGCATCACCCGCTGCAGAACGCGAGTCACCTCGGGATAGGTGTCCACCAGATTCCGCTCTTCGCCCGGGTCGGTAACCAATTGGTGCAGCCTTCGCTGCCCGCTACGGCGGTCTTCGACGTACTTCCACCCGGTTCCACTCACCACGGCGTCGGACCCGCTGAGCGCCGATTCGCAATGCACCAGCACCACCCGCGATTCGTTCGCAGGCCTGTCGGCAGCCAGAACGTCGGTTCCCTGAAAACAGGGGTGAGGCGCGATTCCCAGCAAAGCGAGAGCCGTCGGCGCAACGTCGATCAGTTGCACCAGATAGGTCTCCGTTGCCGGATCAAGCACCGCAGGGCAGTGCATCAGCAACCCCACGCGGATCGCCGCTTCGTATGGCGGACCGGCGTGCGTCGGATGCCCATTCTCGTAAAACGCTTCCCCGTTATCGCCCGCGATCACCAGCAGCGTTTCCTCGCGAAGCCCGGCCTCGTCAAGAAACGACACCAGCCGCCCGATCTGCTGGTCGATGTAGTGCAAGGCGTTGTAATAGGCGTTCCGCACCACGGGCACCTTGTCCCGCGGGTACGACACGAACGAGGCCGGGAAATCCATCGTCGCCGGCTGGAACGGCCCGGTTCGACCGCCGGGGATCTCGTAGGGAAAATGAGACGTCTGCAAGTTGACCGAAACGAAGAAGGGAAAGTCGGCCGCCTGTTGCTCGCCAATCCACTCGATCACCTTCCGGATGGTGATCCGGTCGTCCAGCTTTCCCGCCACTCGAGCCCCCTTGACGAAGCGGGCAAACCCGGGATCGCGGTCGCACACAAAGGTCTCGCCGTCGTAGTTTCGCGAGTCGAAGAACAAATCCAAGTGGGGACTCGCCAAGAACTGGTCCATCCGCCCCCAACCCTCGTTCTGCGACGAGATGATCGCCGTCGCGTATCCGTGCTGTTTCAGGACGTCGTAGATCAATACCTTCGGCCACGGATCGGAGCGGGAGTAGTAATGGTGGCCGCGAGTACGGAGCGGGTACAGGGACGACACGATGCACGGATCGGCATAATCGGAGTGGGTGCTCTGCGAGTAGGCGTTCGTGAAGTGCACTCCGTTGCGTGCAAGCCCATTGACGTGGGGCATGATCTCGCGACCCTGATGCTGCATTCCGATAACGTCGTGGCGAAGCGCTTCGACGGCGATCACGATCAGTGACCGCCGCGCAACGCTGACGCTCGCCCGCTGGACAAGGTGACGGTCGCTGCGGCGCGGGCCGAGTTGTTCCTCGGTCAACGTCCCTTCGATCGGTTGCTCGATGACGATCAACGGGCTCCAGATCAGCGTCAACGCCGGATTGACGCGGTACCGCAGGATGTACTCGAACCTTTCGCCATCGGTTTCCCACCACTGCTGAAAACGCTCCCGGTGATCGCCCGACACCGTCGGCGACGAATGCAATTCGATCAGCCACGCCGAGAGATTCAAGCCTGCCAACAGGGGAATGATACCCATCCACCAAGCCCCGCGAACCGACCCCTCCGGTTTACGCGGCGCCAACCCCGGCCAGCGGATCGTCACCAGCAAGATGGGCCCCGCAACAAGGATCGCAGCCAAGCCGTAGACTGCGGTCCGTTCCGACTGCCAGAGATACTTTCCGATCATCTCCGCATTGGTGGCGCCGAACCGCAGCGCCTGGTGATCCAAGAACATTCCCGCTCGCCAGAAGAAAACCCAGCTTGCCACGAACAACGCGCTGATCCCCGCCCCGGCGGCGGCAAACGCGATCTGTACGGCGTGAACGCACCAGCGCGACTTCCCGGCAGGCCGGGCAATCGCCCACCAGGCCCAACACCACCAGGCGATCCACGCCAGCGACGCCCAGGTCAGCAGCACAAGCACCGCCAGCCCCACCCGCGCCGACCACGGCAGCGACCCAGCGTGCCAGAACCCGCGGGGGTGCAAGGCGAGAAGTGCCAGTTCCCCGCCCGCAACCGCCGCCGCAAGCAGGCCAAGCAGCGGGTGAGGGAAAACGGCGCCCCCAATGCGCGCGACGGCGACCAGCGGAAACTTGGCCCCCCGCAGCGCCGATGCTACTGCCGGGCTCGACAGACTCCCGGAGATTCGATTCACCCAGCGATCCTCAGGCGCTAACTCTTGACATCGGTCACTCATGACTCATGTCCCATCCCCCTCCGCCATATGTGGAGAAGGGGTCCTCACGACCCTGCGTCTCCAAAACACGATCCGTAAGCCGATCGCAACGCAAGTGATGGACCGACCGTTGTCGACCGCACGAACGCGTGATCCCGGCGAACCACGAACCCACCAAGCCAGCGGGGTCCGAGGCGATCGACATCCGGCAGGCGATCTCCGCCGTACGCCAGGGTCGCCTACTACATACACTCCTTCTGATCAATCCTTCCCAAGATAGTACAATCATACATTAGATCTGGTTCGCTCATTTCTCTCAGAGTGCTCCCTCCCACATTGGAGCATACTTCAGTGCAGTCCGTGCACGAGTATCTCGCGACTTCTTCTCGTGGACTAACCGGTACGCAAGATGTTTTGGGTTCCCCATAGTCATCTTTCTCGGGCTGATCTACCCACATGCTATTGCTATAGCAATGCGGAATATCGTAGGCAATGCATTTTCCATTGTCCTGCAACGTTTTCGCGCGAATCTGCTTGCAGCCTTTCTCGCACACCACGAGCTGGGAAAATGCCACCCCGCCCATGTACCCCATCACGATTGTCAGCACCGCAACGATCCAATAAACCTTGACTTGAATTCTCATTGGAAGTTCTCCTAAACTCAAGTATTCGAGAACAGATAGGGCCTAGCTGGTAGTCATATACAGCCGGCCCGGTCACAACAGGGCGCATCCATCAAATAGGTCGAACTTTCCTCCGTTTAAGGTAGTAAATGTAAAGAAACCCGCCTACCAAGAACATAAGTATGCTCATGGAAAGCAATAGAAGGCGACGCGTGCTGTTTCGGTAGCCGCGATCCATTTCCATGGCTAGTTCAGCAAGGTCGCGATCCGGTTGTCCGGGCAACCCCACGCGGTACCGCCGGTTCGTCACCCGATCCGCCACGTTAAACCCGGGCTGTGGTTCCACGTAAAAAAGGGAATCGGTAATCGCCGGCTCCGCCTCATACTCTAACACAGATTCTTCGCGGGTCCGCACAAGTCTTCCCTCGAAGCTCTCCATGAACACATAGCGAGCCAGGGGAAGACCCAGGCCATCGTCTTCATCGTACCACAAGTCGATCTGAGAATCCTCCGAACCCCGAATGTATCGCACAAAGCGAACAACGGTGCTATCGCGTTCCATATCCACCCAATATTCATTGTACGGCGGATTCGATCGGGTGTGGTCCGTTTGCGACCGAAGAACGACACACTCCCGCCCGTCCCGAACCGCGTGCCCGTAGACGGTGAAGTCATCAGCGTTTAGGTCTCGTCGGAGAGTTCCCGTCGGACTAAGAGTCCTTCCGCCTTGATCTAGAACCATGCCATGAGCGAGCAGGACTGGCAGATCGATTCGACCGAACGCTGGCCCGCCGTTTGAGCGGAACTCAAGGTCTGCCTGCCACGGGCCAGAAGCTCGTGCTTCGTCAAAGATATCCGGATTGCGGTCGCGTGGATAGAACACCTGCGAGTTCTGACCATCATACAGTTGCACCTGGAACATCCGTGCGAACCGGCTTACTTCCGAATCGTAGATCTCAAAGTCCCTCTCGATGCGCGATCGATTACGCTCCAGATCGACGAAATATTCTGTTTTGACGTCGATGACAACCTCGTCCGAGGGAACGTCCGTGCGAGGCGAGCCTGGAGGATCATGTTGGCTGATCCAGCCTTTCGGAACGATGTGGATTCCGCCAACAACATACCGGAACCCGCGGATCTGCTGGCGGTGATTCCAATCGTCGACGATCTTTTTGACGATCTCGCTGCTTTGCGTGACATCGGCCTGGACCGTATTGCAGGACAACACACAGATCGCCGCCGCGCACGCGAAAACGAGCCGCGTCAACAGCAACCTCTCACGGAATCTCGACGACCGTGACATCGACATGCTTCCTCTCCCCTGTATCGGTGCGTACCAAGAAGGTAATCGTGTTCTGACTCGAGTCGCTCGCCGGTGCAGCGCGACCGACACGGAACTTATGGACTCTGCCGAGACCAGTATCCTGCGGTTCGATGACAACACCGCTTGCACTGCTGACGACCTGTTCTACTGCAAATTCCCCATCCACGCGCGATTGGAGAACCACGTCCACCGTAGCGGGTTCACCCTGCGCAACGGGCGTCAAGCGGATCGTATGTGGAATGGCGTAGAATTCCGGAACCACCAATCCCGCCAGCCGCAGGGGGACGGGAGGCAGTCGCTCTTCCCCCGCGAGCACGCCACTCACGCGGATTTCGACTTCAAACCTGCCTATTGGCGGCATCTGCTCTCCCGGCGAGATGGTAATCTCGAACCAACCGTCCCCCGAACCATTGCTCGGCCCGGCCTCGAGCCGCACACTGGGCCAATCACAGTCAATGGCCAGCCGTTCGACTCCTTCCGCCGCCCGGACCAGCACGGTCTTCTCCGGAAGACTTCTGCCCTGGACGAGCGTTTCTCCATAGTGTACGGCGGGCGGTGAAAAGGCCAACGGACGACGCACGCGACCCTTGATCGTCCATCGCGGCACGGGTCTTCTCGGACCCTGCAGGATCGGCCACAGATCGATCGCGAAAGCACGCGGGTGATCCACCTCCCCATCTTTCCAGTTTCCCGTAGTGTCGAGCACCAGTTCAATGCTTGCCGTGCCCTGGCCGGGTACCACAACCGATGACGGGTTGATCGACGTGCAAGCACACGAGGATTCGAAATCGACTATTCGCACCGAATGAGCCGAAGTGTTTTCGATCTGCAACTGCCAAGGGAACTCTTCTTGCATAAACGCCTCCCCAAAATCCGCGTCCTCATCGCGTAGCACCAACGGGAAGTCGTCACGGTTCGCCCTCTCTCCGACCCCGGCCCAACCGAACCAGAAGGCGATCCCCGTAATCATGCACAACGCGAATCCACCGAGAAGAAGCGAACCGCTTCCACCCCCGCGACGCGTGACGACGATCTCACACGGACTTCGGTCCATCAGATCCTCCCAAGTGAGTTCG
>SKKK01000472.1 GCA_007121535.1 Planctomycetaceae bacterium | reverse complement strand
CTTCTGAGAGCCACGTCCAGATCGGCCTGCGAATCGTCGTAGCCGGTCACCGCCGACGGGTTGGCCCGCTCGATCCGGCGGCCTTCCTCATCGTACCGGCGGTACTCGATCCAGCGGTCCGGGCCGGAGCGGAGTACTTTGATCAGGATCTGGCCGATGTAGTTCGTGTACACGACTTGCTCGTTGCCGTCGGGCGCGTTTCAACGGTTTTCGCGTTCCAGTGATTTTGGACTCCCCGTCATTCTACCACAGCCAACTCGACGGGTGCAACAAGATGAGCGCTGCAAAACCCTGAAAGAGAGGCGGAGCGAATGGCGGTCTCCAGACGACCATTCGGGCGCAGCAGCTTCAGAGTGAATTCGGAGGTGTCAAGCAGGTGGTTCGCACGATCCCACAGACGGCGGAGATCTCCTGCCAGGGCTTGGCATCGAACGCAAACTGCGCCGAAGTTCCGCTCAGGGACGAGAAGACGTGGGCAAGGGAATGGTGGGCAGGGGAGTGTCCGACACGGTTCACGGCACGGATCGGATGCGGCGCAGGCGGATTACCCAGTCAATCCGGTGCGTGGTGACGCTCATGGTTTGAACGATCGCCCTGAACACGAGCCGATCATGAGTTCCGTTTCCGTTGAATTCGAGCAGTTGTGCCGCGAAGCCCCGGAGCGGGCGGGCGATGCGTCGTCGGCGGCCAAGGATCGCATCATCGAGGATCTTCGATTGCGCTTCGAATATTCCGGGCAGTATATTGCCTATCTCGACCGCTCTCGGCGCCCATGCGGTTTTCCCTAAGCTTCTTCCGTGGAACCCGTTCTGTCTCCGCGCTGCTTCGGAGCCTGCCTCCGCATACCCCGGCCGCGACCTTGATGTGTATGTTTTCACTGACTGTTGACATGGCTGGATTATAGCAGCATCGATCCGGTGGGCGATAGGCCAGCAGCGTGCTGATCGCTTCAGGCCCGACTCGTCCGACGGAATCCAGACTCGCGGGTTGACGAGCCATTTCTCTTCCGGCAACGTATTCACGCCACCTCGCCGGCCGCCAATTGCCGCGCCCAGGCCGCGTCGTCTCCGGCCAGCGGCGGCCAAGGCGTGCCGTCGTAGATGTAGTCGCGGTAATAGGCTGCATCGTAAACACGGTGCAGTACGGCTTGCAAGTCCAGCCGGGCGTCGGGATGCGGGTTTCGCAAGGGAATGGGGATCTCCGGCAACCGGTCCCGCAAGCCGATGGGCCAGAACTCGGCCTGCGGCCGGTCCTCGACGCGGCTGACCAGCACGCAATAGTCGCCGGTGGGCGCTTCGTCGAACGGCATCCGCGGCCAGCCTCGCAGCAGGTCCAGTTCGACGAAATGAGCGTCGCTTTGCAGCAAGCCCGCCCGCTTGGCCAAGTACCGCTGGCGGTCGTCGCCCGGCCGTTTGTTCGTCGGACTCAGCAGTTCGATCACCGTCACCAGCCGTCGCGTCTTGCTGTCGCGAATCTCCAGAAACGATTCGCTCTCGACATCCACCCGCGGCAGCAGAATCCGGCTGGGAGCCGTCAACACGGCTGTGGCGGCACCGTGCGGATCCGCGGCGCCTGTTCGGCTGACGGTCACGTCTCCGTAACCCAACAAGTGCCGCTGGTCGGCCGCGCGTTCATGAATATACAGGTTCTGTTCCAGTTTCACGACATACGCCGGACTGACCTGCGGGCTGATCGCTTCGCGTGCCGCCGGCAGAAACGCTTCGTGAAAGTCGCGCCAAGCGTCCTCCTGTTCCAAGTACGGGTTCATGCCGGGGAAAGGCGAAGGCATCGGGATTCTCCTTGTGCATCGACGGTTTTGCCTTCATTCTAACAGATCGTGCAAACGCTGGCTCTGGTCCTCGAACGCTAAACCGAGATCCGCCACGTGGACGCTGTTCGTATTCTTCGGCAGTGGGCGGCCTTGTATACCGGATGTAACGGGCCGGAAGTCGTTTTCGGCAGACGATCGTGTGGGTCCCGAACGCTGAGCGGGACCCGACCGGACCCCCGTTCGACGCTCGGGGGCCAGACGGGAACTCGGGCACAAAAAACGATATTCAGACCGTTTTCGCCCGCTTCCACCAAGAAATATCTGGCCGGGTGCTTACGACGTGCCCAGAGAGGGTCAGACTCCTTTTCTGACAGAGCCTAAACCCATTGACAGCAGACCGCCAGAATTCAACGTCCGCTGAACCAAATCACCTTGCAGTTCCAAAAAGAATTTAACAGCTATTTCTTTGACGACGCTTACGAGGTGGGGTATCTCGCCAATCGGACGGACTTGTGGTATGATCTGGGGCTAGGAAGGTTCGAGTGGGATCGCTCCGGACTGGATTTCGGACGGCTCGAACCGGGAAATGAATCCACCAAGAGAAGTGACAATGAGTGTCCTCACTCCGCCACGCTCGGGGTTGCCGCGCTTTCGCACCAGTCCCTCGGCGATCGCTCGCTACTTTTTTCACGATTGCGAGCGTTTTCTGCGTTATCTGTCGGCCAGCCATGCGACTCGCCAAATCGAAGCGCTGCCGACCCCCGATTTCGATCACAGCCCGGTGGTCAAGGCGATCCTGGAAAGCGGGTACGCCTGGGAACAAACGGTGTTGGAACAGTACCTGGCAGGCCGAGTCCAAATCGCGGAAGGTACCGGCGACATTCATACTCGCCGCTTCGATTGGCGGCAAACGCTGCGGTGGTTGCGCGATGCCCAGCCCGGGACGTTCCTGTATCAACCGACCTTTCGTTTGCCGCGCGCCTTCTACGCCCGGTACGGCCTCGACCCGGATCTGGTAGTGATCAGCGATAATCATCCGGACCTGCTGATGGTGGACCAGGACGGTTGCGGGGGTCGGATCGTTCGCGTCTTGGACCTGAAGCGTGGGGAATCGCTGCAATTGACGCACCGCGTCCAGGTGCTGCTGTACGCCTTGGAGATGGAATCGATCTGCTGGGCCGATTCGATCCGAGATCTGCACGCCGATACCCGATGCGGCGAAGTCTGGCTTGGCGCGCATCCCGCGCCCACGCCGTTCGACATGGCCGAGCTTCGGCCGCACGTCGAGGCTTTCCTGCGCAACGATCTGACGCGAATCCTGCAAACGAATGCGGAAGAAGCGGCTTGGCACGTCCAGCCGCGGTGCGAGTGGTGTGAGTTTTTCGAACATTGCCGCGACCAGATGCATCGCGATGACGACCTGTCCCGCATGACCCAATTGACGGCCCACGGCAAGCAGTACCTGCGCGGCAAGGCTCAGGTGCGAACGCTGACGGAACTCGATCGCTGGCTTCAACGCAACGACGCGGACCAGATGCTCGCCCGATGTGCTTCTCTGGCCGGCCGCCGCCCGCGCTTGGTCCAACAGGTAGCCGCGCTGACATCGGGCCAGGTGCAGCCGCACGGTGCGGCCTCGCCCTCGCTGTCCCGAGGCGAAAATGTGGGGATGTTCCTGACTTTCCAGCAGGAACCTCTGTCCCAGGAGATCTATCTGGCCGGTGTGCATCTGACGATCCGCAAAGAATTGCGCCGCGCCGTGTTCTCCGACGAGCTGGTCGAGCGGTTCTTTTCCAAAGCCAGCGCTCAGCCGCTGGTGCTGGTGGCCAGTGGCCCGGACGACGTGCCTCGCATTCGACGCGCGCTGGTCCGCACGCTGTACGAGATCATCACACAGCTCGACCGTTACAACCAACCTCGCGATTGGTCACAGCAGTTGAGTCTGCAAGCGTACGTGCTGAGCGACGGGGAACGCGAGATGTTGATCCGCTGGCTGCTGGAATCCTTACAGGATGCCGAGCAACCGGAACTGGCCGAGCAGGCGGTGACGCTGCTGTTCCATTTCCAGTCGCCCGAACTGATGGTGGCCGACAGCCACCCGGATCGCGAGGTGCCTTTCCCGGTGGTTGCACTGACCGAAGCCATGGCCCACGTGCTGGCCTTGCCGGTCGACGTCAGTTACACGTTGCCCGAAGCGCTGACGGTGCTGGGAAGCCGCTTCTCCTATCGCCGCAGCGACTACTACCATTTCCCGTTGGGTCATGCGCTGCGCGCCGAGGCGATCCATGCCGCCTGGAACCGGGGACAGCCCGAACGGCTGGGCGAGCTTTCCAAGCAGGCGACGGCCCATCTGCGCGCCGTCCGCGAACTGCTGCAGAGCATCCGCCATCAGGCGGGCGAGGCGATCTTCGCCTGGGCTGCGAAATTCACGCTGCCGTCGCGCGAGTCGTACTCCGATCCGCTGCTGTCGCGTCTGGCCTTTTTCGCTCGCTACGAAAGCCTGTTGGATTGCTTGGACAAGCGGCATTGGCGTTGCGAGCCGTACGTAGTCCAGTTGCTGCTGGGCCGCGTAATGGAATTGCGCGCCGTCGATGCGAACAGGTTTGAGATTGTCGCGGGAGCCGCGATGCCCGTCGATCCCGGCGGGTTCCCCGAATGGCTGCTGGTCGCCGAGGGCGATCAGGGCCGCAAGGCGCAACTCGAATACCGCGACTACGCCTGCCGCGCACGGCTGTGGCAAGGCAAGCCGCAGACGCATCTGGCCGTGGTCGGCGTGTCGGAGATCGAACGTGACCGGCTGGGCGAACCTCGCCGCTTGACCGTCGAGTATGCCAAACCGTTCGCGGACAGCAGCCCCGCTCCGGGCAGCCGGTTTTTGCTGTACCCACGCTTCACCGACTTTACCACCGACGGCATCGTCAGATTCCTGCAAGACTATGGATCGACGATGCAGCGGTTGGGCGAATCGGAATTGTTCCTGCGGTTGCTGCGAGATCCGGCCGCCGGTAGCGATCCGTTGCCGCTGCCCCCACCGGTGTTGAAGACCGCAGGGGCCGCTGCGAAACAGGCTGGCTGGACACCCAGCCAGACGGAAGCCTTTCACGCCATCTGCCGTCAGCGAGTCGTCCCTGTCTGGGGACCGCCGGGCACGGGCAAGACGCATTTCCTGACCACAGCCATCCGGGCCTTGGCCGACTCGCATCAACAGAACGGCCGGCCGTTTCGCGTGCTGGTCACCGCCTTTACGCACGCAGCGATCGAGAATGTGCTGCGAAAGACGGTCCAGCAGATGGCCCAGGCGCCGGACGCGACGCAGATGGCGGTGGCCAAGGTCAAGAGTTGGCGAGGCGAGCACGGCCAGCAGGTCCAGGTCGTCGAACCGGCCGGACTGCCCCTCTGGCTGGAAGACCATCCGGTCGCCGTGGTCGGCGCCACCGTGCATTCGCTGCTGAAGGTCTACGACCAATTGCCCGAGTTCGATCTGGTCGTGATCGATGAAGCGTCGCAAGTGCGAGTCCCGGAAGCGGCCGTCCCGATCAGTCTGACCGGCCGCTCGGGCCGTCTGGTGCTGGCCGGAGACCACCTGCAATTGCCACCGATCATCCAGGGCGTCTACCCCGAGCCGCTGCCTGGCCAACCGGTCCTGCACCGCTCGATCTTCGAGGTCTTGGCCGAAGCTACGCCTGCCGATGGTTCCGACGACTTGCCACGGCCGACCGCCAGCCAATTGACCGAAAACTTCCGCATGAACGATGTCTTGACCAGCTTTGCCGCCGGACTGCTGTACGGCGCCGACTATCGGCCCAACGATGCCTCGATCGGCAACCGGCGGCTGGATCTGATCCCCGAGCGGTGTTTGGACCCGTTCGTCGAAGCCTGCTTGGACCCCGAATCGCCCTTGACGATCGTCGTGCTGGACGGCGTCTGGGCCGCGCGCGAAAACCCGCTGGAAGCCCGGTTGGTCGCGCAACTGGTCACCGGATTGCGCGGGACCATGCGCGATGCCAACGGCCAGTTGTTCTCGGATGACGGCCGGTTTTTTCATGAGGGCGTATTCCTGGTCAGCCCGCATCGGGCTCAGATCCGGTCGATCGAAACGCAATTGCATCAGCAGCGTCGATGGCAGACGCCCCCGCTGGTCGACACCGTCGACAAGATGCAGGGCCAGGAAGCGGACGTGGTGATCGTCAGCTACGGAGTCTCCGACCCGGAATTCGCGGCCCAGGAAGCCGAATTCATCTACGGCTTGAACCGTCTGAACGTCG
>SKKK01000478.1 GCA_007121535.1 Planctomycetaceae bacterium | reverse complement strand
CCCGCATCCGCGCCTGGCTGAAGCCCCAGCCCCCATGCGCCTGCACGTCGACCTGCCAGGCCGGCGAAGCGAAATCGGCCCGGAGTTCAAAACCGTTCTGCTCGTTCCACCAGTAGGCGTAGCCGGTCTCCGTCTGGCCACAGAAGAAGCGTGTCGGCACGCCGCCGACATTGCGGTCGCGGGCCATTACGGTGATACCGAGGTTCCCATCCCCCACGGCTGATATCGTCGCCTGAGGAATTGCTTTGCTTATCTCCCAGTTCTGACGGAAATCACTGGCGGTGAGACGGTAGGGCACCGCCAGATCGCCAACTTCTTCGTCCAACAATCGGAGGGTCCAATCGGCGAGTCCGGCTTCGTAGGGATCCAGGGTGCCGTCCAGGTTCCTGTCGTCGAAGATTTGACCGAATAGGTCTTCTCCACCAAGCACCGTTCGTTCGGCGTAAGGCAGCGGAAGCGTCCTGACCGTTCCTTGAATACCGTCACCCAGCATCCACACACCGGACTGAGGAAGCGCGGCCAACTGGCGGAGCGTTTCTTCGCCATCGATCTGAACTTCGATACGAGCCAACAAGGCGAACGCATCGCTGCCGACGCCAGCTTCGATGGTCGCTCCGCCCACATCGCGGATCCAACTGGTTCCGACATCGATCTGGCCCGTGCGGTTTTCCGGAAACAGAGCCCCGTGCGTGATGCTGATCGGCGTGAGCACCTCGGAATCGATGAACAGATCGGTCGTTCCTGACGCGATGCCAGTTTCCGAGGGCGTGTTCAACCACAGTTCCAGGTACAGCGTTTCGCCCGGCTGCCACTGCTCTACATGAGCTGGCAGCGTCGCTCGCGCGGGCTCGGCGGTGGGTACGGAAACGAAACGCGAATGTACGAATACGTTCGGCTCGACTTTCGGGGCGAACATCATGCGAAAGAACTGAGTTGCCTCTGCCGGATTGCTCGTCCCTGAATGCCCGATGCCCCTCATCACAACAAGCTGGTGATCCAAAGTCATATAAGGTCGATCGATCGTATCCGCTACCTGGTTTAGGGACTCATACATATTGAAAGCACGGTGAAGGCGAGTCTGGCCCTGATAGATCGCCATTGGATAACGCTGAAAGGCGGTGTCTCCGTACTCCATATCGTACTCGCCAACCCTGAAAATGAGCCGCGTATCCAGCATGCGCGTCAAATTCGCCACGAGATCCACGCCTTCTGGAGCGGGCCGCACCCGATTTGGACCTATGCCGTTTGGATACCGAGCATGCACGTCGGGGAAATTTCGAGATCCTGGCGCGCTCACCAGAGCTGCTGAAACTCGATCAGGATGCGCCCAGGTGAAGCGCTCGGTAAACTGCCCAGCAGCAGAATGCCCGTGGATATAGATCTCTCGACCATTTCCAAGGCGGTGTGATGCGAGGTGGTCCACCAAACTCAGAAGGGCCATGTCCGCTTTGATGTCGTTGCCCAGGCTCCAGCAGAGAGTACCGAAACCAGCCGAATAGCGTCCGCCAGGAACAAATGACGGATTTACTATTACCAAGCTAGGAGTTTCAGCATCGGGGGCCAAGGCACCTACAAGCCAGGTGTGGCTGTATTTCCTCCCGAAACGTATGTCTGGTCCTCCGCCTGTTGAATGAAGCGATACGAAGATCGGCGTTTGCGGAGTGACGTCGCCGATCAGTGCCACCCGATAGATCAGATCCTCTCGCAATTCACCGGGTACGTCAAATCGGTGGAAGACATTACGATCCAACCCGGAGTGAACGTACTCCCGAAGGCCGGATATGCGGACGTTGTCTATTACCCAACCCTCATTTGCGAACGGACGTGCACCGTATTGCGAGAATTTAATCGACACCACTCCATCCAGACTCAACCCGGCGTCGAAATCGCCGTTGATCCGGGCAACCTCGGCGGGCAGATCGTATTCTTCCGATCGCCACACACCGTCGCCGCGACGATTGATTTCGTCAACGAACATACTCCGCATCCGGTACCAGGTGTTTCCGTCATTGCTGATCGACACGCCGTCGCCCAGCGCACCTGCAGGCCGGTCGGGGCCGTCGCCGGTGACGTGGATTTCGTCGAGCGGATCGCTGGTGCCGGCTAGTTTGAAATTATGGAAGGTCAACAGCGGGTCGCCGAACGCGGACAGGTCCAGCGTCAAGATGGCTTCGTTTAGCGACTTGACATTATCGCCGCTGGCGTTGGACGAATCGAACATCAAGCCTCGACCGCCCGGATCGACGGCGAAATCGGTGGTGAAGCGGATGCGGCCGTCGCCGGCTAGTTCCGGGAAGGACCACTCGGGACCAAGCTCGCCGCTGAATCCCTCGAAATAGTACTCACTCGCGTCGACGATCGTGAAACCGGCCTGAAAGACGTCCTCGGCTTCACCGCCCACGCCGTTGCGGTTCTGATCCAACCGGTTGCCGCTCAGATCGGCCGGCTCGGGCGCGACGGTCAACACGTAAGACTCCAGTGCATTCTGAGGCGGAAACGAAATCCGGAACCGGTCGGCGTCCAGTTGCGTGACGCCGGAGACCGTGATGGGCGTACCCGAGCCGTCCAGCAACTGCACGTCGCCGGTACCCCAGCTTCCTGGATCGATCGGTTCGCTGAACGTCAACACCACGTGGTCGACCGGCCCGACCACGTTTCCCGCGGGCGAATGCTTGGTGATCCAGGGCGGCGTCACGTCCAAGATCTCGAATTCGGCGACAAACGCCCCGCCGGCCACCCCATCGCCGCTGGGGAAGCTGCCAGTGAATTCACCGTCCAGCATCCCGCCGTCCAGGCTCTCCGGCCAAGACAACTCGGTTCGCCACAACGGATCGTCGGATCCCACGGCCGCATCGCGGCCCAGAACGCCATGCCGTCCGTGCAGCGAACTGTCGGCCACCCATTGGCCCTGGCCCTCGTCGAACTTCCAGTATCCCAGCAACTCGGGTTCGGTACCGGCCAGCGACTGGTGCATGTTCGCACGGATCTCATCGGCTGTACGAGTCCCGTTCCATACCCGCACTTCGTCGATGGCGCCGGCAAAGAACTCGGGATATCTCGGATTCCGCCCGATTGTCACGTTGTTATCCGAAAAATCATAGTTGATGTACGGAATGAAGCTCTCCTGTCCGTCCATCAAAAAAGTCACCCCCCGATCCGGCTCGAACACAGCGGCCAAATGTTGCCAACGGCCTTCCACGACCGCGAATCCGGTCGAGCGGGACCCTTCTCCCGTGAACACATGCCACTGATCGTTCTCGCGGAGGATCGACCAATCGAAGCCGCCGTTGTCCGTGCTGATGACGTGTCGCCGCCCGTCCCCGGGACTGGTCGGATTCACCCACGCTTCGAACGTCACGCCGGGCGAACCGGGCCCCTGGTCGATATTGAGTGGCGTGGATACTTGGTCGTCGATCCCGTCGAACTCCAGGAACGTATGCCGAGGATTCTCGCCCAGGTGCAAGCGGTACTGGTCGGCAGGGATCGTCACGCCGGTCCACTCGACGGCCACCTGCGTTTGGTTGAGAAACTGCAGGCCCGTCGGACGGAACACCGTCTCGTTGCCATCGCCGAAAGTCCCATCTCCGCCGCTGCCCTCCAGGTGCAGATGCTCGAGCAAGAGCGACCCGGCACCGACCGCACGGTTGAAGGTCAGCACGATCTCCGAAGGGGGCTCGGCCAGTTGAGCGCCCGGCGACGGTGTCATCGAAGTGACTTGCAACAGCGGCGAGCCCGAGAGCAACCAGCGGCTCTCCATACTCTCGAGCTGCAATCGGCGGAACCGCGCCGGTTGGCGACGTCGCCCGACGAGGCGCCGTGGTGGACGGGAATCGTGACGTTTCGTCACTCGGGTTCGCTTTAACATCAGGGTGACCTTCGCGATGTGCAGAGAAACGGCAAACACAAATAGCGGCCGGTGAGCGGCTGGATGTCCATACCACGGGATAGCTGTCACCAAGCCCACTGTTCATGGTACTTAACATAACGGCTCGCTTCTGCATGTCAAGCTCCGAATGCCCGAAAATCCTGTTTTTTGGGTGATCAAAAATAGCCCCGTGGCGTGGGGATCGTCGTTCTGCACGCCAGGTCTGGTGGGGGCCTTGCAACGGGGCGAGCTATGGCTTGAGCGAGCACGGGAATTCTGGGCTGGGAGATTCTTTGGGGCAAGCGAATTTCGGGCAAGGGAATTTTCGGCGACTTGGGTTTGAGGCGGTTGAACGCGGCAACACCAATTCGAGCATCAGCAGCTTGGCAAGAGGGGGGCGCACGAGAATCCGCTGTCTCTTTTCATCCGCTGTCGTATTGGGCTCGACCGCGCGACTTCTGCTCCCTTGATTTGTCCTTCTAGGAAGGATATATTTTGTGAAAATCATCCTTGGGAGAAGGACAAATGCGGGAACTCTTGCGGCAGAAAATCGTCGATTCCTTGGCCGCCATGCCACCCGAAATGACTCTTCGGGACGTTCGTGTACCCGCAGTTCGCGGCAAAGCGGTGGCGGTGATTGGCCCGCGTCGTGCCGGGAAGACGACGTTCCTGTGGCAGGTCGTCGCCCAGCGGTTGGCGGGAAAAACGCCCCGTGAACAGTTGCTGTATTTCAACTTCGAAGATGAACGGCTTGCCGGTCTGACGGCCGAACAACTGCATTGGATTGTCGAGGAGTATTACCGTCTGCAGCCGGGACTGCGGGACCAGCAGCGCGTGGTGTTCTTGTTGGACGAGATCCAATCGGTCAGCGGTTGGGAGAAGTTCGCTCGTCGCGTGCAGGATAGCGAACGGGTCGAGCTGTACCTTTCCGGTTCCTCGGCGCGACTGTTGAGCCGCGAGGTGGCGACCAGCATGCGGGGCCGAGCGATGGAGGCGCTGGTGCTGCCGTTCAGTTTCCGTGAGTTCCTGCGGCATCGGGGAGTGGAACCGGTCGGTGGTACGAGCCGGCTGGGCAAAGCGCGGCGATCCGAACTCGACGCCCAACTGCGCCGCTACTTATCCGAGGGCGGGTTTCCCGAGGCGCAAGGGATCGAGCGACGGGACCGCTTCGAGTTGCTGCGCGGTTATATTGATACGGCGATGCTGCGCGACGTGATCGAGCGGCACGGGGTGACCCACCCAGTGGCGCTGCGGTGGCTGGTGCGGCAGTTACTCGGAAATGCCGGCGGTTTGTTCAGCATCCACCGTTTCTACGGGGATCTGCGGGCGCAAGGCATCCCTGTGGCCAAGGACACGCTGCACCAGTATCTGAGTTTTCTGGAGGACGCCTTCATGGTCCACACCATCCCGATCGCCGCCGGTTCCGAACGCCGCCGTAGGGTCAATCCTCGCAAATCTTATCCGATCGACACGGGCTTGATTGCTGTGTTCGACCGCACCGGCCGATCGAATCTGGGACATGCGTTGGAGACCACGGTGGCCTTGGAACTGGAACGCCGCGGCGCCGAAACCGCCTACGTGCGCACGGCTGACGATCTGGAAGTGGATTTTCTGGTCCACCTCCCGGGCGGCGAACAGCAGTTGATTCAAGTCAGCGCGGAATTGGATTCCGCAGAAACCGTTGCACGCGAGACGCGAGCCCTGTTGGCGGCGGCCGAAGAGCATCCGCAAGCCAGCTTGCACCTGATCACGTTGACCAGCGATCCGATACCAAGTCTGCCCGCCCAAGTCGCCCACCACTCAGCCGCTACGTGGCTGCTGGAGCCGCCGTAACAAGCCCTGCCGGAGCCCCCTCGTCAACCGTCTTGCGATGGAGTGGCTGATGCCAACGCCGGAAGAGGCCTGCTTGCTCGTGCCTTCAGCAACGAGTAGACTGGAAGAAGGTAACGGGAGCTTAATCGATGAACTTTACCCAGGAAATGCGGCAAGCACTTCAGCGGGGACAACCGGTGGAGATTACGGACACCGATACACGCGAAGTTTATGTGGTTCTGAAGCAGGAACAGTATCGAATCGGGCGAAAGGGGTCGGGAGTCGTTTTCGGAGAACCCGCTTTCCATGAGGTGAATCGTTGCCCGAAAACGACTCCCGACCCCGTTGCGGCCCCAATGCAAGGCTACCTTAATTG
>SKKK01000568.1 GCA_007121535.1 Planctomycetaceae bacterium | reverse complement strand
GGCGTACAAGCAGGGGCAAGACGTCAAGGCCTTGGTTCTGCTTTCGCCCGTCGAGTCTTACCGCCGGATGAGCGCCTCGAAGTCACTCAGCCACACGACGATCCGGGATCGGTTATCCTTGATGTTTGCCGTCGGGGCCGAAGATCCTCGGTTTGCATCCAGTGTCAAACGGATGCACGACCGCATCGAAAGGGCTCGGCCACCGTTGGACAGGCTGGATCCCAAAGAGGCGGAACGTCTGCGGGATCTGTTCCTGATCGAGGCGCCGACCTCGTTGCAGGGTACTGCTCTGACCGATCGCAGCTTGCCAGTCAATCGGGCCATCGTCTACTTCTTGACAAAGCGTCTGTTGGAACGTAGCGAAGACCTCCAATGGAGCGAACGGCGGCGGCCAGTCGGCGATTGATTCAAAAGATCAATCGAAGCTGTTGCAGTCGCGAAACCGTCTCGGCCATCAGCGCATCTTCGGCCTGCGCGTCCGCCGCTTCGTAGGTCACGGAGAACCGCAGGAATGGTCCGGCGTCGTCCCAGGGAACGGTGACGATCGACTGTTCGGTAATCAGATGCTGGCTGGCCGTCTCGGCATCGGAGAATTCCCTGCCGCCCTGCGTGCCGCGCGGTGCGGGGGTGTACAGGAAGTAGGAACCGCCCGGCATCTGACAGCGAAACCCGCAGGCCGTGAGTGCCGCGACCAGCTTTTCCATGCGGCGGCGATACTTGTCGTTCACGCGTCGGGGGATCGCAGGATCGTCCAACGCGGTCACGGCGGCCTTCTGGATGGCGATGAATTGTCCCGAGTCGCTGTTGTCCTTGACGTCGGCGAACGCCTGTACCAGCAACGGATGCCCGCACACCCAACCGATCCGCCAACCGATCATGTCGAAGCCTTTGGACAACGAGTGGACTTCGACCCCCACCTCGCGCGCCCCGGGAACCTGCAGGAAGCTCAGCGGCTGCCCCTGGAACGTCAGCATGATATGGGCTGCGTCCTGGATCACGACGATCCGGTTTTCACGGGCAAAGTCGACGACTCGTTGATAGAACTCGCCAGTCGCCACACGGCCGGTGGGGCTGTTCGGATAGTTCAGCACCAAGAGCTTGGCGCGGCGAGCGATATCGCCGGGGATGGCGTCCAGATCCGGTAAGAAATCGTTCTCGGGCAACAGCGGTAAACGGTACACCGATCCGCCGTAGTAGCGAGAATGCGTTCCGGCGACCGGATATCCGGGTACGGTCATCAAGGTGACATCGCCCGGATTGATAAAGCACGCGGGCAACATGGCCAGAGCGGTTTTCGAGCCGATGCAATGATTCACTTCCGAGGCCGGATCCAACCGCACGTCGAAATTCCGCTCCATGAACCTGGCCGCGGCTTCCTTGAATTCGACGATGCCGTTATCCGCATAGCCGCGGTTTTCCGCTTGATCGATCTCCCGGGCCATCCGCTTGCGCACCGCCGGGTCGGCCATCGCATCGTTTTCGCCGATTCCAAAGTCCAGCAGCAAGCGATCGGGTTGCGTCCGCAGCGCATGCCGTTTGGCTCGCTTGATCTTCTCGAACTTGTAGATTTCGGTGCCTTTCCCATATTGGGAACCACCGATCCGCTCGGCAAACAACGGCTGGAAATAAGGATCGCTCATCGTCGATCGGATTGCTCCGCTCCGTCTTCGGAAAAGTCAATGCCCGGGTCCATATGAAGGCGACTCGGGCTACGTTACGACTGAAGGGTTCCCTTCAGCTCATTTGTCATCCAACAGGGCCACGGCTGCGAAGTTCTTGCCTTCCAGCATCGCCAGGCTGGCGCCTCCGCCGGTACTGACGTGAGACACGCGATCAGCAAAGCCCAATTGCTGGATCGCGGCAGCGCTATCGCCGCCCCCGATGATGCTGACCGCACTGCTATCAGCGATCGCCTGTGCGACGGCTTTGGTGCCCAAATCGAAAGGCGGCATTTCAAAGACGCCCATCGGCCCGTTCCAGACCACCGTCTTGGCATCCCGGATCACACTGGCGAACAGGTCGGCCGACTGAGGCCCGATATCCAGGCCCTCGTATTCGGCCGGGACCTGGCCCAGCGGAACGATCTGCTTTTGGCAATCTCCGCTGAACTTGTCCCCGCAGTGGGTATCCACGGGCAACATCAGCTTGTCCCCTCCCATCGCGATCAACTCCTTGGCCAAATCGACCTTGTCGGGTTCGACCAGACTCTTGCCGACCCCCCCCCCCTGGGCCAGTGAAAAGGTGTAGGCCATGGCGCCGCCGATCAGAACCTTGTCGCAGATACCCAACAGGTTTTTGATCACGTTGATCTTGTCGGAAACCTTCGCACCCCCCAGAATTGCCACGAAAGGTCGTTCGGGCGCGGCGATGGCATCGCTCAGATACTGGATCTCCTTTTCGACCAGGAAGCCAACGACCTTCGGCTTGCCGGGCATTGCCTCGGGGACGGCGACCATCGACGCGTCGACCCGATGGCAGGTACCGAAAGCATCGTTGCAGTAGATGTCCGCCATGCCGGCCAAAGTCTGCGCGAAGTCAGGGTCGCCCTTTTTTTCGCCAGGATGGAATCGCAGATTCTCCAGCACCAGCACTTGACCGTCTTCCAACGACGCAACCTTCATCTTCGCGTCCGTGCCGACCGTATCGATCGCAAATTCAACCGGTTGGCCAAGCAACTCCGATAGCTTCTGTGCAGCCGGTTTCATGCTGAACTTCGTATCGCCGGCGTCACCTTTGGGACGCCCCAGGTGGCTGATCAAGATCAGCCTGCCACCTCGATCGATGACGCTGCGGATCGAAGGCAGCGCCAGACGGATACGACGGTCGTCCGTGACATTCATTTCCGCATCGAGCGGCACGTTGAAGTCGACTCGCATCAAGACGGTCTTCCCAGCGACTTTGACATCTTGAATCGATTTCTTGGGCATCGGGCTATCTCTCCGTAGTGAAAGGGACGATTGGCAAGCCATGATTACAAGGCTTCTGCTCGCGTCTTGCAAGGACCCATGATTTTTCGCATTTCGACCGGATATCCCGGTTGCCTTTGCCGCATCCAGCCGGTATCTTGTAAAGAATTGGATGCTTCAAAAACGGGGATGATCTCACACAGCCCCCTTGATATACCAAGAACGCCATGACGACAAGTGCTGGCAGTGCCCCCCGGGTCGGTTTGCCACGGTTGATTCGAGATATAGAGTCTGCGACGGTCCGTTTCGCCGGCGACTCGGGCGACGGCATGCAGTTGACCGGCAGCCAGTTCACCAACACGTCGGCGTTGGCCGGCAACGACGTGGCGACCTTTCCCGACTTTCCTGCCGAGATCCGGGCTCCCAAGGGCACGCGAGCCGGAGTCAGCGGATTTCAGGTCCAGTTCTCTGCAGAGGAGATCTACACGCCCGGCGACAAATTGGACGTGCTCGTGGCGATGAACCCGGCGGCTCTGGTGACCAATGTGTCGGACGTCGTACCCGGCGGGTTGTTGTTGGTCAACGAAGACAGCTTTACCGACAAGGATTTGAAACTGGCTGGTTGCTCGACGAATCCGCTCGAGGACGGATCGTTGGATGGCTACCGGGTGGTGCGAATCCCGATGACGATGCTGACCCGGAAAAGCGTGGACGACTTGGGGCTGTCGGTCAAGCTGGCGGATCGCTGCAAGAATTTTTTCGCGATGGGTTTGGTGTACTGGTTGTTCGGCCGCGACTTGACGGCCACGCTGGAGTTCAACCAGGCCAAATTCGGGGACAAGGCGGAAATCGCCCGGGCAAACGAACGAGCGTTGCGAGCCGGCTGGAATTTTGGCGAGACGACCGAGATTTTTGAACTCGGTTATCGCGTTGCTCCGGCGCAACTGGCTCCCGGAACCTATAACAACATCATGGGCAACCAGGCGTTGGCTTGGGGCCTGATGGCCGCGGCCCGGCAAAGTGGCAAGGACTTGTTCTTGGGCTCGTATCCGATCACACCGGCCAGCGACATCCTGCACGAATTGAGCCGCCACAAGAATTTCGCCGTGCGAACTTTTCAAGCCGAAGACGAGATCGCCGCCATGTGCGCGGTGATCGGAGCCGCGTTTGGCGGCGCGATGGCGGTCACGGCGACCAGTGGTCCCGGAATCGCCTTGAAAACCGAGGGGATGGGGTTGGCGGTCATCTTTGAGTTACCCATGTTGATCATCTCGGTCCAGCGTGGCGGTCCCAGCACGGGGTTGCCGACCAAGACCGAGCAGGCGGATCTGCTGCAACTGATGTTCGGGCGAAACGGCGAGTGCCCGATGCCCGTGTTGGCCTGCCGGTGCCCGGCGGATTGTTTCGACGTGGCCTTGGAGGCGTGGCGGATCGCGACGCGTTTCATGACGCCCGTGGTGATCTTGTCGGACGGCTATGTGGCCAACGGCGCCGAACCGTGGCGGATTCCTCGATTGGCCGATCTACCCAAAATTTCTGTCCATCATCCGGAACCGAAGGATAAGGATGATGAGACTCCGTTCTACCCCTATTCCCGTGATGATTTCTTGGCTCGTCCCTGGGCGCTGCCCGGTACGCCCGGTTTGATGCACCGCATCGGTGGCTTGGAAAAGGAAGACCGCACGGGCAATGTCTCTTACGACCCCGAGAACCACGAGCGGATGGTGACGCTGCGAGCCGAGAAGGTCGAACGGATTGCGGACGATGTCCCGCTGCAGCAGGTGCACGGGCCTCAGCAAGGCGAAGTGTTGGTGTTGAGCTGGGGAGGGACGTTCGGCGCCTGTGCGACGGCGGTCGACCACTGCCTTCGTCAAGGCTTGCACGTGGCCCATGCCCATCTGCGCTACCTGAATCCTCTGCCAGCCAATCTGGGCGATCTCCTTCCACAATACCGCAAAATCCTGATTCCCGAATTGAATCGCGGCCAGCTCCGGATGCTGATCCGGGCGAAGTACCTGCGGGAAACGATCGGATTGAACAAGATCCAGGGAAAGCCGTTCGCCGTCCAGGAAATCGTCGACAAGATTCAAGCGATTCATGATTGCCAGGAGCCGAAATGAGTTCAGCAGAACTTCCCGTATTGACCGCCGCTCAATTCGCAAGCGACCAAGACGTCCGTTGGTGTCCCGGCTGTGGCGATTATTCCATCCTGGCTCAGATGCGCAGGATAATGCCTCGACTGGGGATTCCGCTCGAGAAGATCGTCTTCGTTTCAGGGATCGGATGTTCCAGCCGATTCCCGTACTACATGAACACATACGGCATTCACGGCATCCACGGTCGTGCGCCGGCCATTGCCACCGGGCTCAAAGCCGTTCGCCCCGATCTTCAAGTTTGGGTGATCACCGGTGATGGGGATGGGTTGAGCATCGGGGGAAGTCACCTGATGCACTGCATCCGCCGGAACATGGATATCAATATCGTATTGTTCAACAATCGAATCTACGGGCTGACCAAGGGCCAGTACTCCCCGACTTCGCCATTGGGCCAGGTTACCAAGAGCACGCCGATGGGAGCGATCGACAACCCGTTGCACCCCATCTCGATCGCGATCGGGTGCGAGGCCTCGTTCGTGGCCCGTTCGATCGACGTGAATATCAAGCATCTGGCGATGGTATTGCAGCGAGCCGCCGAGCATCAAGGGGCGTCATTCGTCGAGGTGTATCAGAATTGCATCGTCTTCAACGATCGAGCCTTCCAGTACGCCACGGACCGCGATACCAAGTTGGACAACGTACTGGAGTTGGAGCACGGCAAGCCGCTGGTCTTCGGCAAGAATCGAGAGAAAGGCATCCGGCTGAACGGACTGGACCCCGAGGTGGTGACGTTGGGAAACGGGATCAGTGAAGCGGACTTGCTGGTCCACGACGAACGGGCGCCAGAACCCAGCTTGGCTTATCTGTTGAGCCGCCTGAGGCACGAAGACGGTTTCCCGGAGGCGATCGGCGTCTTCCGCGCCGTGGATGCCGCCCGGTACGACCACGAGCTGAACCGGCAAATCCAACTAGCGCAAGCCAAACGTGGAATCGGTGATCTTGAAAAATTGTTCCACACCGGCGACACCTGGACAGTAACCTAGTGCGTTGTCCAGG
>SKKK01000278.1 GCA_007121535.1 Planctomycetaceae bacterium | reverse complement strand
TGTGCCGCTCACAATCCGCATTTTCCGCGTAGAAGCCACTTCGCATTCTGGCAAATGCGGCGATAAAGGGCCGGCGTCTACGGAGGGATGCGGGTGACTTGCCGGGCCGCATCGCCATCGGGCGGGTCGTCCGGGATGCGGGCTGGCAGTCTGCTGGCCAAAGGTTCGTAACCCCAGAGGACGGCGTGATCGTCTTCGATCCGGTATCCGAACGGTCCCGCTTGCAAGGCGGTCCAATCGCGGGCGGTCAGTCCCATCGTGGCTAGATCGTCCAGCTTTTCCGGCCAGCGCCCTTCGACCATGCGGAACCGCTTCAGCCCCACGGCAGTCCTGGTCAGCCGCCGTTCGTGTTCATCTCGCTCCTGAGCTGCCGCCCATGCATTGACGGAAGGCAACAACAGGTGGCTGAGCATATCGTCGAAGCGAAGCGAGTCGGAAGGAAATTCTCGACGCTCCCATTCGTTTGCCCGCTCCAAAAGCCCCTCGATACCCTGGTCGCCAAGCCGCTGGACGGCTTCCATCGTCTGCAGGTATCGCTTGCTGAAGCTGGACATCAACATCCAAGCCTGCAGCGAATCGCCAGGTTGGCCCGTCGAGCCCATGAAATCGCTTAATGATTGGCGGTCGCCACGAAGCGTCGTCAACGCCATGGCGCGTTCGCCGGCGATCACCCGGTGCCAACGCGTGAGGAAGTCACGAGGCTGGACAACTTGGTCCAGCAAGTGGTCCAGATCGGCAAGCTCCCAAGCCGAATGCGATAGAGATTGTCGAATGGAATTGCGGTGGATCGATCGCAAGGCGATGCCGACCAGATCGCTGACGATGCACATATCCCAATCAAAGCTGGCGGCGGTGGCTTGCATGGCCTTCAGCGCTCGTGAGATGCGTTGAGTGTCTTCGTGGTACAAGGCATGCACGAATTCCAGTTGCACCATCCGCATGATGCCTCGGGATGCCTGGACCTCCGACAGTATCGTGCCGAAGCCGTCGAAGGCGATCGGCTGCCAGACCGGCGTCGGATAGCGGGCGGCGTCCTCGATCTTGGCGATCACCGGCCGAGCATCTTCCAAAAAAGCAGCGACGCGCGCTTCGTCCGGCCAATCATCGCCCGGTGCCAGATCGTCCGGAAGCTCGCCGTGGCCAACAATCGGTAAGCCGTGGACGACCGTGGTGCTGGTGGTGATCTGTTCGACCTGAACCAGGATTTCGCGCCAAGCCGCTGTGCCTTCCTGCGATGTGTTTTCCCAGAACCACGAAGCCATCGTTTCGTCATCCACCGGCTGACCCGCCGCGCGCAACCGCTCGATCTCGGCATCCACGTCGCGGCGGCTGCGGTATTCAATCCCTGCCAAGACTGCGATAGCGACCGCTCCCAAGATGACCGGCAGCGCGATCAAGATCAGCAGCCAGCGTCGACAACCACGATTCGATCGAGCTTGTTCTGATGCCAGGTCGTTCATCCAATCGCTCCTTTTATTCTGTGATTTGACTTAGGGTCGGCAACGAAACAACTGAGCGGAATGGCGCTAGCCACCGGTTTCCGTGCAGGTAAAGAACCGGCGGCTAGCGCCGTGCCGCGAAAACAACCGGCGGCTAGCGCCGTGCCGCCAAAATAACCGGCGGCTAGCGCCGTGCCGCTCACGTCTTAGCAACGTTCGAGAAGTAACTGTCCCATGTTCCCTCGCCCCTCGTGGGAGAGGGCAGGGTGAGGGGGGCAGAAGGTGCGTCAGTTGTTTCTCGAACGATGCTCATCCGCCAACTCTTTCGCCATGCGTTCCCAACCGGCGTGCCATTGACTGCCTGAGCCTTCCCAACCGGCGTACCATTGACTGCCGGGGCCACGGCTCCACCTGCCTTCCACCGGCATCGCGAATCGATTCACGTCATCGGCTCGCATGAATTCGCCACCCAGCCCCACCCCATACATCACTTCCGGTACGCTCCAGTACTTTGCCAATTCTCGGATCTGCGCCTCCCGGTCCCATCCTTCGTGCCTCTCCAATCGCTGCAGCATGAGCCACGCGAGATAATCGGCCACTCGACCACGGAAGTACGGGCTGACCGCATACGGACCCGATGCGCTCTCGCCGATCCACCAATAACCGCCCAACTCATTGGCGGGCGAGCTGGAGCGGAGTCTGTTGCGATACCGCGCCCAGCTCATCACCAGGGCACGTCGCCGAGCCGCATAACGCCGTGCCTCATCGGCCAGAGATCGGACAAGTTGTTCGTACAATTCATCGCCCAAGTACTGCCGAGTCTCCGGGCGCATCAGCTCACGTGTCAACCAGATCTCGAACAAATCGGCCCCATCTTGTTCGACCAGTCGCCAACTGCGGCGCAGACGGTCGATCATCGTATCGATCAACGCCATCGTTTCCCGATATCGCTGAAGTTTCAATTCATCGTCCGCATCTCGCGCCAGCGCTTGACGGGCCAAGAGGGCTTCCCCGAACAGGAATCGCGGCCATTGAGGCGTGAGACGCACCGGGCGGCGACTGGCAGGAACCGCGAGCGGTTCCAAGTCGCTGGCCAATTGATGCCTCCAACGCTCGCGGATGATCTGGCCTTCGATCGTTCGATTCTCGGGCAGCGGCTCGTCGGAATCCGGATCTCGCGTCCACGGCACCAGTTCCTGCGGTTCGTAGAACGCCCAAGTACCATATTCCCTTCGGTAGCTTTCGGCTTCCTTCATCAGTTGCCGTCGCACTTCGGCGGGCATCGTCGGCTGAGAAACGATGACCATCACGGCCGGGCCCAATGGCAGAAGCAGCCCGGCGGACAATAGACCGGCGTGCGTCCCCCAGAACCCCCAGCCCAATCGGCCGTCCATCCAACGTCTCATCATGACCCAAGTCGCCAGCCAAGGCATGGATACAAAGATGGCCAACAGCCAATAAGGGACACGCAGTTGAGTGAACAAGAACCCGCTGTAGAACAGAAGGGTCCAAGCGACGACAGGAGCCGCTATCACAGCGATGATCGCGCTGCGAATCATCTGCCCCACCCACTGCGAGACCCCATAGGTGAAGAAGAGGACGAACACCATCAACAGCACAACCGGCGGCGAGGAACTAAAGCCCGGTGCCACTCCAAGGTTTCCGAGGATTCGCCCCGACAAGACGAGCATCGCCATCAGCACGACCGTCACCAGGCTGAGTGGCACCACGTGACGCGTGGCCCAAACTTTTCCCGGCGAAACACCGCGCTCGGCCAAGAACCGAATCCGTTCGTGCACGGCGTCGCCCTGGAATGCCAGCACACCCAGCCACGAGGTCAACAATAGGATGTAGAAGCTGCCTGAAGTGATTGCACCAACGCCAGAAGCAGCGATCATATCGATTAGAACCAAGGCGATAAGGGTTCCTGCCATCATCGAGGCGATTGCCAGCAACGCCGTGCGATTCTGATGAAGAAATTGCCAAACCAGCATCGAGCCGGCCGAGTGAGCTGGACCGTTCCAGACCGGGGTATCATCCCAAGGGTTCCGCAGGAACAATCGCCAGGCACGCTGTTGCTCGCCATGGGACTCCGCCGCCAAACGTCGCAGTCCGACGCGCCAACCGATGATCGCCAGCACCAGGGTGAACGCGATCAGCATCCCACCGATGATCCAGGGTATCAAGAAAATGCGCTGGAGACCATCGCTGGTGACTCTCTCCAGCAAGCCGAGGATCAGGAAGTTCATCAGCATGTACAACGACGCCAGCGGTATCAAAGCCAATACGGACAACAACGACGAACGAAACAACCATGCGGTCGCAAATCCGGCTGCCAGAAGAAACAGACTCTGCAATGGCCAGTGAACCTCCCAGCCCGCGTCGAAAAAGCCCGTGGAGTAGAACGTGGTCATCCTTTGCCAAGATTGCTGTGGCAGAACGAACACCACCATCACCAACAGATTCAAACACCAGACGAACACCAGACTGACCAACCCGACGACCAACTTCATCCGCAAAATATCGCTCGGCGCTACGGGCATCCAGCGCAGCCAATCCAGCGTACGCTGCTCTTTTTCGTGACCCACCAAAATCGCTCCGACGCCCAAGGCGAACAGGCTGGGCATCGCCACGATCACGAGAAGCTGAGGCGCGAAGGGATTCTGCCGGTTCAGCATGATCAGCAACTGCAAGAGGATGCCCAGCCCCAGTTGCAGCCAGACCAGGGGCAGGATCTGCCGCGTTTCTTTCCAAAACAGGGAACCTAGTGCAGATCGACGGTTCATGCAGTGGACTCCTCGAAACGATTGACGGCATCTTCCGAAAACTCCGATGGTCCGGGCCGAGCACACGCCGCGAACAATTCGTCCAGCGTGGCGCTGCGAGCCTCGACGTTGATCACCCCGTAATGCTGTTGGAGCTGCGATTGCAGTTCGCCGCTCCAGCCCATCACCACCCATTGTCGCTGGCGTCCCGAACTCTGTTCGCTCAGCACCTTGGCCGCACCGTCCAACGGCGGCAAGACAATCAACGGGTCGGTCAGACTGACCGTCACAAGATGCACCGATTCTTTCAGCTCGGCCAGCGACCGGATCAAACAGAACTTCCCCTGCCGCAGAAAGGCGATATGATCGGCCACCCGCTCGACCTCGGCGATCTGATGGCTGGACAACAGCACGGTCTTGCCCACGGCCGCCCGATCGACCATGCTCTCCAAAAATTCACGGCGCACCAGCGGGTCCAAGCCCGCCGTCGGCTCGTCCAGGATCAACAGTTCGGGGTCCGACGCCAGAGCCAAAGCCAAGGACACTTTGGCTCGCTGACCTTTACTCAAACGTCGGATCTTCCATTGCTGTCCCACCTCGTAACGCCGGATCGTCGCCCGATAACGGTCCAGGAACCCCGCTGGATAAAACGTCGAGGCGAACCAACCGATCTCGCCGACCTGCATCCAGTCGTACAGCGCCGGAGCATCCGATACGTAACCGACGCGACGGCGGATCGCCAAGGCGTCGCGCACCGGGTCCAGCCCCAGCACTTGGCAGGTGCCCGACGTCGCCCTTAAAAATCCTGTCAGAATGCGGATCAACGTCGTCTTGCCCGCACCGTTTTCGCCCAACAAAGCGAAGACCGTGCCGGCAGGCACCTGCAAATCCACGCCGTCCAGGGCCAAGCAGCCGGGGAAACGCTTGGTCAAACCGGTCACTGAAATCACATGACTCATCACCGTGCCACTTTCAAAACAAGAAGAAAAGAACCCCCACGCCGCTACTCCCCTGCCATGGCAACTGCATCGTCGGACGCGACGTCCTCGGGCGCCGACCCGATCGTCGGCACCGAGCCCGCCAGGCTGTGCAGTTGCTGTCCGACGATCTGCTCGATCTCCTCCGCCTTCAATCCGCCGTGCAACGCCTCGGTCAGCACCGACCGCAGCCGCTGAGCGATCAACGATCGACGAACCTTGCGACATCGTTCGGTAGCTCCGGCACATACGGCCAAGCCACGACCACGCAACGTCTCGATCACCTGGTCCGCCTGCAATTGCTGATAAGCTCGGGCGATCGTATTCGGATTGATCGCCAATTGCTGACCAAGTTGACGGACGCTGGGCAGCAACTGGCCCGGACACAGCGTCCCTTCGGCGACCGCGAACGTCACCTGCCGCACGATCTGCTCGTAAATCGCCACTCCATTGTTGGGATCAATCGAAAAAAACATACACCACCTCGAACCCGCCCATGTGTAACAGTGTTCTAGCTTAATAGTACACCGATCATCGAAGCTGTCAATAGGTCGACAAACATTTTTTCCAAAATAATTCGTCCGAAAGGTGCCGTCCGAAAGGTGCCACCCATCTATGTATCAAATGCCGTCCGAAAGGTGCCACCCATCTATGTATCAAAAGACGGCAACCAACGATCGGACTGAAGTTCCCCCGGAAGAAGCAGTTTGTTTTCCCTGTTTTATGGTTTTAAGCGAAAGTTGGGTGTGGAGGTTCTGCCTACAGGTTGATCGCCTGCAGTAACCGGAGCGCCCTTTTGCTTCTCCGGGTTGGGGGCCGTCGTTTAGCTCTGTAAGTGTTGTTCGCATCGGGCCAGCCGCGCGGCAACCCGGGGACTGG
>SKKK01000089.1 GCA_007121535.1 Planctomycetaceae bacterium | reverse complement strand
GTTGAACTACTCTTCGTCGGCTTGGAGTTGGCTGTTGATGTAATCAAATGCCTTCTCCGCGGCACGGGCCACGTGCAGCAGGTCGTCGCGGCCGAAGCTGTCCGCGTCCTGGTAGTCTCGACCAACGCGGATGGTGTACGGTGCTTCTTGCTTTGCCATTTTCAGTTCCTCCTTTTTGAAAGGTTTCGTTGTTCATTCGCTTTTTCCCGCTGAATCAACGAAACCTTTCAGGAGGAACGTCCGCGAAGCTGGCGGCCGGAAAACAACCCGTCTGGCGAGAAGGCAGGCCACGTGACAGGTCCCCCTGGCACGGGCTTGCTACGACAGTCCCCCCAATCCGGCCCCGCGAAGCGGGAAGGCAAAGGCAGAGCAAGATGAACCGGAACACAACGGCCAGCCAACCATTGCAACCGAGCCGTTTCGGCCGCCGTCGGTTGAATCGCGTCGTTCGGTGACCTTGCGATGAGCATGCCTCAGCCAATATACGTCGCTCTCGTCGGTTCAACTGCCGATGTCGTTCGTCGCGCCAGGAAAAGATTTTCGACTCAGCGCGCCAGGAATCGGCCCTCCGTACTTGGCTAAACGGGAGACTCGACCATCCCATGATGTTCCGCCGTTAACACGAATTCCTGCCGCACAGATTGTACTTTGGGTTGCGCTCGACATAAAATCGTTTGCTGCGGCACAGACTCGTCATCGTGACGACTTACGGAATCCCCGATACGACCGTGGATTCTACAATGACCATTTTCCGGAACCGTGCATTAACCATGCCATGCGGCGGAGTGGCGGTGGCCAACGTTTTACGAGATCAAAGTCAACTCCCGCCACCCGGTGATAATCGTGCAAACGCCACGTGAACTCTCTGAAGGAACTCGGTCATATGCCCAGCATCGAAATTCCGCTTTGCTGAACACGGCGTTGGGATGTCTTGTGTTGGGTAATGCGATACTGCACAGTCCTTCATGGCTGATTGACGTAGCTGTTCTCTTAACCGCCACCGCTTTTGTCATGCCGGTTTCCTGGCGAGGCAGTTGGTCTTCTCGATTTCTAATCCGCTCTGCCGTCGGCGTGTATTTCTTCAGATGCGTCCTGCTTTACCTGTTAGGGACGGATGCCATCCGGACGGTTGCGTTCGTGGACGCGATGATGGGGATTGCTGCGATTGGGATCGCGTCATTCGTGCCCCGCTGCATCATCCGTTACAGGACTTTCGCCAACGATGTTGATTCGCAACCGGGGTGTCGAGCACAGCGTGGTGGTAATGAGGTTATGGAGCAGGAGGCTGATGGCTCAACACCGACTTCTCGGGAAGAAGAGGCTGTTTGGACGCCCGTTCACTTCAATGTGAAAAAAATGCTACTGCTCAGTGTTCCGCTCGCTGGCTTGGCCATGATAGCCATTATGGGTGGAATTGGCTTCGTCTTTGCAGTCGTTATTCTGGGGCTGGTATGGGTATGTTTGGGCCGGTGTGTTCAATTGGTCTCTAGGGGAGGCGAAGACGTCCAGTCGAATGGCATCGATGATTGATGTCGAACAGTAACAACCGCCCGCAGTCGCCAGAGGCACTTGAACGAACCCCGCCGCCGTCGAGGCATCGAGCTTGGACCAGGCCCATCGACTTGGTAGAATCGGCCGTATTGCTGCTGCTGGTCCGGAGCTGGCGCTGACTTACAAGGAGGAGTCCATTGAATGCTTCCATCAAACTGCTCGCGTACAGAGAGGTCCATTGGACTGCGGAGATCGATGCGGCCATCGGGACCGATAGCGATTCGGCGATCGGTCATCGTTTCGGGATATCTCCTCGTTCCATAACGGCTCGGCGTAGAAAGCTGGGACGGAAACTGGAAAAGCAGACGGCACCACGCTGGACCAAGGCGATGGAAAAACGGCTTGGCAAGATGCCGGATACACAAGTTGCCAAGAAGCTGGGTATCGATGTCTATTGGGTACGCAAGCGTCGAGCCGAGCTTCAAATCGAACCCTATAAGCCAGCGGATTTGCCCAGCCCCAAGGAGGACACGCGAGAAGAACTCAAGTTGACCAAAGAGCGCATCGCTTTGTTGGGAAAACACGCCGACACCTTTCTGGCGATGCGATGGGGCTGTTCACCAGGTACGGTCACCAGACATCGTCGACGACTCGGAATCCCACCCTTCCGTGAGAACGACGATATTCAGTGGAGCAGTGCGATGCTCAAGCGACTTGGCAAAGCACCAGATGGTACCATCGCCCGGGAATTTGAAGTGTCGCCTGCATCCGTCAAGATTAAGCGTATCGAACTCGGTATCTTGCCGTACAATCAATCGGAAATGGATCCGGAGCCTCCTTTACCTAAGAGACTGCTGAGGCTGTTGGGGGTCGTTCCTGACAAACAACTGTCTGACGAGTTCGGCGTGTCGAGACTCCACGTGCGGATCGCCCGCGCGCTTCGCGGCGTCCCCGTCGCTGATTACGTCCATCCGACGGAGCACTCGTGGACAGAAGACCAGTTAAAGTTGTTGGGAACCATGTCTGATGGAGATGTGGCGCGGCGCATTGGCATTCCCCAAACGCAAGTGATGTGCAAGCGACGGTCCTTGGGGATTGCGGCATTCGACCGGAAAGCGAAAATGCGATGGACCAGTAACCGGCTCGCTCAGTTGGGGAAGGAACCGGATCACTTGCTGGCACGACAATGGAGTGTGCCTCAAAGAGTTGTTCGGTCCAAACGCGAAGAACTACAGATTGAGCCATGTGAGCAAACAACGCGGCGGTGGACACCGGAACAAATCACGATCTTGGGGACACGTTCTGATAAGGAAGTGGCGCGGAAACTCGGAATATCCGCATCCCAAGTAGCTCAGAAACGCAAGGAACTCGGAATCGGCCCGTTTCGGTCATCGGCGCCTTTTGAGTGGCCCGAGACGGCTCTGGACCAGTTGGGCAAGATCCCTGATGAGGACTTGGCGCTGGAACTGGGTGTGTCCTATCAGTTGGTGGCGGCCAAACGTCGGGAACTTGGTATCAAAGCCTGTCGTCGTAGCAGCATGAAATGGACCCCGGAGATCATCGCTTTGATGGGAGTGATTTCTGACGCACAGATCGCGAAGAAAATCGGTTGCAGCACCCAACTGGTCCGCTTAAGAAGAAGCGAACTCGGAATCGAAGGTTATCGGCCGAGTTGAGCGAGTCGTCCGACGGTAGCCGTCGAAGGATCGAAATCCAAGGGCGGCATGGCAGCGGGACGGGCTGATCGCGCATCGAACGTCATCCGCGATGCCGACGAAGAAACGAAACGACCGTTCGTGGTGTCGACGGGCGTCTGGATGGAACGCGAAAACGGGTCCGCTCGCAGGGCCAAGTGAATCGCCGTTGGCCACGACACTGGACAGATCCGTTCGCCGGCCGACATCGGGCTGGATGGCGTCGCGTACTGGCCTTGTGGCGGGCCACCGTGTATCATGATGGCGACGTAAGAACGGCCCGCAGGCCAAACGTCGGCCACATGGCGCGGCGGGTCGTCACCTGGGGGGCAAGCGAAGACGATGGCTTTATCTCAGGAAAGGCGCGAACCCGACCGTTTCTGCCGGAATGGACCGTTTCCTTGCCGCGAGAAGACCAAAACGCCGGCGGTGCGCCTTTTCGTTTTCAAAGGCAGCAACCACCCCCAATTTGTGATATTGAGAGCCTGATGCCCGAACATTCGAACGCAGCTACGCAGCCTATCGCAGTCGTTGGAATCGGTTGCCGTTTCCCAGGAGCGGACAGCCCCGAGCGGTTCTGGGACCTACTGCGGGGTGGAATCGACGCGATCCGCGAAGTACCGCGGGACCGTTGGGACGTCGACGCCTACTTCAATCCCGAGCCCGGTATACCCGGCAAAATGTATACTCGTTGGGGCGGGTTCCTGGGCGGTGTGGACCAATTCGATACCGGGTTCTTCGGGATCGCGATGCGTGAAGCTCAAAAGATGGACCCGCAGCAACGGCTGTTGCTCGAGGTGGCCTGGGAGTCGCTCGAAAGTGCCGGGATCCCGCCGGACAGGTTGTCGGGAACCGCAACCGGAGTGTTCGTCGGAATCACCAACGGCGACTACCGGTTGCTGTACAAAGATCTGCTGGAGATCGACGCCTACCTGGCTACGGGCACTTGTCTGTGCATCGCGGCCAACCGGCTGTCGTACTTGCTGAATCTGCGCGGTCCCAGTCTGGCGGTCGACACGGCATGTTCGTCGTCGCTGGTCGCGGTCCACTTGGCGTGTCACAGTCTGCGGCGGCTGGAATCGGACGTGTGCCTGGCGGGCGGGGTCAATTTTATCCTTTCGCCCGAGGGGACCATCGCTCTGTCGCAGGCCCGCATGATGGCCCCGGACGGGCACTGCAAGACGTTCGACGCCGCGGCCGATGGCTACGTTCGCGGCGAGGGTTGTGGGGTGCTGGTCCTGAAACGGCTGGACGACGCGCGCCGCGACGGCAGCCCGATCTTGGCCGTGATCCCGGGTTCGGCGGTCGCGCAGGACGGTTTGACCAACGGTCTGACGGCGCCCAACGGACCGGCGCAACAAGCCGTCATCCGCCAAGCGTTGCTCGAAGCGGGGCGCCAACCGCACGAAATCAGCTACGTCGAAACCCACGGGACCGGGACGGCGCTGGGCGATCCGATCGAGGTCCGTTCGCTGCGCAACGTGTTGATGGAAGGACGGGCTGCGGACCAACCGTGCTGGCTGGGGGCGCTGAAGACGAACATCGGGCACCTGGAGGCTGCGGCGGGCATCGCAGGACTGATCAAACTGATCCTGTCGCTGCAGCATCGCCGGATTCCGCCGAATTTGCATTTCCAGAAGTTGAATCCGTACATTTCGTTGGACGGGACGTCGTTCGTCTTGCCGACAGAGTCCGTCGATTGGCCGAGTGCCGCGTCGGGGCGAGTGGCGGGCATCAGTTCGTTCGGGTTCGGCGGCACGAACTGCCACCTGATCGTCGAGGAAGCTCCGCAGTCCGAGCCAACGGAAACCCAACACTCGCCGTCGCCCCATCTGCTGGTGTTGACCGCGAAGACGGCGGACGGGCTGCGCGAGCTGACGCGCAGCTTCGACCGGTTCGTGGCCGATTCGCCGAACGTCCCGTTGGACGATGTCTGTTACACCGCAGCAACCGGGCGTTCCCATTTCGACTACCGGACGGCCGTGTCGGGCTATACCGCGGACCAATTGCGGACGGGGCTGCAAGCCTTCACCGCCAATGGAGCCGTGGAACCGATCCTGCGCAAGAGCGGCAAGAAGAAGGCCCCGAAAATCGCCTTCCTGTTCACCGGACAGGGGTCGCAACTGGTGGGCATGGGTCGCCAGTTGTACGAGCGTCAGCCCGTGTTCCGCGAGGCTCTGGACCGTTGCGATGGCGTGCTGCGACCGCTGTTGGCCCAACCGCTGCTGTCGGTGCTGTATCCGCCCGAGGGCCAACCGTCGCCGCTGGACGAGACGGCTTATACCCAGCCGGCGTTGTTCGCGCTCGAGTACTCGCTGGCTCGGCTGTGGGAATCGTGGGGAATCCAGCCCGCCATGGCCGCGGGGCACAGCGTGGGCGAGTACGTTGCTTGCTGTCTGGCGGGGGTGTTCGGGATCGAGGATGCCCTGCAATTAGTCGCGGCGCGCGCCCGGCTGATGCAGGCCTTGCCGTCGGGTGGCCGCATGGTCGCGGTGTACGCGGAAGAATCTCGCGTTGCCCAAGCACTAGCGGGTGACGAACAACATGTTTCGATCGCCTCGGTGAACGCTCCGCAGCAGACCGTCATCTCCGGCGCCGGGCCGGCCGTCGAAGAGATTGTCCAGCGGTTGTCCGCCGAGGGCATCAAGACCAAACCGCTGACCGTTTCGCACGCGTTCCATTCGCCGCTGATGGACCCGATGCTGTCTGAGTTCGAACAGATCGTCGGCTGCGTCGCGTTGTCGCCGCCCGAGTTCCCGGTGATCTCGAACGTTTCCGGGCAGGTCGCCGGTCCGGAAATCACCACGCCCGCTTATTGGTCCCGGCACATCCGGCAAGCCGTCCGGTTCGCGGACAGCATGCAGACGATGGCCGGATTGGAACCGGATGC
>SKKK01000161.1 GCA_007121535.1 Planctomycetaceae bacterium | reverse complement strand
CACGCGGCATCAATCTGGGCACGATGCACCGTGCCAAGGGACTGGAGTTCAAAGTCGTCTTCGTCGTCAACTGCTCTCAGGGCGTCGTACCACACGCCTACACCCTCAGCAAACTGCGCGACCAGGGTGATTACAATGCCGGTCTGGCTCGGGAACGGCAGCTTCTCTACGTCTCGATCACCCGCGCCCGCGACGAAGTATTCATCACCTACGCCGACAAATCTTCCGAGTTCCTCGCGGAGGCAACCCAAAGAACGACAAAGGGGAACGCATGACTTTCAACGTGGGAACACTGGTCCGAGCGCGTGGCCGCGAATGGGTGGTGCTGCCGGAATCCCAGGACGATTTCCTGGTGGTCCGCCCGCTCGGCGGCACAGATGCCGAATTGGCCGGTATCGACATGGCGCTCGAACAAGTCCAGCCGGCCAGTTTCGACCTGCCCAACCCGCAGCGACTGGGCGATTTCCAATCCTGCCGCCTGCTGCGGGATGCCATCCGTCTGGGGTTTCGCTCCAGCGCCGGGCCGTTCCGCTCGCTGGGCAAGATCGCCGTCGAACCGCGACCCTACCAGTTCGTCCCCCTGCTGATGGCCTTGCGACTCGATCCCATCCGCCTGCTGATCGCCGACGATGTCGGGATCGGCAAGACCGTCGAGGCGCTGCTGGTCGCCCGTGAAGAGCTGGACCGAGGCGAAGTTGAGCGGCTGGCCGTGCTCTGCCCACCCCATTTGGCCGAACAATGGCAGGAAGAGCTACGGGAGAAGTTTCATATCGAAGCCGAATTGGTGCTCTCCAGCACCGCCCGGCGGCTCGACCGCTACTGTGGCAACCGTAGCGTCTTCGATGTGTTTCCCTTCGTCGTGGTGTCCCTGGATTACATCAAGAGCGAATCGCGCCGCGACGACTTCGTTCGAGCCTGCCCCGAGCTGGTCATCGTCGACGAGGCCCATACCTGCACCTCCCAGGCGCAACCAGGACGTGGCGGGACGCGGCAACAGCGGCACGAGGTCGTGAAAGCCCTGGCCGCCGATCCCCATCGTCACATCGTGCTGGTCACCGCCACGCCGCACTCCGGCAACGAAGAAGGCTTCCGCTCGCTGCTCGGGCTGCTGAACCCCGAGTTCGCCGCCCTGCCCAGCGATCTTTCCGGCGATCACAACCGCAAACAGCGGGAACACCTGGCTCGGTTCTTCGTCCAGCGGCGGCGCGGCGACATCCGCCGCTACCTGGAGGCCGACACGGCATTTCCGGACCGTCTGGAACAGGAGCAGACCTATCAGCTTGGCAATTCCGACTACCGCAAGCTATTCGACCGCTTGCTGGCCTACGCCCGCGAAGTTGTCCACGAGTCTCAGGGCATGTCCAAGGTCCGGCAGCGGGTGCGCTGGTGGGCCGCTCTGGCCCTGTTGCGCGCCCTGGCCAGCAGTCCTGCCGCGGCTGCGGCGACTCTGCGCAGCAAATTGCAGGCGATCTCCGCCCAGTCCGCTGAAGAAGTCGACGAGATCAGCCGCCCGCTGGTGTTCGATGACGACATCGACGAATCCGCCGAGACGCCCGACATCGTCGCCGGGTCCGATGTCACCGACCTGGAGGAAGACGAGTCCGAGGCGCCCAAGCGCCGCGCCTGTCCGCATAGCGGACGACACGATGTAGCCAGGGGTGCGAACCCCTGGGAACGGAGAAGATCCCAACCATCCAACCCAGTCCGCGTAGCGGACGACAGGAACCATCCGACATGCCCAACACCTATACCAACCTGTTGTTCCACATCGTCTACAGCACCAAATACCGCAAACCGCTCATCGAGCCCTCGTGGCAGGACGAATTGTACGGATACATGGGCGGCATCATCCGCGCCGAAAAGGGCATTCTGCTGGTCGCCGGTGGGATCGAAGACCATGTCCATCTGCTGGCAAAACTGCCGCCCACCATCGCCGTCTCGGACGTGCTCAGGCTGATCAAGGCGAACTCGTCGAAATGGGCCAACGAACGTTCGGACGTATCCTACTTCGAATGGCAGGCCGGTTACGGGGCGTTTTCGGTCAGTGAATCCAACGTACCAAGCGTCCGGAAATACATTGATTCCCAGGAAGAACATCATCGCAAGCAGTCGTTCCGTGACGAATACCTGGCCCTGCTTCGCCGCCACAACATCGAATTCGACGAACGTTACGTCTTCGAAGAGGAACACATCGGATGAAGTCCGCGTAGCGGACGACAGGATGTAGCCAGGGGTGTGAACCCCTGGAAACGAGGTGCGACCCCCTGGGAAACCGTGCCCAAGCACGGCCCCAGCCCGTGTAACGGGCGACAGGAACCGGATCATGAATAGGCCACCATTTGCCTCGCCATCCGGCGCCGCCTGCCGAACTCCTGTCGTCCCTACGGGACTGGGATGCAGGGGGACGCGTTTTCCCCGTCCAGGGGCTCACGCCACCTGGCTACATCCTACATCCTGTCGTCCCTACGGGACTGGGGATGATGATTAATCACGATCCTGTAACCACCGATACCTGACCCATGCGTAACCGTTCCCGCAATCCATTCGCCACCGTCACGACCGCCGGCCTACTGCTGCCGGTCGATCTACTGGCTCGCGTTGTCGAGGGCGATCCCGACCTGCCGGGGCTGACCCCCAGAGACTATCACCTGCACGGCGGCGAGCGTTTGAATGAGGCGGCCAGTCGGGCGTGGAACCAGTGCCAGGCCGCCTGGAAGGCGTTCCGCAAACGGTTTGCCGACCTGCCCGCCTCGGATACCGGTACAACCGTCACGCGCGACGAATGGCTGTTGCCCCTGTTCCAGGAACTCGGATATGGTCGGCTGCAAACCAAACCGGCAATCAAGTTCGAGGAAAAGGATTACCCGGTCAGTCACGGCTGGGAGAACCACGTGCCGATCCATCTGCTGTCGGCCCGCTATCCGCTCGACCGGCGCACGCCCGGCGTCGCCGGTGCCGCCGCGCGCAGCCCGTACAGCATGATGCAGGAATTGCTGAACCGGAGCGCCCAGCACCGCTGGGGATTCGTCTCCAACGGGCTGAAGCTTTTCGTGCTGCGCGACAACGCCGCCCTGGCCCGCGCGGCGAATGTCGAGTTCGATCTGGAAGCCATGATGGATGGCGAGATCTACGCAGATTTTATGCTGCTGTTCCTGCTGGGCCATCAATCGCGGGTCGAGATCCTGCCTACAGCAGCGTTCGCCAGCGGCCGGGGCAGTCGCGGCAAACGCGGCAAGTCCACGGCAGCCGATGAGGCCGATGACCAGCAGGCCAAACAGCCCGAGGCCGAGGAGCATAGCGGACCGGAGAACTGCTGGCTGGAAAAGTGGTCTCACTAGGCCGACCAGCAAGGCACCCGCGCCCGCGAGAAACTGCGTGACGGCGTCGAGGCCGCCATCCGGTCGCTCGGAGCCGGATTCCTGACCACCAAGGGCAACAACGCCCTGCGCGACCGGTTGCGGTCCGGGGAACTGGCGATCCAGGACTACTACCGCCAGTTGCTGCGTCTGGTCTATCGGCTGCTGATGCTGCTGGTCGCCGAAGAGAAGACAACCGAATCCGGCGACAACCTGCTACATCCACCCGGTACAACCGCTGCCATGCGCGACCGCTACGCCCGCTTCTACTCGGTCGTCCGCATCCGCACGCTAGCCGGACAGCGACGCGGTACGTCCCACACGGACCTGTACGAATCGCTCAAGGTCCTGTTCCTCAAGATGCGCGACGGCTACGCCCCGTTGGGCATCCCCGGTTTCGGCTCGTTCCTGTTCTCGCCCGCTGCCACGTTTGATCTGGACGCGGCGGGGCTGGCCAACCAGGATCTGCTGGACGCATTCCGGCACCTGTGCTACACCGAAGACACCAGCGGGCGAGGCGGAGCCGTCCGGCGGCCCGTGGATTTCGGCAACCTGGGCAGCGAGGAACTCGGCAGCGTCTACGAATCCCTGCTGGAACTGCACCCGCAGATCGACACCGACGCCGGCCCGTTCACGCTGGGAACTGCCGCCGGGCACGAACGCAAGACCACTGGCAGCTACTACACGCCCACCTCGCTGATCAACTGCCTGCTCGATTCAGCCCTGGACCCCGTGGTCGAAGACCGGCTGAAAGAAGCCGACCGGCTGGCCACAGGCAATTGGACGACCGAGGCCGAGCAGCTTGAGGCCTTCCAAGTCGTCTGCCGCGATGCAGCCTCGTGGAATGGATCTCTGATCCGTCCACCTGACTCTGCCCCTACCCCCGAACCCGCCCCCGCTCAACTGGCCGCAGAGGCAACCGCGCCCTACATCGCCGCTCGCACTCCGCAATGGGAAAAGATCCCGCTGTCCACCCGCTACGCTCGCTTGGCCGAGCACGCCTTGCTGAGCATGAAAATCTGCGACCCAGCCTGCGGCAGCGGGCATTTCCTGATCGCTGCCGCCGAGCGGATGGCGACCCATCTGGCCCGGCTACGGACCGGCGACGACCAGCCTGGGACGCTCCACATCCAGCACGCCAAACGCGACATCATCGGCCGCTGCATCTACGGAGTCGACCTGAACCCGATGGCCGTCGAGCTGTGCAAAGTCAGTCTGTGGATGGAAGCCCTGGAGCCCGGCAAGCCCTTGTCGTTCCTCGACCACCACATCCAATGCGGCAACAGCCTGCTGGGTGCCACACCCAAGCTGCTGGCCGATGGCATCCCCGACGACGCCTTCAAAGCCATCGAAGGCGACGACAAGACCGTGTGCAGCCAGTTGAAGAAGGAGAACAAGCGCGAGCGCACCGAGTACAAGAGCGGCCAAGGCTACCTGTTCGATCCGCCGTTCAAACTCGGCAACGCCGCCAGTGAATTCGCCCGGCTGACCGCCGCCAGTGACGATTCCGTCCAATCGCTTTCGGCCAAAGAGCAGCGTTACGCCCGGCTGATCCAATCCGCCGACTACTGCAACGCCCGCCTCTGGGCCGACACCTGGTGCGCCGCCTTCGTCTGGAAAAAAGACAAAACCGACCTGGGCCAACACTGCCCCACAGAACGCAAATTCCGAGACATCGAACGCAACCCTCACAACTTCCTACCCCCAGTCCGAGCCGAAATCGAGAGATTGCGGGATCAGTACCAATTCTTCCATTGGCACCTGGCGTTCCCGGATGTATTCCGGCTGCAGACCGAAGATAAATTCCCAGAAGACGAGCACACTGGTTGGAGCGGAGGATTCGACGCTGTCTTGGGCAATCCGCCATGGGAGAAGATCAATTTTCGTACTGAGGAACATTTTGCCGAGACGCATCCAGAAATTGCCAATGCCTCAAACAAGGCTGTTCGCACGGAACTGATCAACGCTCTGAAAGATGACTTCCAAGAGGAGTATGCACGCTATCTAAGCGGGCGCGACCACCATGATCGAATGAGTTCGTTCTTCCGTTTTGCCGGTTTCTTCCCGCACACAGGATTGAGCCGGATAAATCTCTACTCGGTGTTCTGCGAGTTGAGTAGTAACATCGTCGCCGGAACTGGCCGATTTGGACTCGTCTTGGCCTCTGGAATCGCAACAGACAAGAACAACAAGAATCTGTTTCAAAATCTCGTTCGTTCGCACCGTTTGATCTGTGTCCATGATTTTGAGAATCGCCAAAAACTCTTTCCCGCGGTTGATAGTCGTTACAAGTTCTGCCTCTTTGTTGGCACTGGCTCGATGCACGCGCCCGTCAACCCGGACTTCGCTTTCTATCTTCACGACGTCTGCGAACTGAATGAGCAAGATCGGCATTTTACCTTGAGTTTTGATGAGCTAATGAAGATAAACCCCGCGACAGGCACATGCCCAGTGTTCCGCAACCGCACTGATGCCAGGGTTACAGCTCACGTCTACGACATTGGCCTCTCCTGGGAAAAGATCGAAAAAGCTGATCATTGGCCTGGTGAACCGCGTACGCCGTTCAATATGGCGAACGACTCGAAGTACTTCGTCACCTTTGGGGATGTCGCCATTTCCGATCACCGATGAGGTGGACCCCATTCTTTGGACCACGAACGCGCTTCGTTTAGATAGAATTTGCAACGCGTTTTGACAGGCCGCTGCGGTACACTTCCGCAGGCGTTTGGTGGTCTAGCGAGCTGTGCTT
>SKKK01000215.1 GCA_007121535.1 Planctomycetaceae bacterium | reverse complement strand
TCATCTCATGGGTGCGTCGAACCTCGCTCTCATGCTCGCTGATGTAGTCCAGGGCTGCCTGGACTTGGACTTGGGTGACGCCGAGCACTTCCGCGATTTCCCGGTTCTCCCAGCCATTTTCCAGATGATGAAACACGTCCCATACGGTAATCCGAGTTCCCGCAATGCGGTGGTCAACAATATCTGTCATTGGCTCTCCAGGCTGACTCGCGTTCCAGCAGTTACGTCGAGTTTCGGTTAGAAAACATTACTCGTTTGCTTGTCCTTGCTCTCTGGTCTTCTATGACAACGCAACGGACCAATCCTCGACAGGCAGGTCGGGAGTCAGCGAGAAATGGCGCACATTAACTGTCGCCACAATCAGGTGGTGAGTTTGGGCGGTGGCCGCGATCAACAGGTCCAAATCGGGAACACGCTTGCCCGCTTTCTCGAGCGTCGCACGCATACCGCTTGACAGAGAACTGAAATGGCCAACGCATCGTTGCCCAAAGCCTTTCATCGTTGGATCACCGGGACCAACGGGTGACGACGAACTTTGAGGTCAGGTCAACCAGCCAACGAACCCGGCATCCCGGCGGTCATCGACCGTACGAGCGGGTACCGCCGAACGAGGCTGCAGCATCTGTCGGGCTATCGGGATCGGAATGTCGCGACGAGTGCGATTGATGTACAGACTGACGTGCTGGTAACCACATTGCTGCAGCAGATCCAGGGCTTCCGAAAAGCCGTCCCCGACCCGTTCCGGCCGATGGGCATCAGCGCCGACCACCACGGGGATGGACCGCTGGCGCATCTGGACCAGCATCCCGGCGAACGGGTTCATCTCGGGAATCGTCTTGTTCTTTCCCGAGGTGTTCAATTCCATGGCGACGCCGGTTGCGGCGATGCGATCCAGGGCTTGGCAAATATCGTCCCAAATGCGTTGCGGCTGCCAATCTTCGGGCGTCTCGTTCTTGACAAAGTCCGGATGAGCCAGGCAGTCGAACAGCCCGGTTTCCGCTGATTCAGCCAACAACCGAAAGTAGGTTCGCTGGAATTCCAACGCATCGCCCGTCCAGTACCGTTGCCGGAACTCGGCCAGTTGCGGATGGATCGAGCCCAGCACGTACTGAAAGTCGGCCATCTGCAGTTGAGTTTCCAACCAACGCTCGTAGCCCGGAAAATAATCGGCTTCGATTCCCAGTCGCACATCGATGCGACCGCGCCACTGCTGTCGAGCGTGAAAGACCATGCGCAAATAATCATCGAACTCGCCCGGGCTCATCCGCACTCGGTGAGCGAATCCGTCCGGCATGGGATTGTGGCAAGTGACCATCAATCCCTGGAGACCTCGACGATAAGCGGCTTCCGCATACTCGTGGGGCAGACCGACTGCGTGTTTGCAAAGCGGGGTGTGCGAATGCGTCTCGTACAACATCATGTCATGATACACTTTAACGTTCCTTCTCATTGCTTTTCCCTATTCTTTCACATAACCTGCGGGGCCTGCAAGGGAGAGGCTGAAAAAGTCGGCCGAAAGGCGCCCGGAGTCGTTTTCGCGCAAACTCGTTTCCCTATGGTCGGTCGTTGCCCGAGAACGACTGCCGATCCCGTTGCGTTCCCCGTGCAAGGCCACTGTGAATTGACAAGAAACTCTTGGCCGGCTGCTTGTTTTGCATTTCTTTCCGATTTCCAACCCAAGATTGACACTTAGATATCGAAGTGATATCATAATGATATGGTTCAGCAACAGGGGGAGCGGCCGTTTCGGCTGGTCGATCGCTCGACGTACCCCCCTGTGGTCGGAAGGCAGGACCGCAGGGACCGTAAGGAGCGCTCGGATGGTTTGGTCAAGCGTCTGACGTGAACCGGTCCCCCTGAACGATCTGCTCTGGCCTATGCTCCCGAGATCGCCGGCGCCATGTTGCGACGCCAGCAGGCCGAAGCGATCATCGACGCTCGACAAAAGATCGTGCATGGTGCGGTCAGCATGGTTCAAATCTGGGCTCAGCAGGAATTTCGCAGTGTCAACGGACAGATCGAATTCCTGCTGCGCCAGGCCGTTTCACGCCGTCGCGGACAACGACCACCGAGCCCCCCCGAGGACGAGCCGCCGGACGACGGCCCCCAGCAAGACCATTGATCGCGTCTCGCGAGTCCCACTCGCTGATCGTTTAACCGTCAGCCGAAGGCGCACGTCCCCAGCCTGGCGTTCCTTTTAATCACGGTGGCATTCTTCCCGCATGTCGGGCGAACGGTGCCGCAGAGATGATACGAAATCGGGATCGAAAACATTGGCCTGGCCAAGTGCGTACGCCCCCGATTCGCGCTTAGCCCGGATCATTCATGAGACGATCGAAGGATTTGGGGAGCACGACGAAACCGCCGATGCAGTGAGTGCGGATTGAAGCTGGCGACGAAGGCTTCGCCCCACCCTCCTTCTTAATAGGCTGCCGCAAGTGAGGCAAAATCAAGAGGAGCGAAGAAGAAGAAACGACGGGAGGAACGTCACCCGTATCAAGCACGGCTCGACTCAGTTCACGGAAATGGTGAAGGAAGGGCCAGGACGCGGAGAGGAAAATGCGGACTCCTGGCCTGTGAAGAAAGCCACGAAGAGGCCCGCAGGACTGATCGTGGTGCAGCGATGCAAGCGGACTGGCTATTTCGTGCATCGGAATCTGCACCGCTGCGCCGGAACCCTTCGACACCAGCACCACCGACCCCGTGTTCCCCGCCGGCAGAAGACCGTCCGTTTCGCCGAGCACATCCGCCGCATTCGTGCTCCAGACAAAGGCCTGCACTGCTTCTGCCGGAGGACTCTTCCCGTATTGCTCGAGTTTCCACGATTGCCTCGATCCGGCGGTTGTGTTTGTTGCTGGTTCAGACCGGTTCCGTCGGTCCGGGGTAGAACGACAAGGCCTGATGGCCAGTCAGCAGCTGGTACGCCTCACCGGGCGGGTCCGTAAAGCTCAAGCTCCCAAAGCCGGGCGCGCCGGTCGGTGCTGGCGGCGACGACCATTCGGATGCGTTGAGCCGTGATCGGCGGGAACTCGGCAGCCCAGCAGCTTGCCTCGTTCTCGGCGACGCGCGTACCGGGAATATCACGCCAGTCGGCCCCGTCGTGGTACTGCAAGACGAACTCGCGGTTCGCGCCCACCAACTGCCCGTCGGGCTGCCGATAGCCGCCGACGATCCGTGCGCCCGAGACGATCTGCGGGGCGTCCCAGATCAGTTCGACGTGGTGCGGCGGCGCATCGCCGCTGATCCAGCGCGCCTCGTTGTCGCCCCAGTCGACATTGCCGTCGTTGATGTTCGCCGCCGGGTATCGCTGCGGATCGTAATGGCTCGATACGCTCACTGCGGCCGAACGGGCCACGTTGCGACGCTCCGCCGTGAACCAGTCGGGCTTCGGCGGACCGGGCAGCGGTCGGCCAACGCCCTGGAGGACCAGTTCCTTCAGATCTTCCAGGTGTCGTTCATACACTTGCCGCGGATCCGCGTCATGCTTGCGGCCAACGGCGGCCGCCATGCCCACTACCTCGCCCATCAACCCGCCGGTGCGCATCACCCGCGTCGCCCCCAACGCATTGTGCGTCACGCTGATGCACCGTCCGGCCATGAACAGGTTCGGCACGCTGCGCGAGTACAGGGCGCGGTACGGGACGCGAAACGGACGAGGGTACGCTGTGAAATGCGCTTGGGCGATGAAGGCGTCGCCTTCGAAGCCCTTTTCGTAGCGCGGGTCGGGCAGGTGCAGGTCGACCGCCCAGCCGGTGGCGACGAACCCGTCGGAAAACTCCCGCTGCGCAAGCAGGTCGTCCAGCGTCACCTGCACGTCGCCCAGCAGACGGCGGCTTTCCCGCTTGCCGGAAATGTGCGCCGACCAGTTGAGCTTGTACGTTGGCAGCACCCGATCCACATTCTTCAACGCGTCCCACGCGCCGTACATGGCGCGAAAGTTCCAATCGCGAATGTACTCGTCCTTCTCGAATGGGTCGTGGTCGAAGCCGCTTTCCCAGTACCAACCGCCCAGTTTGAGCGGATCGGGCTCGCCATTGCCGCGGCCGGGGAACGGCTTGTCGCTCAGGTCCAAGGCCCATGGGGTGCGGGGGAAGTCGACCGGCTTACCCGTGTCGATCACGTTCCACAAGTTGCACTGCCCCATGCGGCCGGGGACGGTCATTTCGTACTCGGCCCCGGCCAGCGCGCCCAAGGCGCCGTCGCCGGTACAGTCGGCGAACCAGCGACCCGTCAGCCGCAGACGCTGGCCGGTGCGCGTGTGCTGGGCCGTCACCGCCACGATCCGGCTGTCGGCCACTTCCGCTTCGTTCATGCGATGCTCCAACAGGAGCGTGATGTTCGGTTCATCGCGCACCAGTTCCAGCTTGCGGTCGTCCTCGTACAGATCGGCCGTATTGTCGGGGCCGTAGTGCGCGCTGCGCTGCTGCTCCATTTCACGCACGATATCGCCCAACCGGGGATACGGCGGCACGTTCCGCGCCCCTTGCAGCCACACGCGCACCTCGGAACTGTTGTTGCCGCCCAGCACGGGCCGGTCCTGTACCAGGGCCACCTTCAGGTCCAGCCGGGCGGCCGCCACCGCTGCACACGTACCGGCGATGCCGCCGCCAACGACGACCAGGTCGAACGGTCCGATCTCGTCGGACTGCTGCGGCAAGTCGAGCATGCGGCGGCGGAAGTCGGCCATTTCAGGGTCTTCGTTGGGCGGCGTGAAGTCGGGATCGCTCGTGAAGACGATCGCGTCGCAGCGGCCGGCAAAGCCGGTTAGGTCGCGCAGAGCGACCTCGGCCGTGCGGCCCGCAATCGCTACCTCGCCGCCCCACTGCCAGTGCCACTCGGACCCTTCCGTGCCGAACACCGTTTCGAGCGGTTTGCCGTCGACCAGCAGTTGGAACCGGCCTGGCGCCCCCGGCGCGTTCCACGGGGCCACCCAGTCGCGCGTGCGCACCCATACTCGATAGGTGCCCGGCGCGGGAAAACGGACGGTGGTGCGCGCATCGGCCACCGGTTCGCCCAGCCCGTGGGCTAGCAGGAATGGCGAACCCATCCGGTCCATGAACTGGCTGTCGTGCAACCAGCCGCCGTACTCCTCGAACATCTCGGCCTCGACCAGGACGGTGTGTTCCTGAGCTTCGGTCGAGTCCGACGCGGCGGCCGACGACATGCCGGCCAGTAACGCCGCGGCCAGCGCAAGTGTGGTGCAAAACGCACGGCGTGTGGTCATCGTAGGCTCCTTATGTCGATGGGGCAGGCTTCGGCCCCGAAAAAGCCAATGGCTTATCATCTGAATTTGGCGGTCCGTCGGGTGTTTGTCAAGGACTCGCCTGCCATCAAATCACCTCGTCACTTTCCTCGGCTTCCAAGTACGGGCCCATGGGCGATGTTGTCGTCAGAGGATCGTCCACAAAAAAAACACTGGTTCGTGCGCAGAACGCGTCTCAACATGTTTCGATGGGGACGGAGGGCGTTGCGATGGTTGTTTCTCGCCGAGCATGGGATAAACTTCCGAACAGCTAAGTACCCGGCCAGAAGTTTCTTGACAATTGAGGTGGCCTTGCACGGGGACGCAACGGGGTCGGGAGTCGTTTTCGGCCAACGATCTACCACATGGGAAGCGGGTCACCCGAAAACGACTCCCGACCCCTTTCCCCCGATTCCACCAAAAAAATCTGGCCGGGTGCTTAGATCCCCGAGTTCACCGTCCACGGAAATGGATTCGGAAAAGGATTCCACACCATGTACGAACCATCACGCCCATCGGAAACCCCAACGCGGTTCGCGAGAACGCGGCCGGATTCGTCCGCACGGTGCGCGAATCGGTCACCGAGCGGGCCATCATGAACGTCGGCAGAACGCTGTACATGCTGCCCCGAACCAACTCGGGAGGCGTCCGCGCCATCAAGCCCGTCGCCACCCACAACAAACGAACGCTCGACCTCTGGTCGTGGCGAGGCATGACCGGCTGAGCACTGACCAGGACGCCATGGTTACCGCCACGTTCGTCTACGAATAACCACCTGCCCCCCCAAGGCACACCGTCAGGCGGAAATCCGCATGGAATGCTTGACGAGGCTTGGGTTTATATTAGCATGGTGGGCGGGCTGGCAGTCGGTCTGCCTGCGTCGGCTTGGGTATCCCCGGACGGCGTTCCCCAACAGGTTATTGTTTTGGAGGCTTGCACGCAGGCCCAGAGGATGTCTAAGAGCTGATGGGCCGCAGCGTTGGCAAAAAGGCCGCCGCCAATTGTCGAGGCTGCCCAGAAGCTAGTCGTTGAGATCGCAGTTATTCCGTTTCCGAGAACCGCAGGAGCTTACCATGGGCCGTCTGTCACGTTACTTGGCTTTCTTTGTAGTCTGTTTGTATCCTTTCGGTGGTGCCGCACTGGCCTCTCCATCGCAAACGGTGCTCGTCGAGGCGGAAGGGTTCGACGAGTTGGGTGGCTGGGTGATCGACACCCAGGTCATGGACCAGATGGGTTCACCGTTCCTGATGGCGCACGGGCTGGGCCGCCCCGTCGAAGATGCAGTGACCCGCGTCACCTTCCCCGCGGTCGGCACCTACCGGGTGCTGGTCCGCACTCGCGATTGGGCGGCCCCTTGGAACGCCCCCGAATCGCCGGGCCGATTCCAGCTACGGGTGAACGGTCAGCCTCTGCCCGTGGTATTCGGGACCGAGGGGCTGGAATGGCACTGGCAGGAGGGAGGAACGATCGAGATCGACGAAGCGAACTTGGAGTCCACCATCGCGCTGCACGATCTGACCGGCTTCAACGGGCGTTGCGATGCGATCCTGTTCACCACGGACCGGGACCTAATACCTCCGAACGAGGGTGATAAGATGGCCCGTTTTCGCCGCCAACTACTGAACTTTCCGGAAACACCTGAAGACGCCCCGCAAGATTTTGATTTCGTAGTGGTCGGTGGAGGGGTGGCCGGGATGTGTGCCGCCATTTCGGCAGCTCGACTTGGGCTGGATGTGGCGCTGATTCAGGATCGGCCCCTGCTGGGCGGCAACAACAGTTCGGAGATCCGCGTGCATCTGCACGGCGGGATCCACCTACCGCCATATCCGGCGTTGGGCGGAGTGGTCAACGAAGTCGGCCCCCGTGCGGTGGGCAACGCCGGACCGCCCGAACGCTACGAAGACGAGCGGAAATTGAATTTGGTCCGGGCCGAGCCGACACTGGAACTGTTCCTGAATACGCGTGTAAACGGCGTTGAAATGGAGGGTAATCAAATCGTTGCTGTGGTGGGCCAGTGTGTCCGTACCGGACGCCGTACCCGCTTTGTCGGCCGCTGGTTTGCCGACTGCACCGGCGATGGGAATCTGGGCTATCTCGCAGGCGCCGATTACCGCTACGGCCGTGAGAGCCGCGAGGAAACGGGCGAAGACCTCGCCCCGGAACAACCCGACCGCCAGACCATGGGGACCTCCGTGCAGTGGTATTCGACCGTCACCGAGGAACCCACCGAGTTCCCCGACACGCCCTGGGCAATCCAGTTCACCGAGGAAACCTATCAAAAGGCGACGGACGGCGAGTGGAATTGGGAAACCGGGTTCCTGCTGGATCAGATCGAACAGTTCGAGAAGATTCGTGACCATGGGCTGCGCGCCGTGTTCGGCAACTGGGCATTCCAGAAGAATCAGGCGCCGGACAAGGAAATCTACGCAAATCGCGAATTGGAGTGGGTCGCCTTTATTGGCGGCAAACGCGAATCGCGACGCCTGCTGGGAGATGTGATCCTCCAACAGCAGGATATTGTCGAGCAGCGACCATTCCCCGATGCGGCGGTCACCACCACTTGGACTATCGATTTGCACTACCCCACCGATTTTCAGACCCGGCACTTTCCGGGCAAAGAATTCCGAGCGCGGGCCGATCATCTGCGAATTCAACCCTATCCGGTCCCTTATCGCTGCTTCTACTCACGGAACGTGGACAACCTGTTCATGGCAGGACGGAACATCAGCGTGACCCACGTGGCGCTGGGGACCGTGCGGGTGATGCGGACGCTGGGCATGGTGGGCGAAGTGGTCGGGATGGCCGCGGCCGTGTGCAAACGCCACGACGTCAATCCTCGCCAAGTCTACACCGATCACTTGGAGGAATTGAAGGAATTGATGACCGCCGGAGTCGGCCGCCTGCCACTGCCCGCCTCGGCCCGCCCGCCCGTAGCACCGGAATGGGTCAAGAATGCCGGGCCCAATCTGGCACGCCACGCCAGCCAACTGAACGTCTCCGGCTGCTACGACCCGGAACGTTATCCGGCCAGCAACATCAATGACGGCCGTGTCAGTTACCATGACAACAGTCTGCGTTGGGTCAGTGACACCCAGTTGCCTCACTTTGTGGAATTGACCTGGGATACCGCGCAACAACTGGGTGGTGTACGGATCGTGACCGGATATGGCACCGCTCAAGGAACCCAAGACCCGGTCCGCGATTTCGTGTTCCAATACCACGACGGCAACGAATACCGGGACATCGTCCCAACGCGGACAAAGGACAACACAGCGATCGACTGGAACGCGCGTTTCCCTGCCGTGATGACCGATCGCCTGCGTCTGGTGGTCTCCGCCACGCCCAATGATCGAACGCGTTTGTGGCAGATCGAAGCCTATGGTCCGGTGGCCGAAGACGAATCGTCGGACGACTGAGGTTTGGCGCTTCTTCTCACTCGGTCGCGCACCAATAGGGCGGTCCGTTGTCGCAATTGGCGAGCGGACCGCCACAGTCGCATCGGCCGGTGCCCGTCGTCGTTGTGGAGGAACAGCGCATAGCCCGGATTATCCATCAGCCGCAGGGCACTAGCCGCCGGTTCTGGACGCCACCGGCGGCTAGCGCCGTGCCGCTCAAGGTAAGCTGCCCTCACAAAAAATGTTCGATTTGGTTCCAAAATCGTTGACACACCGAGTTGGCATTGATAGATTCGAGCCATCAGACGTCAGACATCTGATGTCTTGGGCTCGTAGTACAAAGATGGCTGATGTGAACGTCGAACGGCTCGAAGCAACTGCCGCTCGGCTGCGCGCGAGCATCGTGAAGATGGTGGCCGCGGCCGGATCGGGCCACATCGGCGGTTCCTTCTCGGCGATCGACGTGATCGCGTATCTTTACTTCCACCACATGCGGATCGATCCGGCCGTTCCCGATTGGTCCGACCGTGACCGTTTCGTGCTTTCGAAGGGCCATTGTTGCCCGGCGCTCGATGCGGCCCTGGCGGCGCGGGGCTATTTCCCCGAGGCGTGGCTGGCCACGCTCCGCGACGTGGAAAGCCGCCTGCAGGGCCATCCCGATATGCGAAAGACGCCCGGGGTGGACATGACCACCGGATCGCTCGGCCAGGGGATCTCCAGCGCCGTGGGCATCGCGCTGGGCGGCAAGCTGGACGGCCGCGGCTACCGTATCTTTTGCATGGTGGGCGACGGCGAACTCCAGGAGGGGCAGGTCTGGGAGGCGGCCATGGCGGCGGCCCATTTCCGCTTGGACAACTTGGTGGTCGTCGTCGACGACAACAAGATGGAGACGGATGGGCCCACGGAGCGGATCATGAACGTCCAGCCGATCGCGCCTCGCTGGCAGGCCTGTGGTTGGAACGCCTGCCACTGCGATGGGCACGATTTCCGGCAGATCGACCAGGCCTTCCGGGACTGCCGAGCGCACACGGGCACGCCGAGCGTGATCGTCGCCGAAACCGTCAAAGGCAAGGGGGTTTCCTTCATGGAGAACGACAACGCCTGGCACGCCGGTCTGGCGACCACGGGCAAGATGCCCTTTGCCAGCACGTTCGCGATGTTCGCCAGCCTGCGGGCCAGCGAGCAAGTCCGCACTTCGATCGCTTATCCGCGTCTGAACGTGAAAATTGTGGCCACGAACGCCGGCGTGGAGATCTGCGGCGACGGCGTGACCCACCAAGCGACCGAGGACCTGGCGGTGATGCGAGCTAAGCTGTGAAAGACTGGAACAGGCTCCGAGAGAGAGATGCGAAAACGTTGGAAGATTGGTGGTCGCCACGATGACTGTCCCAATTTTTTCACAGCCTTGATGTGACCCTATTCTTCTTTGCTTGGGAAAGGAGAGGTAGATTGATGAAAGCGAAATCGACCAATCGGCGGCTGCGGCTTGCGGCCCGTTGGGGCTGCGCCGCGCTGGTCGCCGTGGGGATCTGGTGCATGGCATCCGCCGTCGAGGCGGTGGAAATCACCGAAGGCCAACTCGAGGGCATCCCTCAGTTCGTCGTGCGGACCGAGGCGGCGACTTGGTACTACGACCGGCCGGGAGGCGGCTTCTCGCGGCTGATCGATCGCGAGGGCCGCGACTGGATCGCCTTCTCGAAGGATCCGCTGAGTGAATTCCCCGCCTCGGCGGCGGCCGGCTATCGGGGCCTGCCGAACCTGCTGTTCGGCGGCGGCAATCCGGACGCGGGAGCAGGCCACCCCGGCTTCGACCGCTGCCAAAGCACACTGGTGGGACCGGACACCATCCGCACGGAAAGCCTCTCCGGCAAGTGGGCTTGGACATGGACCTTTACAGAGACGACCGCGACCTTCACCATGGAAAAGGCCGATCCGGACCACGCCTGGTGGTTTCTGTACGAAGGGCCGATCGCCGGCACGTTCGCCCCGCGGCAGAAATACTGGGGCACCGACCGGGCAGGGCCGCGACGCGAAGTCCCGGACCACGGCAACCAACTGTTCGATCGCTGGCAATGGATCTACTTCGGCGACGTTGCCGTACAGCGGGTTCTTTTCCTCGCCCAGCACGAGCCGGATGACTTGCCCGATACGCTCTGGTACCTTGGCAGCAGCGAGGGCGGAGCCGCCACGGCGCCGGACGGGATGGTGGTGTTCGGCTTTGGCCGTGGTCCCGGCACGCAGCCCCAGTTCCGCGGTGGGGGGCAGCGGTTCACCGTGGGCTTCCTGGAAACGGGTGTCGGCGACCAGGCACAGCATGCCCGTGTCGCTGAAATGATCGAAGCGGCGATCGCACCTGAACCGGCGACCGCCACGCGCCGGCCTCGTTCGATCGATCTGTGGCACGGACCGCAGCAAACGTTCGGCGGGCGGGGCGAGCCGCAGCGGTGGATCAACGTGCTGGGTAACGTTGCACCGTGGAGCGAGGTGGAACGTCTGACCTACTCGGTCAACGGCGGTTCGCACCAGCCCCTGACGCTGGGCACTGACTTGCGCCGGCTCGCAGCACCAGGGGACTTCAACGTTCAACGGGCTTGGGACGAACTCCGCACGGGAGAAAATCTCCTGGCTTTGGCTGCCACGTACCAGGACGGGGAAGAGCTGACGGCCGAGGCCACCTTGGACATCGCACGGGGCCAATCGTGGCGGTTGCCTTACCACGTCGACTTTGCCCAGGTCGACGATCTTCAGGAAGTGGTTCAAGTGGTCGACGGGCACTGGCGACTGACCGACGACGGCGTCCGCACGGTACACCCGTGGTACGATCGGGTTTTGACATTGGGGGATTCCAGTTGGACCGACTACGAAGCGGTCGTGCGGCTGTCCGTGCATGGCTTCACGCCCCCGCAGCGCGGTCCGCCCACCTTTAACGTGACCCACATGGGCGTGGCCTTGCGTTGGCGCGGGCACACCGTCGACGGATTGCAGCCAAGCCGCCGCTGGTATCCGCTGGGCGCCCAGGGCGAACTGCTTCTGCTGCCCGATCCACCGCAGTGCCGCTGGCGAGTGGTTCTGGGGGCCGGCGTCGTGACACAACCCGGCCCGGCAGTTCCGCTGACATCGCCGATGTGGATCAAAGCCCAAGTCGAGTCGCTTGAAGACGGCCGCACCCGTTACCGTTTCAAGAACTGGCCCGACGGCGGTGAAGAGCCGCCGGACTGGGGCGCCGAGGCCCATAAGCCGCCCGGCGCCGAGTATCCCTCCGGATCGCTCTGTCTGGTGCCGCACAACGCCGACGTTACGATCCACGAAGTATCCGTCCAAGCCCTGACAGAAGCGCCCGCAGGCGGACGGCCGCAACCGAAGTAGGTTGGGTCTCCGACCCGCCCCGGTCAGGACAGAGTCCCAACCTACAAAGATGCGCGCACCGTGCGCGAATGTTACGACTGAAGACTTAACGACTGTTAACCCTTGCTGAAGGAGGCTGCGACCATGCAACCGATCAACTCCCCACTCGCCAAACGCCCAACACGAGCAGTTCTCGCAACGGCCCTGCTGACGATGGTCTGTCTGCCGGTGACGAATCCCGGCTGGGCCGGTTCGCCGCCAGTTTTCGAGGCCCGCACGATTGAAACCGAGGCCGTGCTCTGGTGGGCACGAGCCTTGGGCGACGTGAACGGCAACGGGCTGACCGACGTTTTGTTGCAGGACAACAACGGCCACGGAGGCATGCTGCGCTGGTACGAGACCCGAGAGGGCGGTACGACCTGGGCGGCCCACGTGATCGCCGAGCGGGCTCCCAACGGCAGCCCCTTCGCGGCGGGTGACCTGGCAGCCGCCGACATCAACAACAACGGGCACCTCGACGTGCTCGGGCTGGCGCATCCGGGCGAGTGGAAGCAGGCCGGCGCGCCGACGGAGATCTACTGGTACGAGAACCCGATGCCCGAGGGCGACCCAACCAAGGACGCCTGGCAAGCCCATCACATCGGCCGCGCCCCGGCGTGCATCAAGGATGTGGCTCTGGCCGATTTTACCGGCAACGGTCGCGTCGATCTGGTGGCCATTACCTTCGTAGGGAATCGCTTCCTCGTTTTCCGCCAGGATTCGCCCACGGAGTGGACCAAGGTTCAGGATTTCGTGATCCCCAACCTGCACGAAGGGCTCGACGTGGGCGACATCACCGGCAACGGCCTGGTGGACGTTGCCACGAACGGCTATTGGGTAGAGAACCCCGGCGGCGATCTGACCGGCGAATGGACCGTCCGCTCGATCGATGAACGGTGGCATAATCAGACCGGCGACTGGTCGCGGAACGCCACCAAGGTCTTCTGCCGCGACATCACCGGCGACGGCCGCGTCGAGGTCTTCATCTCGCACTCGGAGCGGGCTGGCTACCCGGTGTCGTGGTACCGAGCGGAAGATCCCCGCACCGGGCCCTGGAAAGAGCACGTCATCACCCGGGAACTGGTCGCCGCCCACACACTGCAAGTCTACGACTTCAACGGCAACGGCCACTACGACGTGCTCGCCGGCTCTAACGCGGGCCGCGCCCGCGCACTGGGCCAGACAGAGTTCCCCGCGATCATCTTCCTCAACCAGGGCGACAACCAGACCTGGGAACCGTCGGTCCTCACCAAAGAGGGCATCTATAACGGCCAGGTCGCCGACCTGACCGGCAATGGCGCTCCGGACGTCTTCCGCCTGCCCAGCCACGATGCCAGCCTGTTCGAGGTGCTCGTGAACCAGACGCCCGACCGGACAAGCACCACTCGCAGCCCGCTGCCCTGGCAGTTCGCCTCGTATACGGCTCGGCAGGCCCTCGATCGATGGACCTACATCGAGGTCGACGCCCAGCGTCGCCAATGGGGCGACTTCGATGAACCGTCGTGGATGCGCTACTTTGGACTTGATACGTCCGATTTCACCGGCAACGGCTACCGGGACATCGTCTCAGGACGCTACTTCTACCGCAATCCGGGCGGCGAGATGACCGGCGATTGGGAACGGATCGATCTGGGGCTGAACGTCGACGGGTGCCTGTTCGTCGACGTGGAGCAGAACGGTCGGCCCGACATCATCGCCATGGCCCTACCCCATGTTTACTGGCTGAAGGCCGACGATGCCCAAGGCACGTCGTGGACGGCCAAACGTATCGCCTCGGGAATTCCACGCACGCCCCACGTGAACGGGCAGGGCTATGTGGCCGTAGACATTACCGGCAACGGCCGCCCGGAGATCCTTCTTGCTTCGGGTGCTGGGATCTACAGCCTCTCGATCCCCGACGAACCGGCCGACGCAGCATGGCCCGCGCAACGGATCGCCGCGGGCGCCAACGAGGAGGGCATCGCCGTCGGCGATATGAACGGGAACGGCCGCCTGGACGTTGTGGCCGGGTACTACGTCGATACCGGCGGGGACCGAGTGCCCGGCGCCAATCCGCGGCTGCGATGGAACAATGCCCGCGTGGTTGGTGGGAGAACCCGGGAGACGGCTCTGGTGATTGGACGCGTCATACGGTGGGCAGCACCACGATGGGCGACCGCGTGGCCGTGGCCGATCTGAACGGCAACGGCGCGCTCGACATCCTGAGCATCGGCTGGGACCGCCCCCAGTACCTTCACCTTTGGAGAAACGACGCAGCGCGAACCGGCGAAGAATAATCCGGTCGAGCAAACACCCGGCCAGATATTCCCTGGTGGAATTGCGCGAAAGGGGTCGGGAGTCGTTTTCGGGTGACCCGCTTCCCATGTGGTAGATCGTTGGCCGAAAACGACTCCCGACCCCGCTGCGCCATCCAACCAAATCCGAGACTTCGAGGCTGCGAAGAAATGGGACTGGCTACGAGCAGAAACCGCGAAAACCAAGGAACGAACGGGGGGGGCGCCAAGGTGCTTGTCCCAATTCTTCCCACATCTTTCACAGTCTCTTCGTCTTGTGTCCGCCTGTTAGCGAACCAACACATCGGTCTTTCTGGTCAACTTGCGAAGATGGTCGATGATATGACTGCCCCAAGGCACGCGTTCCTGTACGACTTCTTTGAGCCCGTCCTTCGTGGGCCGGAACCGAATGCTGGACAACGCGGTCATCCGATATTCGATGAAATCCGGGATATCGTGCTCCAGATGATAGTCTTCGCGTTTCAAGGTCGATGTCGTTTCAAACAACTGCGACAGATTGTAGTGATTCCCGTCCACCGTATTTCGACGCATCACCAGTTCGAAAGCCGTTTCGAACAGCACTAGCAGAGCGACCGCCGTGGCGATGATGGCGGTCGGAAGAGGATAGAACTTAACACCGTCTTCATAGAACACAAGTTGGAATGAGGCAACGATCCGGTTTTTCGCCTCCGCGTCTCGCAGGATCATGGCGACGACCAGAACAGCAACAGCGATCAATAACGCTCCGATCACGGTGTGACCGAATCGAGGGTCGAACCCGAGAACCACGACAACGTAGATCGCCAATAAAATGGCCATCCAACCTAGAACATGGGGGTCCGCGCCCAGCCAATGTAACGCCAACAGCACGTAGGCTACTGCCGGACCGGTCCACGCAGCGGCGATCGGGTCGACCGAGATCCAACGCATCTTTCGGCTTTCCACGTTCGCTTTGGCCCGCATCAAGAACCAGCGATTCACAGCCGCCGGCGGTCCAAATACATAGCCCACAAACAGAAAGCCAATCAATTGCATGAACAGCCGCAGCAAACGCCCCAGAAAATTGCCCACAGTCGCCATGATTTCTTCTCCCATTGCTGATCGACAGGTCGGATCGACCTCAACTGCTGCTGATTCTGGTTTTCCCAGAACTCCGTGTCAAGTATCGATCGCACATCTTGCCAAGACACCCGGTTTCCCCCAAATCGCATAGGCCATAGCGTCAAAACTGGATGGTGCCGTGATGATTCTGCGGGATGTGCTGGCTTTCGGTTCTTTCTTCTTCCGCATCGTATTCCTCGATCGTTTGCCTGACGGACGACACGAGCTGATCGAGCATCGTGCGCCGATCAGCCGGATTCTTGACCGACCATTGAGTGCTGGGTATGCTCGTATGTTCGGATTCGGCTTTGATAATACCGAATATGCAGGTCGAATGGGCAACCCGCCCCAACCCAGATCCTGGAAGGTACAAGCAATGAAATTGTTTTCGGCAGTGTCATCTTCGCTCGTGATCGTTTCGGTAATGGTAACCTCGCTACTGGCAGCCGATATCGTGCACGTATCACCCGACGACGTGGGACCCGAATCGATCGTCCACTGGCAGGGTGAGTATCTGGGCTCGGTCGAAGGCGAAGAGGCCGAAGTGAAGCTGGCCGCCCAGGTGGTGGCTCGTCGGAACGACAACTACGAACTGATCCTTTACCGGGGTGGTCTGCCCGGGCAAGGTTGGGATCCCGAAAGCGGAACAGAACGTCTGGAAGCCACGATCACCGAAGGGCAACTCGAGTTTCAGCATGACGACGGCCGCGTCTACAAGGTCAAAAACGGAAGCATCACCGTTTGCCATGAGGAACGGGGTCAGATCGGCGTTCTGGAACGCACCTTCCGCACCAGTCCTACTCTGGGGCTCGCCGCTTCTGACGAGGCGGTGGTGTTGTTCGACGGGTCCAACGTCGACAAGTTTCGAGAAGGCGCCAGGATGACCGACGACGGACTGCTGGACCAGGGCGCACGGACCGCCGAGAAATATGGCGACATCTTCCTGCATGTCGAGTACATGCTGCCTTTCTGGGATGACGCCGGGCGGGCGAACAGCGGCATCTACATCCAGGACCGCTACGAGGTGCAAATCATGGATTCGTTCGGTCACCCGGGCGGGCGAGGCGAAGACGGCGCGTTGTATCAGCAGCGTGCCCCGGACCTGAACGTCAGCCTGCCTGCCTATCACTGGCAAACGTTTGACATTCTGTTCCGCGCCCCGCGCTTCGACGACGAAGGCGGTAAGACCGAGAATGTCCGCATCAGCGTCATCCACAATGGCGTGCTGGTTCACGACGACGTAGAACTGGAAAAAGGCACCGGCAGGGGCGGCAGGAGGGAAGAAGTGCCGCGCGAGCACCTCTACCTGCAGCGGCATCGTGGCGCGTGTCTTTTCCGCAACGTCTGGCTGATCGAGGATCCTGATGGATGGCCCGAGGCGGTCGAGAAACGGGTGTTCGAATAGTCTCACCTGCGTTCGATACCATGATGAAGTGTTGAGTCGCACCAGGCCGGTTTGCTTGCCCGGCGGCGTCGAAACGTTCTTGCCCGGACACGCTGGCCTAAAGGAGTTCCCGATGCGAAGAAGTGTTCCCGTCTTGATGTCAGGGGTTGGAAGCTGCCGCCGCCCACGTGCTGGCCGAGTCGGTTGTCACTCGACCCTGGACCACCACCATGGACCGCGAAGGCAAGCCGCGGGACGGCGACTGGGCCGTGTTCGTCGCCGGCGGCCGCGGCGTGGGGCAGTGGCGGCTGCTGCGATCCGACTCGGCGGGCGTCAACCTTCGCGTCCGCCGTCCCTGGCGGATCGAGCCGGACGGAACGAGCACCGTCATCGTCCAGCGGGTATTCCGCAATAACATCGCGAGGGCACCACCGCGCTGGCCCACCACGGCTGGATGCGGTTCGATGAAATTGGCGTCGGACTGGGGCGACGAGGCACGTTCGAGCAGCATGGGCACCGCATCCGCTACCAGGCCGGACCCGAGAAGGGGATGGTCATGAATGTTCTCGAGAACAACACCCTCACCGGCGGTCGCCGCGGCATCCTGCTCAGCGCCCCGGCCAACTGGACGTTGATACGCAACAACAAGCTCGAAGTACTGGACCCGGAAGAATCCAAAATCGAGTACTATGGCCGGCAGCATGTCGTTGCCCCGCTGATCCTGCATGAGGAACCTTCCGAGCCTTGAATCGGGGGGAACGTTCGTCTGCCTGCCCGATCGCGTCGGCAGCAAGCATGGGATAACCACACGCTGGAATAAAGCCGCCGATCTAATGGGAACCGAGTCGATGAATCGTGCTGAATTTGGAATCCGCTTCGGTTGCGGGACGTTTCTTGGAATTCTCGTAGGTCTTGCGCTGGCGATGCACATCGTTCGACCGGGCTGGCATGCGATTGTGGTCGTTGTTGTCGTGGCGGCCGTGTGCGGCCTGCTCGCCGCCAAGTTGGGAGACACGTTTTGGCACTTCGTCATCAACTCATGGCCGTGGTCAATTTGAATTGCTTTTTCGCGAATTCATCTCTGTTCACCGGTACACGGCAAGTTGGTATAGTGAGTAATCCAGCACTGCGACGAAACAGCTTGCGGATGTCAGCGGCGAAAACGTGGGATCTGCCGTCGGGCCGCTTCCTGACTCAGTTCAACGCACGATGGATCCTGCCTGCTCTCGTGACCGGGACATCGTAAACCCAACGATGTTCGCGGGGAACGGACAGGATGGACTGCAATCGGTTACCTGTCCAACGGAGTCCTGTGACGCAATGGACACGCCGCGTGGCACCACCTGGCTCGACACAGAAACTGGTTGATGCGGAGTTCCAAACGAGGCGAAAGCCGCCGTTTGTCGTGAAACGTGAATTGACGGCGACGGATGCCATGCTCGCGCAGTTCGAACTGGTCTGTTGCGACATCGTTTCCGTTTTCCTTGCTGATGCGGTGCTTTCAAACGCCGACTCCGGGTATCTTGCCGAGCTGTATGGCTCGCTGATGCACGCAGACGAATTCGACAAGGTCTCCATCCGTCTGGTGTCTGTTCCCCCACATCCGAAAGCCCGCGCGTTTGTCCAGCAGTTTATCGGCAACCATGTTCCCGCCCTGCCGTTCGAAATGCCCGCGATGCGAAAGAAGGCTCGCGTCATGATCCATTGGGCGAAGAAGATCGGCGCTGAAGTGACGCCGTTGCCCGGATAGCAGCGACCGGTACCATTACAGGAAAAACCGTCATCAAGTGGTGAATTGGGCGTTGACACACCGCCGAACCATCGACAAACTGACGTAAATGATTGGCAACACACCGCCACGCCCCCTTCGTCTAGTGGCCTAGGACTCCGGGTTCTCAGTCCGGCAACAGGGGTTCGACTCCCCTAGGGGGTGCATGAGTGGCTCGCCAGTAGTGGCCACGATTCGCCAGAGTAGGCCGCAAGTCCTCTTCCTGTAAGGACTTGCGGCCTTTTTCGTCGTTCTGGCTGGAAATGGCGGAAACTGGCGTATCCCACCGTTTGTACCCATCTTCCGCAGCTAGTTGCACCCAACGTCTGCACCCACCCCTTTGGGATTCATCCCCCCTTTTGTTTTCGGCCGCCTGTCGGAAATGATCTTCGGTCACCTGCAGATAGTGGTCTCGGGCCACGGTGGGGCTGTTGCCGATCCATGCGCAGACGACGTGCAGGGGGTATCGGGCCGTCAATTCCGTCTCACAGCTTGACCGCAGGTTGACGAACAACTTGGGCCATGTTGTCACTCGATTGGTGGAAACTCGCATCCCCAATCTGGTTTGAATTTATTTTTGTTGGCGGAAATCCGGTGCTTGCTCGTTCACGGCTTTCTGCCTGCTACGAGTTCCTGATGGCGGCGGTTCGCAAGAACTCGCGGCGCATCCGCATCGAGCAG